>CBFHQG010000005.1:0-48762 GCA_965657825.1 Actinomycetes bacterium | reverse complement strand
ACACGGTGACCGAAATTCTCATGGTGGACAAGGATGAGTTCGCCACGATCGCCGGGGAGGCGTTCGCGCTGGAGGGCGAGCATCGCCTGACGCTCATCACCTGCGGAGGCGCCTTCGACGCGGCGGCACGCAGTTACGAGTCCAACGTCTTCGTCATCGCGACACCGGGCACGGCTTGACCACCGCCTGCACGCCGGCACGATCTCCGGCACCAAGTGCGGTGCGACGAGTCACGGTCGGGTGCATGACGTTGTCGGGGATATCAGCGTGCCCGAGTCCGTAGACATGCCCGAGCTCGTGCAGGTAGAGGCCCTTCAGTGCGTGGCCGTCCACCGAACTGAGCGTGCGAACATGACGAGCGCGGAATAGCGCAACGCCACCGATCACATCGCGTTCGGCGACTCGCACTCGGGCGGGCATCGCCAACCCGGCCACCGGGTCGATCATGAGTGGGTCCTTTCCCTCGCGGAGAAAGGAGATGTAGACATGACGATTGCGCAGCAGTGTGCCGTCGGCGGGGTGCAGGGTGTGACTGGCCGGATCAAGACGCAGCCGCTCTCGACCGGTGAACTGGATCGTCAGATCGGCGGCCTTCGCCCACTGGCGCATGGACCACTGGATGCGTCGGACCTCGCGAGCGCGTTGCGAAGGCTTCAGGGCACGCACGTCGATGGAGTAGGTGATGGCGGTGGGGCAGGTGGTCCAGCCGGTGCCGTCCAACGCACTCCCCGCGAAGAAAGACCGGTAGTCGGCGTCAACGCGTGAACTCGCGGCGCCTGCGGGCTGGGTGTCGATCACGATCAGGGCGACCAGCGTCAGCATCACCGCGGTCACAGCCGCCACGAGCCGGGCACCCGGGAGGGTGCCTTCCCTTCGACTGGAGACCATCTGACCGGTCATATATCCAATGTACGTCCGATTCCTGACCGTTCATCTGTGGTCTTTGTCACTCAGGAGGGCGTCCTCGCCATGGGACAATGCGATGCGGCTCGGCACTGTCGGTAGGCATCGCGACCATGCGGAAACCGCTGGGTTCCCCTCACTGATTGTCGAACACACCGTCAGTAAGAGGCCGACGCGATGCCGGGTTCACTAGGTGATCTCCCTGTGGATAAATACTTTCTGCGGAAAGAAATGAGGAGACCGTGTCAGAGGGAGGCGAGACGATGGGGCATGGATCGGGAGCGGCAGTTTGCCAGCGACAACCCACGGTGCAGTCGGTGTGGCTGCCATCTGACACCGGATCGTCGCCCCAGCAAAGGTTCAGTGTGTCTGGACTGTCGGCGAGCACGGGGGCGTGAGCACTACAGGGCGAACCGTGAGTACTACCTGACCAAGGCGAGGCGACGGCAGAAGCAGGTGATCGAGGACGTCCGGTCCTGGCTGATCTCCTACCTGGAAAATCACCCGTGCATCGATTGTGGGATCACCGATATTCGAGTCCTGGAGTTCGATCACCGGGAGGGTGCGATCAAGCGCACGGCTGTGTCCGTTCTTGCGAGGAGTGGATACAGCCTGGAAACAGTGGCGGACGAGGTTGCGAAGTGTGACGTGAGGTGTGCGAATTGCCACCGGATACGGACGCATGCACAAAGAGGGTGGTGGGGCGCGCCCGGAGGGATTCGAACCCCCAAACCTTCTGATCCGTAGTCAGACGCTCTATCCGTTGAGCTACGGGCGCTGGGAACTGCGGTGGGTAACGATACCCCCTGCCCGGATGCGCATCGGCCCCTGGTGGGCCACACTCTCAGGCATGGATATGCCAGGCGGTCCCGGCCTGACTCGTCGCGATGCCTTGAAGGCAGCGGCCGGTTTGTGCGGGCTGGCAGTCGTGGCCGCCGGAGCATCGACGGCTCAGGCCGCTCCTGCGCCGGCTAGCTCCGTCACCCAACTTGGCGATGGCCGAGTTCGGGTGCGGTTGGGCAAGGTTCCGGCATTGGCCGCTGTCGGGGGCGTGGCCACCATCGGGAATGTCCGCGGGGTACCCACGGCGATCGTCCGGATCAGCCGTAAGAAATACAAGGCGGTGGACCTGCGCTGCACCCACCAGGGCTTCACCGTGGTGGAGACCCCCAGCGGATGGCGCTGCCCCCTGCACGGGTCGACGTTCACCGCGAAGGGCGCGAAGGTCTCCGGCCCGGCATCTGGCCCGCTGCGCAAGGTTACGGCTAAGCGCAAGCGCGGCGCACTTTTCGTCGGCTGAGAATTCTGCCCAGAGAGCGACGACCATCGGTGCTCACGAACTGCGGCTAGTCCCGTTTAGCGTCGTTCTCTCGTAAGAATCGACGAACTGCACCCCTGCGGGGGCACATTTCGTCGATGGCGGAGGCGGAGGGAGCCGTCGTGACCTGCGGTCACTCCTCGGAAAATCCCACGCATTCGATATTTCAGGGAATACGACCCCTGCGGGGCCCTATTCCCTGAAATGGCGGAGGCGGAGGGATTTGAACCCTCGATGGGGTTTTAGCCCCAAACCCGCTTAGCAGGCGGGCGCCATAGACCGGACTAGGCGACGCCTCCGTGCCGGCGAACCAGCCCGGACAGGCTACCGGAGGAGGCCAGGACCCGGCACACTGATGTGCCGTGACCCCCGACCATGGCTCCTCGACCGACTCCTCCGAGCACAGCGTGTCCACCCTGGTCGTCGATTGCGGCGGCGGAGGCTTCAAGGCCAGCGTCTTCGACGAAGCCGGCACCATGCGCGCCCAGCCCATCCGGGTCCCCACGCCCTACCCCCTACCGACCTCCCGATTCGTCGACACGATCGCCGAGATGGCCGGCACCCTCCCCCGAGCCGATCGGGCCAGCGTCGGTTTGCCGGGGATGATCCGCCACGGGGTTGTCATCACCACCCCCCACTACGTCACCGCACGCGGTCCTCGTACCCGGGTCAAACCCGAACTCCTCGCCCAATGGCACGGATTCGATGCCCGCACCGCACTCGCCGACGCCCTCGGGATACCGACCCTGGTACTCAACGACGCGGAGTTCCACGCCGCCGGGGTCGTCGCCGGGCAAGGACTCGAACTCGTGCTCACCCTCGGCACCGGGCTGGGCTGCGCGCTGTTCGACGGCGGCCGGCTCGCCCCGCACCTCGAACTATCCCAGGCACCCGTGCGGTGGGGCCTGAGCTACGACACCTACATCGGCGAGCATGAGCGACGCCGCCTCGGTGATTCGTTCTGGTCACGTCGCGTGGTGCGCGTCGTCGACGGGCTGCGACCCATCTTCGTCTGGGATCGCCTCTACATCGGCGGTGGCAACTCCCGACACATCACCGCCTCGCAGATCGTCAAACTCGGCGACGACACCGTGATCGTCCCCAACACCGCGGCACTCGTCGGTGGGGCACGCATCTGGCAACTCGGCGGAGACACCTCCGTCTAGTGGCTCCGCCACAGTTCCCTCTATGTGCTCCGCCACAGTTCCCGTCTAGTGGCTCCGCCACAGTGGCCGGGTCAAACACGTCGGTCCACCCTCGCCCTTCGTCAACTCGCTCGCGGCATACACGTGCACCTCGCACCCCGCGTCAGCGAGAAGTTCGGCCGTCCCATCGTTGCCCGAGGCGATCACGACGACCCCAGGCTCGACGGTGAGCACATTGCACCCCAGGCTCGCCCAGTCGCTCTCGGGAACACTGATCGTTGCGACACCGCGATCATGCAAGGCCTGCAGAAGCGCCACAGGAGCCAGCCGCTCGTACACCACGGCGAGGTCATCACGGACAGGGGACACCACGCTCATCAGGTGCAGACACCACTCGGGACCCTGATCATGCGGGAGGTCGAAGGTGGCGACCTGGGTCCCCGAGAGTGCCAGCAGGTCACGGATCTGATCGACGGCCGCGGCGTTCGTCCGGTAGGAGCGGCCGATGGCCAAGGTTCGATCGTCGAGCCAGAACATGTCTCCGCCATCAGCGGTGGCAGCACCGGTCAGTGAACCGACAACCGGCACACCGAGTGAGACCAGTTCCTCGGTCAGCGCCGGGCCCTCAGCAATGCGGACCGTCTTGCCCGAGCGCAGCCCGATGACACCGTCACCAACGACGAAGGCGGGGTCGTAGACGAAGCAGGAGTCGGCGAGATCGATCCGGGCGGGGAGTATCGCGACTTCGCAACCGAGCCGCTCGAGCAATCCGGTGAAGGCAGCATGCTGATCGAGGAGCAAATCCTCGTCGAGGGGTTGAGCCCAGTGCGCAGCAGCGAAGGCCGAGCCGGCCGCCGGTGGTCGCACGGCTACGCGACGCAGTGGCGCGGTCATGGAGGTCACACCGAAACCATCGATCACGGTGGGTAACCCTAGCCATTCATTCGGTCGAGCAGGCGTGTCAATCGCAATCTGTTGTAGCGCAGGATGAGTACGAAGGGCAGATTCCCACCGATCGCAATGACGGCGAAGAGAACGAATAGCCACCACGGGTTGAAGAAGACCAGTGGGATGAATGTCGTCATCGACAGCAGGTGCACCCATTCACCGCGACGCACTTCGATCAGGTAGCGCCGCAGGCTCTCAGCATCTCGACCGGGCAGGCTCGACTTACTCTGGCCGCCGAATACCGACCCCAATTCCGGCAGATGGCGGGCCATCCAGGTGACACCAAGAGCGCGGAAGGTCGTCTCTCGGCGAGGGATGGGAATGCGCATCGGCCCGTGATCGGTGTCCAGCCAACGATCCGGCCAGCGGGGAGCCACGGCCCCGATGATGATCGACAGTCCCGCGATGATGCTGAAGTCGATGACGATGAGCCACGCGATCGTGCTCGCCGACATCGTGACCTCCGTGCTGAACTCCGGGTGGTTCTTCGGGCGGTTGAGGCCCGATTCGGGCTCGAACCACCCGAAGAAGGGCTAGGGCGGAGGGAGTGGGATTTGAACCCACGGAGACGGGGATACCGCCTCAACGGTTTTCAAGACCGTCGCCTTCGGCCGCTCGGCCATCCCTCCTGGACACCCTGTCGGCGTTGGTGCTTGTGCTGGGGACCCGCAGGGAATCGAGGGCCCACGCTACCGGACTGATCGGGCCCTCCCACGCGGTGGCGGAAGGAAGGTATCGATCCGTACGTCTGCCGAATGGTGAACCTCTGCCCGCGGTCAACGGCCGGTGGTGAAGGTCACGGCGGAATCCGCCACCGCGATCACGACCCAGTCACCTCGGTCATCGGCGGTGGAGAGCCGGTAGGCCGGCAGCAGGAGGAACTCACCCTGAGGGGTCCAATACTGGGCCAGCGTCGAAGACGCGCCCGTTGCCACGACCGGGTCCCAGACGATCTCGATCGAGCCGGCGGGTGCATCGGTTGCGCGGGGTGCAGGTTCGACTGACACCTCATCGGAACTGACAGTGGCGTCCATCACTCGAACCTCCCCATCGATAGGAGTAGGCCCGAAGGCTGCCCACTTCGGTAGCGCTGAGCGCTGCACCGCGGTGCGTGCACCGACGATCGGATAGTCGCGAACGACCTCCAGGCCACCGGCGAACCCATTGGCCCACAGTGGCCCTTCATCGTCGAAGGACACCGACCAGCTCAACTGCGTGCGCTGGCCGTCGATGGTCTGCCAGGCCGTCGCCGTGGTGATGACACCGTCGGTGAAGGTCTCCCAATCAATACCGAACCCGCCGCCGTCGGTGACCCCGAGAGTGGACAGGATGGCCTGTGCCTGATCCTGGGCGGCCCCCTCACTGATCGCGTTGCCCGTCGGCGTGCACGGCTCAGCGGGCATCGGGTCGCTGACACCGGGCTCGGACGACCCTGCCGCATCCGGACAGTTCCAGGGATCACGGCTGTAGTCGGAGTACGCCCAGGATGCGGTCGCGTCGTCGTACACCCAGATCTGCGGTCCCATTCCCGAGGAGTCCCCGACGGTGACCATCCCCTCATTGGTCGCAGGTGATCCCTCGACACCGAAGACAGCGGCCAACTGTGAGGCGAGGGCGAGCCGGTCGATGCCGGACACATCGAGGCGGTACCCATCGGCGGTGCCACTCTCATCGACCAGACCGGGATCGGCGATGACATCGGCGGAGTAGCCCGGCCAGATCATGCCCGCGGCCTTGGCATCCTCGCTTGTGGCCGCGGAACCACCGATGGAGGGAAGCCCGGGAGACACCGGTGTGTCGGAGTCCATCGGCAGATCGGGTGCGGAGTTGATCGCCGGCACCTCATCGGGCTCGTCGGCCAGCGCCAGGATCGGGTCGTCGCTGGTCGCTCGCCCGAGGGCGACTCCGGCGAGGGTCCCGGCGGCGAGCAGGGCCACTGCGGCAGCGATCCCGACCGCGATCGTGCGCCCCCGCTTGGTGCGAGCAGGTTGGGGCGAGGTGGCGGCGTCATCGAGGACCCGCGCCCGCAGTGCGGACAGATCTGGATCCGCACCCACCGGATCGGCGGCACGCAGACGGTCGAGTTCGGGTCCTGATTCAGGTCCGGGTTCTGGTTCGAAGGTGTCGTTCATACCCGGTCTATGTCGCGGGCGGCTCGATCCCTGCACCCATCGGGCAGGAAATGTGCACCCCGGAGGATGCGGCGTGGTCTACAGGGCCCAGTCCTCGTCGAGGACAGCCTGTTGCATCGATACGCGAAGTGGGTCCATCCGCAAGACTCCGGGTGGGCTGGCGAGCAGTTCGGGCATCTCGGTCATGAGGGTCGCGAATCCGTCGGTGGCACGATGGGCGTTCTGGGCGTCCTCGTCGCGGAAGATCTCATAGAGCCAGACGATGTCCACGTCATCGGGGTCGAGGTGGACGATGAACACCTCGGTCCCCGGCTCCGCACTCAGACCATCGGTGTAGCGGTTGATCACATCGAGCAGGGCAGCGCGTTGGCCGGGCTGCGCCTGCAACCGCACGAGCAATCCCATGCGTCCAGGGAGTAGGGCCTGGGTCGGTTGCTCGGTCATGACCCCACTCTAGGCCCGCATCAGGCCTAATTCGCGCAGCCAACTCGCGGTCGCCTCCCGGCCCTCCGTCAACCCGACCGCAGGTTCCCACCCCAGGGAGCGCAACCGGGTGGTGTCGAATACTCCGTGGCGACGCAGGTATCGGATCGATTGGCGATCCAGGTCGAGGCGGCGGGCCCATCGAGCAGGGATCACCGCGGCGAGACCGCCGATCATCGGTTCGGCCAGCCAGCCCGGCAGCGACGGATGCCGGGTGACGGGTGAGCGCTCGGCGTACCAACCCCAGAAGTCGCGCATCAAGGTGCGTTGGCCGTCGGTCACAATCACCGGCCGGTCGGTGGTCTCCTCGCGTCGCTCGACGATGACGTCGATGGCATCCAGCAGATTGTCGATGTAGACGTGGTTGATCACCGAGGAACGCGGATCCACGTAGATGAAGGTGCGTTCGTGCATGTGCCGCACCGGTCGCAGCACCCAGGGCACGCTGCCGGGGCCGTACACATCTCCGGGGCGCACGATGTGAACGGCGAACCCACCCGGCGTGGATACACCACGCAGGTGATGCTCACCGATGATCTTCGACCAGCAGTAGGGATTATCAGCCGGGTCGAGTGGATCGTCCTCGGTTGCACCATCGCGATAGTCGAACCCGTGCACCATCACGCTGGACAGGTGCACGAAGGACTGCGCTCCGGCATCTCTCGCGGCGAGCGCCAGCTCCCGCGGAGCCTGTGCGTTGAGTCGATGGAACGTCGCCCAGTCACCGGACTCAGCGACCAGTGCTGCGGTGTGCACGACCAGGTCGGCACCTCGCACGGTTTCGGTGATCACGTCGGGGTCGGTGATATCGCCGGCGATGGGCTCGATGCCGTCGACCATCTCGACACCGGGCAGATCCAGGCCGCGCACCCGGTCTCCGGCCTGTAGATGGCGACGGGCGAGAGCGGATCCGATGAAGCCACCGGCCCCGGTGATGGCGACCGTTCGGGTCACGTGAAAGGAGGCCGATCATCCAGCCGAACTGACATGCGTCCAGCGGTCCGCCAGACCCGCGCGATCGCGTCGGCATCCTCGGGTGTCACGAGGTTGCCCATGACGCGTAAGGCGATTGTCATCAGCAACTGCGAGCGCATCCCGATCGGGCCGAGGGTCGACAGTAGGCCGGGCACGGTGATGAGCCCGGCGAGGCGCCTGGCGATGGAGAAGGCCAGCCCGTAGCGCTCACGGAGGAGGACCGGCCACAGGGTGTTGAGGTCGTAACTGCGGCCATGGGAGGCAAGCACCTGCGCGGCGAGGTGTCCGGTCTCCAGGCCGTAGTCGATACCTTCACCGTTGAGTGGGTTCACGCATCCGGCCGCGTCGCCGATGAGCATCCAGTTGGTCCCGGACACTCCGCTGACGGCACCACCCATCGGTAGGAGGGCTGACCACACCGCACGCACATCGTCACCGAGTTGCCAGCCATCACGTTGCGCGTCTGCGTAGTGGTGCAGCACCGCGCGCAGATTGATGTCGGCAGGGTTCTTGTTCGTCGCGAGTGTGCCGACACCGAGGTTCACCTCGCCGTCTCCGAGCGGGAAGATCCAACCGTAGCCACTGAGCAGCCGATCATCAGCGCCACGCAACTCCAGGTGCGATGAGATCCATTCGTCATCGCTGCGACCGGACTTCACGTAGGCGCGTGCAGCGACTCCGTACGCGGTGTCGCGATGCCACTCCCTACCCAGCATCCGACCCAGCTGCGAGCGTGCACCGTCGGCCACGACGAGACGCTGACAGGTCACGGTTCGCGTGCCACCCGCATCCTTGACCACGACGCCACTCACTCGATCACCATCGCGCTGGACGTCGACCACACGCGCACCCTCGACCGCCTGTGCGCCGGAATCGACGGCGACCTGACGGATCGCCGCGTCGAGTTCGAGTCGGGGGGCCGCGCCGCCGTATGCGGGAAGGGATCCACCCGGCCAGGGCAGGTAGAGCAGTTGGTCGAATCCAGCGGCACGCAGCCCCCGGTTACGGGCCCGGCCCTCCAGCCATCCGGCGAGCCCGAGGTGATCGAGTTCGGCGATGGCGCGTGGTGTCAGTCCGTCGCCGCAGGGCTTGTCCCGCGGAAAGGTTTCGGCGTCGAGGAGCCAGGTGTCCATCCCGGCTCGCGCACTCCAGGCGGCAGCAGCCGACCCTGCGGGCCCGGCACCCACGACGAGGACGTCGGTATCGGTGGCGGGCATGGCTCCTATCGTGCCGTCAGGCCCACATCCGCGCGAGTTCAGGGTGGTCGGCGATCGCCTGTGCCGTGCCGCGGGCGAGTGCATCGGGAACATCCCTGGGGTTCATCAGATCGTCAGGGATCGAGCCCCTCGGAACGCACAGGGCGACATCGGTTCCTGAGTCGGCGAGAGCGGCGAACTGCCGCGCGATACCCCCGGGCTCGACGGTGCCCCAGGTGCCGTCCGTCGTCGTCCCGTCAGTGAGCGAGATCACAACGGCGCGACGTGCGCCGGCGATGATGTCGGTGTGCGTGCCCGACCCGCTGACGCCGCCGTCCATGCATTTGCGGTCGGCGATGGGTTGGGGTGGGAAGAGGCCCGGCACCGCACTGCTCGCCGCCACTGCACGCGCAAGGGGTATCCGATCACCGGCACCGATGACGCAGCGCTCGCCTGTGTACGCGTCCACGCAGGTGGTGTTCAGTGTCGGAGCTGGCCAGCGGCGCATGGCCAGCAGCACCGTGATGTTGCGTGCGAGAGTGTTAGCACTCGGTGTATCCGCGGCGAGTGCCGCGAAGCCGATCGCCTTGATCGTCTCAGGGCTGTTGTCCTGCGCGGCACGGAACATCTCCAGAGCGTGATCCTGAGATGGCGACAGTGCACTGGCCGGAGCCAGAGCGGATACGACAGCAGGTGCTTTGGCCAGCCCGGAGATCGCGGTGGAGAACGCGGCGAGTCTGCGCCCGGTAATGACACTGGCCATCACCGATCCGGCCGAGGTCCCTACGACCCGCTCTGCGAGGCTGAAGTCCATGCCGAGTTTCATCAGTGTGCGCAGGTAGCCGGTCTGCCAGGCGATGAACCACACTCCGCCGCCACCGAGCACCAGGGTCCGATCGAGACCTGCCCCGTAGCGAGCCTCGAATGACATGGGGAGTGCGAGTCGATCGGTCATGATGCTTCCGGATGTCGGGATACCGCGATCCAGGTCTGCTCGGCGTGGGCGAGCAACTCGCCGTCGAGGGAGTACAGCGCGGTGGAGGTGTGCATCTTGCGTCCGTCGCGCGCATCCTGTCTGCCCACGACGATGAGATCTTCGGTGGCATCGCCTCGTGAAAGGTCGGGTGCGTGCAACACGCTCGCGGTCATCCGCCCGAGCAGCATCGGATCATTGGGCGCATCGATCGTCCACACCCCGGGGCAGTCCATGGCCGCCCAGGCGGCGGGGATCGTCGCATCGACAGACAGGAGCGGCTGCATCGCAGCGGGACGCCAGAGGCAGGCCACGGTGTGTGGGCGGTGCGTGACGGCACCCGGTCGCAGCCGGTAGCCGTCGGTTCGATCAGCCCCGCACACCAGGCAGTGCCCGTAGTCCGGGCTCGATCGCACCAGGCTGACATCCTCTGCTGCGATCGCGTCCGCTCGGGGGACGAATTCGGGAGCAGCACGCTGGAACGTCCCCACTTTGACCTCCACGATGAGGGTGTCGTGATCGAGGAGTCGTCCCGAGGATGTCTGCGGATCCATGACCAATGCCAGATCGACCTCGAGTGGGATGGGTCGACGCAGGGTTACCTCGACAGGATCCATGCCGCTTGCCTGTGCCACCATCCCGGCGATCCAGCCGCCATTCGCGTACCCGATCGGGCCGGAGAATCGGTCGGCTACGCGCAGGATGGAGGGTGTCACGCGGGTGAGCCTACGGGTGCCCTCGGGTGAACGTCTCGAACGCGGGTGAACACTTGGTGACAGGTCTAGCCGGCGACAGAGGGGGGACCTAACCTGCGGTCATGTCCACCACGAGCGACGCCAAGACGCCCTCGATCGGAAAGGCCCTCGACAACGCCCGCTTCAGCGGGCTGCATCGGCGCTTCTGGTTCCTTGCCGGGCTGGGCATCATGCTCGACGGTTTCGACTTCTTCATCATCGGTGTGGCCAATCCACTGATCAAGGAGGACTTCGGGGCGAGCGCCTGGCAGACCGGCCTGGTGTCGTCTGCGGCGATCGTGGGCGCGATCTTCGGCGCGATGTTCCTCGGCCCTCTGGGTGACAAGATCGGTCGACGTCGAATCTTCAAGTACGACCTCATCATGTTCGTGGTGTTTTCCGTCGCCTGCATGGTGGCACCGGATCTATGGACCCTGATCGCCTCGCGATTCTTCCTCGGTATCGCCATCGGCTTGGATTACCCGATCGCGGCCGCCTATCTCGCTGAGATCCTGCCGAAGGCCAATCGTGGCCGCATGCTCGTTTCGGCGTTCTCACTGCAGGCGGTGGGCATGCTGCTCGGTGCTGCGGTGGGTGTCGTGATCCTGCTGATCCTGCCTGAGGTCGACTCGTGGCGTTGGATGCTCGGCTTCGGCATCATCCCCGCACTCGTCATCATCTGGTTGCGGCGCAGCGTCCCGGAGAGTCCGCGATGGCTCGCTCAAAACGGGCATGAACAGGAAGCCATCGAGGTCACCGAACGCTTGACCGGCGAGAAGGTGCACGTCAGCGACAAGGACCGGGAGAAGGTCGAGGAGTCCAGTGAGGGTCTGCAGGCACTCTTCCAGCCGCGACTGTTCAAGAAGGATCTGCGGCGGCGCACGATCTTCACCTCGGTCCCGTGGTTCCTCATGGATATCGCCACCTACGGCGTCGGCATCTTCACCCCTACCCTGCTGGCGGCACTGGCACTCGCTGGACCGAATTCGACGTTCATCGCCGACGACATCGCAGCAACCGAAGGCACCGCATTCCTCGATATCTTCCTCGTCCTGGGATTCGTGGCGGCGATCTTCACGGTGGAGAAGCTCGGGCGCGTCAAGTTGCAGATACTCGGCTTCTCACTCATGGGTGTGGGATTGCTCATCCTCGGAGTCGCGGCCGCGCTGCCTGGCGGAGGCGATGATCATCTTGCGCTGGTGTTCGTCGGCTTCGCGATCTTCAACTTCTTCATGAACATGGGGCCGAATGCCACGACCTACGCTCTGCCCGCTGAGGTGTTCCCCTCGGAGGTGCGGGCAGCCGGGCATGGTTTCGCGGCGGGTCTCGCCAAGCTCGGTGCCGCGCTGGGTGTGTTCTTCTTCCCGATCCTGCTCGATGAGATCGGTCAGCCAGCTCTGCTGTTCGCCTTGGCCGGGGTGACGATCCTCGCGCTCATCATCACCTGGGCATTCCGAATCGAGACCATGGGCAAGAGCCTGGATGAGATCTCCGGACGCAAGTTCGGTGCGCTCAAGGCCCGACCGACGCCTCCGTGATCCATCCGGCGATCGCGTCGACCTGAGCGTTGACTGCGGCTCGAGCAGCGTCGCTGTCGGGCAGTAGACCGTCGAAACCATGGACGGTGCCCGGTGCGTCGTGCACGCTCACCGGCACATCGTGGTGGCGCAGTCTCTGGGCGTAGTTCAGGCCCTGGGAGCGCAACGTGTCGTGTGCGGCGATGACGATGTGCGCGGGTGGTAACCCCCGCAGATCGTCGTGGCGTGCCGGAATGCAATAGGGCGGTGGTGCATCGGTCGCAAGGTAGTGCCGCCACATCCATCGCGTTGCGTCCGCGGTCCAGGTCGGCGACCAGACCTCATCGACAACGCGGTCATCCAGGGCCGGGCAGCTCAGGGATTGCCCGACGAGTGGGAGGTCGTGATCGCGGGCCCACAGCGTCAATCCCGCGGCGAGGGTCGCGCCGGCGCTACTGCCGTGGGCAACGAGGGGCGTGGATCGATCGAGGTGGCCCAGCACGGTGATCATGTCCTCGAGTGCAGCAGGGGCCGGGTGTTCGGGGGCCAGTCGGTACTCGACGCTCACCGTGGTGATGGCGTGGTCTGCCGCGAGCGGTACGGCGATGCGCTCGGCACCCAGCGCACTGCCGACGATGAATCCACCGCCATGGGCGGCGATGACCGTGCCGCGCGAGGGGCGGTCGACGGGCGCCCACACCAGCGTGTCCACCCCGCCGAAGCGCTCGGAGTGAAGACGCACGCGCGGGTCGGCGAACCGGGGTGCAGGGCCCCCGGTCTCGCGCATGTAGGCATCTGACATCGCCCGGATCGCGGCGATGTCAGCGAAGTCGATGTCGACCGGAGGCGCCGAGTCGAGCCAAGCGGCGATCTGCGGATCCAGATCAGCGGGCATCACCCGCATGAGGATGCCCTACTGAGGGGATGACCTATGCGGCGGTCGCGACGTTGGCGCGGGAGTAGACCAGGCGCGACAGGGCGCAGGTCACGCGCTCGAAAGCGCGAAGGCGCACCACGCCCGGGGCCTGGTCGTCGAGCAGCACCTCGATGAGGGCCGGCGAGACTCCGGCGGCCTCCGCGGTCGCGGCGAGGGTGGTGAGGGCTGCAGGATCGACATCGACGCCAGCCTCAGCAACGCGCTGGCCGAGGGTCTGCAGCGAGGAACGGGTGAGGGTGGACATCGGGCTTCTCCTTCACGTTGTCCCGGATGTGCAGGTCACGATCCGGTGGTGTGATTCCACGGTAGATCACGCGGGGAGATCATGTAAAATGATGAAAATAGATCGTGTCAATCAGTAAATGTTATGGTACGGGTGTGGCGAGTGTGGAAATCCGATACCTCGAGGCCCTGCGCGCGGTTGCGGAGGAGGGCAGTTTCACTGATGCGGCGATCCGCCTGGGCTATTCCCAGGCGGCGGTGAGCCAGCAGATCCACTCCTTGGAATCCGCACTGGGTCATGCCGTCTTCGATAGACCCGGTGGGCCTCGCGCGGTGAGCCTGACTCCCACCGGGCGCGTGTGCCTCCGTCACGCCGAGGTGATCCTCGACCGACTCGATGAGATGCGCGCCGATATCGACCTCCTGCATGCCGGCATCGGGGGACGTCTGGCCTGCGGCACCTTCCAGAGCGTCTCGGTGGAGTTGCTGCCCGCCATCGTCGGTCGGGTGCTCGCAGAGACCCCTGACCTGCAGGTGCGGGTGGTGGAGGAGGACGAGAACGAGCCCCTCATCGCCTCGCTCATCGCCGGTGACCTCGATGTGACGTTCCTCGCCGGTCCGGTGCGCGAGCCGATGATCGAGACCATCGCCCTCGGCGAGGATCCGTTCGTCATCGTCGCGGCGACCGATGATCACACCCGCGGCATGTCGACCTTCCCCGCGCACCTGCTGTCGAGCACGGGCATCATCGGTGAATCCGCTGGCACCGCACAGTCCTTCATCGAGGACGGCCTGCGCGGTGCCGGTGTGCACCCACGCTACCGATTCCAGACCAATGACAACGGCGCCATGCAGGCGATGGCGCGCACCGGTTTGGCCCCGGCGATCATGCCGCTTCTCGCGGTCAACACCGATGACCCCGGTGTCCGCGTCCTTCCCCTGGACCCACCGATCCCGCCGCGGTCGATCCTGCTGGGATTGCCGGTACCGGCGCTGCGCACCCCTGCTGCCACTCGCTTCGCTCAGATCGCCGCTGACGTCGGCCGCGAACGTCTTGCGCAGCCGGAGGATTAAGCGGGCAGCGGTGAATCTCCGTAACTGTGCGCACGTCCGTACCGGGCTCCGGTGACTGCTCCGGGAGCGAAGATCTCCGCGAGAATGTGTCGATCCTCATCGGTCAGCCGCACATCGCCCGCGGCGACATTGGATTCGAGGTATTCGATGCGTTTGGTACCCGGAATCGGCACGACGTCAGTCCCCTGGTCGAGCACCCAGGCCAGGGCGATCTGATTCGGAGTCACCCCATGTCGCTCGGCAATCTCGCGGACGCGCTCGACCAATTGCAGGTTGGCGTGGAGAGCCTCTCCGTGGAACCGTGGATGGGAGCGGCGCATGTCCTGGGAGTCGAAGTCCTCGCTGGTCACGGTTCCGGTGAGGAATCCGCGACCTAGCGGGCTGTAGGGCACGATGCCGATCCCGAGTTCACGAGCGGTAGCGAGCACATCGTCCTCCAGGTCGCGAGTCCACAGCGACCATTCACTTTGCAGCGCGGTGATGGGGTGCACGGCAGCGGCTCGACGCAGGGATGCAGAACTCGCCTCGGACAGACCGATGTGGCGGATCTTGCCCGCAGACACGAGCTCAGCCATCGCACCCACCGACTCCTCGATCGGGACGGTCGGGTCCACGCGATGCAGGTAGTACAGATCGATCCGGTCGGTACCGAGGCGCTGCAGGCTGGCATCGCATGCGGAGCGGATGTAGTCGGGATTGCCGTGCACGGACAGGTCCGGTCCGAATCCGCACTTCGTGGCGAGCACGATGTCGTCGCGGCGAGCACTGAGTGCACGCCCGACCAAGTCCTCGTTGTGTCCGGACCCGTACACATCGGCGGTGTCGAAGAACGTCACGCCGAGGTCGAGCGCACGATGGATCACCGCGGTGCTGGTGTCGTCGTGACTGGGTCCGTAGGTGGTCGACATCCCCATACAGCCCAGTCCCTGCTCGCTCACTCGCAGTCGGGCTGTGCCGAGTTCACGCATCTGCATCGTCATGGGTCAGTCCGATCCGAACCAGTAGGTCAGTTGCCAGATGAGAAGACCACCGCCCCATGGGCCGATGACCCAGATCGGCCAGTAGTAGCCGAATCCGCTACTGGTCAATCCGGTGGCGAGCCAGATGATGTTGACCAGCACGCCGACACCGAGCCACGCTGCCCAGGTAGAGCGGAGATCCTTGGCCACCTTGGCCTTCTGCTTCGCCTTTTGAACGGCATCGGTGTCCACGGGGGCGGGGACCGGAGCGGGGAGATCGGCGGTCAGGGGTGTCAGATCGGACATCGTGCGTGCCTGGTGTGCAGCGTCGATGCGCTGGTCGAGTTCGTCGGTGGTCAGACGTCCTTCGGCGTAGGCCTCGCGCAACTGCTCGATGACCCGATCGCGATCAGCGTCACCAGCCCGCAACTCAGGTGAGCTCACTCGGTGGATTCCCACTTCTTGAACAGGAAGGAATACACATAGACCACGGTGAGCACGGGGGCCACGACCAGCATGAGGAACGGCACCACTCCGCCGGTTCCGTTGGCGATGTAGGCGACGGCTGTGACCATCAGGGCGACTCCGATGACGATCGTGATGATGGACAGGACGTACTTCTGCGGCGCCCGTGAGGACCAGGGGATGGCCGGCGCGTTGTCGCTCATGGTCGGTCAGTCTAGGGGTGTCGATGACGTGGCGGACGAAACCTCAGAAGGGGATGTCCTCATCTTCGTCGTAGGTGGCGGTCTCGGCGAGAGCGAGGAGCGAGGTGCGCGCACCTTCGCCCTCACTTTCGGACTCCACTTCCTCGCCGGTCCAGGATCCATCCTCTGCCACGGCTGCAGCCGGGCACCAGCGCTGCACCGGACACCAGGTGCACCAGCGCCCGGGATTCGCAGTCGGGCTGTCGTAGAGGAGGCGATCGATGCCCTCGGCGAGGTGTATCCGGGCGAGTAACACGATCTCGGGATCGCTGACATCGAAGGAGCGCACGTGCGCACCGTCGGCGGTGAGGAATTCCAACTCGATGCGCGCAGGATGAGGGACGTCGAGCAACTGCCCGGTGAGGGGATCGAGACCGTCGGCGAGCAGGCACACACTCAGAGCGATCTGCGGGTAGCGATAGAGCAGTTGCGAATCGCTGAGGCTGTCGTCGGCGTCGTAGACGGTCTTTGTTTCCCGGACCACGACCACGTCACCGTCAGCGATCACGAGATCGGCGCGAGTGGATACGACAACATCGACGTCGGTGTCCCACCCGGCGAGGGTGACTTCGGGGAATGCGTTCTCTGCGTCATAGCGTGCCAGCGCGCACACGTCGAGATGAGCCTGCAGATAGGGCCGTCGGGAGAGGTAGCGCTCGTCGGACCAACCCAGGCGCGCAGCGATCGGGTCGGCTGCATCAGCGGGGAGGTCCTCGATCGTGCACGCCTCGCGGCGGGCATGGGCGTGCTCGAGCCATGCATGGACGTCATTGCCACGCTGCATCGCCTCGGTGGGTTCGCCTCGTGTCCCGGGCAGACCGAGGGTGCGGGATAAGAACACCTGCTCAGTGCAGTGACGGCCGTGGGAGATGTCACCGGGCCTGAATGCCCGCGGCCAGGTCGACTCGCCGATCACCCCGAGCACCCCGGGCATGCGCGGGATTCCGGGGCAGGCGCTACGAAGTGCGCAGGATGAGCAGCGGGCCGTCGGCTGGTAGTGGCCACCGGCGAGCACACCGAGTGCCGGTGGTACGTGCGCGGCG
Source organism: Actinomycetes bacterium (assembly GCA_965657825.1). Classification (GTDB taxonomy): domain Bacteria; phylum Actinomycetota; class Actinomycetes; order S36-B12; family S36-B12; genus M55B157. The sequence continues at coordinate 31,496 of CBFHQG010000005.1, read as the reverse complement.
AAGAACTCGCGGGCCGCCTCGACGGTGTCGGTGTAACGCAGTTCCCAGGATCGGTCCAGCAGGCCGATCTCGCGGATTCGCACCTCGCGGCCGGGCCGCGGCTGAGCACTGTTCTCCACGCGTGGCTCCCACCACGCGGTGCCGTCGTGGACGTTGACGGCATCGGCGGCGATCCGGGCATAGACCGCAAGTGAGGCTGCACTGCGCTCGCGGGTGCCGGCTTTGCTCCAGGTAAGCAGGTGGTATTCGCGGATCGCGCTGTCGCGCGAGGTGTGCATCAGGCCCCAGCCGTACCACTCCACCCGACCGGCCGGAGGGATCGCATCGATCGCGGTGAACTCGCGGACCACGGTGTCGGCGGGCAGTTCACCGCTTCGAGTCAGATCCGAGAGGACAGCGAGGTACCCCTCGATACCGGCTCGCATGGCTGCGCGTGTGGGGTCGCTGATCTCACGTCGGGCCTCGGCATCGCGAGAAGCCAGGGCTTGGTCGATATCGGCGCCCTTGGCCAGCATGTCGTAGAGCGCGTCACGGACCATCCCGATCGGCACGTCTTCATAGGGCGGGTAGACCACTCTTGCTGAACGATCTCGCTCGGGGGAGATCTGCGGTCGCGCTTTCTTGGCGACCTGTTCGGCGCAGGTCCATCGGGAGTCACCGGACAGTGAGGAGGCGGAGATGCGCAGGAACGTGACCTGGCCCTCGCTCGGCCAGGGTGGAGTCCAGGTGGGGATGTCGAGGTGTTCGGTCATGGCGTTCCGCGTTTGCGCAGCCCGGCGCGGGTAAGTACCTCGTCGCTGGCCTGTGATCCGGGGGCGGGGGCATTGCGCTGCTGGGTGGGGCAGGCATGACGGAAGTCGCACCATCCGCACAGGGGACCGGTGCGCGCCTCCCAGCGGGCTGCCTCAGCCATGCGTGCGCGCTCGTCATTGGCACGTTCCAGATCGTCGATTGCACGGGCGAGCGCGGTGGCATATACCGGGCGGGTCACCGCTCGCGGCGACGTCAGGAAGAGAAGTTCGACCTGTGCGATGTCCTCGCCGGATTCGGTGAGGGCCTGGGCGTACAGCAGTTGCTGGCGCCAGTATCCCCACCAGTAGCGGGGCTTGGCTGCGCCGGTCTTGTAGTCGGTGACACGCAGGCCATCGTCGGCCCGGGCGATCCGGTCGATGAATCCGCGAAACGGCAAACCGCGGATCTCGGTGGCGACCTCGCGCTCGAGCCCCACGACGTCGATCTCATCGGGCGATTCGGTGGTGAAGTAGGCGTCGTAGGCGGTGTAGGCGGCCTCGCGCACGGCCTCGGGGTCGATGCCGATATGGAATGACGTGTCGGCGACGAGGGCGAGCTCGTCGACGAGGGCGGCGTCGAGCAGCGGGACCCCGGCCTCGCGGGTGCGCTCATCGGGAGGCAGTGCGAGCAGGCCCTCGAGGGCGGCGTGCACCGCACGCCCGACGACCAGAGGGAGCGTGGAGGGGGTCTCCCATTTCTCGACCTTGCTCCACCAGTACTTCAGGGGGCAGCCGGTGAAGGACTCGACGCTGGTGGCCGACCACGGGCCGGCGGGCACGGCATTCGTCGGCACCTCGACGAGGACTCGGTCGCGAGCGGAATTGCGTGCCATACCCGCGAGCATGCCACCGCCCTCCGACACTGCCCGGAGACGACACGCATGCCAGGCTTGCTCCCGTGGCCCGACTCGTGTTGACCGATGCCGCCCTCGAGGTGCACCTGGGCAGGTGGGAGCGGATGTATGCGCTGCGGGGTGACCTGATGATCCCCTGGGATCACATCGATCGCGCGGAGTATTCAACCGATCCGTGGCAGGCCGCCCGAGGATGGCGGGTACCCGCTGGGGTCCCGGGCCTGTTCCTCCTCGGTGGTCTGCGGCACCGGGACGGACGGAACTTCGTCGCCCTATATAAGCGTGATCCCGGAGTGGTGCTGGAACTGCATGACGAGCCCTACCGAAGCCTGGTGGTGTCGGCCGATGCGTCGACCGCGCAGGCCATCGTCCGGCGCGTCACGACCGGTTCCTCCGCTTAACTGAAACGCGACACCCAGCGCCACAGGTCGACACCGCCCTCGACGGCGAACTCGTCGATCGCGATGATCTCGGCATCGGTGAAGTCGGTACGTGACGCCGCCGCTGCAGTCTCACGAAGTTGGGTCGCACTCGACGCACCCACGAGAGTCGAGGTCACGCGGTCGTCTCGCAGGGTCCATGACACCGCCATCTGCGCGAGGCTCTGCCCGCGTGCTGCGGCGATCGCCGCGAGCCCGCGCACCCGCTCGAGGTTGTCCGGTGTCGCCAACTGCGGATCGAAGCTCTTGCCCTGGGTGGGACGTGCACCCTCGGGGATGCCGTTGGCGTACCGGTCGGTGAGCAACCCCTGGGCGAGTGGCGAGAACGTGATCGCACCGATGCCCAACTCCTCGAGGGTGTCGAGCAGTCCTTCCTCGATCCAGCGATTGAACATCGAATACGACGGCTGGTGGATCAGCAGTGGCACGCCCATCTCGGCGAGGATGCGCGCTGCCCGCGCCGTGCGCGAGGGTGAGTAGGACGAGATGCCGACGTACAGTGCTTTGCCCTGCGCCACCGCTGTCGCCAGCGCTCCCATCGACTCCTCTAACGGCGTGTTCTCGTCGGGGCGATGGTGATAGAAGATGTCGACGTAGTCGAGTCCGAGTCGATCGAGGCTCGCATCGAGACTGGCGAGCAGGTATTTGCGCGAACCGAGATCGCCGTAGGGCCCAGGCCACATATCCCAGCCGGCCTTGGAGGAGATGATGAGTTCATCGCGCAGGTTCGCGAAGTCCTCGCGCAGGATGCGTCCGACGTTCTTCTCGGCTGAGCCGTAGGGCGGGCCGTAGTTATTGGCGAGGTCGAAGTGGGTGATGCCGAGGTCGAATGCGGTGTGCAGCATCTCGCGCTGGGTCATCAGCGGGGTGTCATCGCCGAAGTTCCACCAGCACCCGATGGTCACCGCTGGCAGGTGCAGTCCACTGCGACCGCATCGTCGCTGCGGCATCCGACCGTCATAGCGGTGCGGATCGGGCACGTACTGCTGGGGCATTTCGGGCGAGGGTTCCATGCCGACAGATTCTGTCAGGCTTCGGTTGGCTCTTCGATCCCGTGCTCGACCAATGCGGCGGCGAGCCGGTCGTGGATCTCCTGCGGGATGCGGATGGGTCGACCGGTTTCGGGATCGATCACCGCGAGCCGACTGGTGGCCTCGGCCACGACAACCCCGTTCTCGTCATAGATGCGGTAGCCGAGCACATACGACGAGCGCTTCATCGTCTCCATCCAGACCTCGATCTGGATCGGTTCGCGGGCATATCCCAGCGGTGCGAGGTGGTGCACATGCTGGTCGACCACGATCTGGGAGAACCCCGACCCGAGCACGCCGTCCATGCCACCGATGATGCCGACCCTGGCCTCCTGCAGATAGTCGTGGTACACGACGTTGTTGACGTGGCCGAGCGGGTCGAGGTCGGAGAACCGGCGATAGACAGGCACGGTGATCACGGAAGCAATCTATCCCCTTGAGGATGGAGTTCACGATTGTGAACGATCGGTGGTTCCGCTCAGGGAATCACCTAACTTGGGGTGGTGAGTGTCGTTTCACCAGTGGGTCGTCGTGGGCTTGGGATTCTGGCGGTCGGAGTACTGATTGGCGGTGTGGTCACGACCGGGACGATGAACGCAACTGAGGTGGCGGCCTCCTCGATCCTGATCGTCGATAGCACTGCCGATACGGTGAACTCGAGTGATGGGGTCTTGACCCTCCGGGAGGCGATCATCACGGCGAATTCCGGAAACGGATACACGATTACGTTCTCGCTTCCAGATCCAGCGGTGATCACGCTGACATCCAGTCTGCCGCAGTTCACGAAACAGGTGACGATCAGCGGTCCGGGCGAGTCGTCCCTCACCGTGGATTCCGGGACGTTCCGTCCGTTCTTCATCAACGGGGGCAACACCACCGTCACAGACATGACGCTCACCGGAACGCCTCCAGCCGATCGAAACTTTGGGTCGCTGATCCACAACACGAAAGCGACCACCATTTTCCGTCGTGTCACTGTCGAGAACATCATGTTGACGGGATCGGCATGGGGAAACATCGTCTACAACAAGGAATCGGATTCATTCCTGACGATCCAGGACAGCACCTTTCGCAACAATTCAGCAGATGACTCGTCCTACCTGATTCAAGCCAACCATGGGTCGACGGATTCTGGGGTTCCGGCTAACAACGTCGTCACCATCGAAGGGTCGACGTTTGTCGACAATGAGGACTTCATAACTCTCCGCGCCCAACGCACCATGATCGTGCGCGATTCGACTTTCCTGCGCAACTACCAGGCCGCGTCGTTCGTGGGAGCTGGCAATCATGAGTTCCACAACAATCGAATAGAGGCCAACAGCCTCGGTGCGGAAATCAATCCCTGGAAGAGTGACGCCAAAGGCTGGTTCTTTCACAACACTGTGACCGACAATCAGTTCATCAACAATGCCGACTACGGGTTGTCAACTTCCGTGACGGCTCCCGCAACCGCCACCGTCACCGGAAACACGTTCTCTGGGAACACCCCCGATCTGATCTACAACGGCAGTTCCACGGTCCCGGCGGGGATCGCGGCGACGAATACCTTCATCGCGGGCCCCGCACCCACACCCACCCTCAGCTCAGCGAGTGTGCCCTTCGGGTCGATCACGGTGGGTGCTACCTCCGTCACCTCCAGTATCACGTTCAGTAACACCGGTGGCTCCTCACTGACGATCAACGGCGGGGGCATCACGATCACGGGCATTGACGATGGCCACTACACGGTCACCGGCGGCACGTGTAATGCGGGCGCCACTGTTGCTGTCGGTGGTTCCTGCACGATTGATCTCGCGTTTGCTCCGACACAATCCGGTGCACGTTCCGCCACGCTTACAGTTGCAACGTCAGCAGGTTCGGTAACGGCTGGGCTCTCCGGCACTGGTCTAACAGCGCCGCCTCAGCCCACTCCGGCAGTCCCTGCATCAGCGCCTGTCGACGTGGTTGTGACAGGTGGCGATAGTTCAGCATCAGTGTTGTGGGCTGCACCGGAATCGTCCGGGTCGTTTCCGATCACTCACTATCAGGTGACGACACGGCCAAGTGGTGGGTCGTGTCTGGTTTCCGCGGAAACTACCGGCTGCACCTTGGAGGGCCTGTCGAACGGTACGGAGTATGAGGTGCGGGTGCGGGCGTTGACCGGTGCTGGTTGGGGGGCGCGGAGTGAGCCTGTCTCAGTAACTCCGGTGGCTGCACCTGCGATCGTGGTGACCGGTTCGCGCACGGGTCGGATGGTGAGCGTGGTTGGCGAGGTGTCGGGCATGTCGACAGGTTCGGTGTCGGTGTGGGTGAGGTGGCCGGGGCAGGTGCGCTATGCGGTTGCCGAGAGCATCCGGGTGGCTCGGGGTAAGCAGGATGTGACCTGGCAGCGGCGGACCAACAAGCGGGTCTATGTGTTCTTCCAGGCCGTGGGCGAGGACGGGCAGAAAACTCGGTCCAACCGGATCATCATTCCCCGTTGACGGCGGGTCATTCCCGTTTTCGCTGGCGAGGAAGTCCTACGCGTTTCTTGGGTGGTGGCCGGTTGGTCCATTGCTGACCGGTGGCGGTGTTGGTCAGGGTGAGTTCGTGATTTGCATCGCCGGTGAGGGTCCATTTCCCCTCGTGGATCATGTGGTGGTGGTACCAGCACAGGCCGGCGAGGTTGCTCATCGTGGTCGGTCCGCCCTGGGACAGGTAGATCAGGTGATGGACCTCGGCGATCGGTGCGTCACAGGAGTTGATCCGGCAGGCCTCATCGCGCAGCATGACCGCTTTGCGTAGGTGGGCGGGTACGGTCTGGATACTGGGCAGGGTGGCGAGGAGTTGTCCGTCGCGCATGATCATCGGCTCGAGCGTGGCGTCACAGGCCAGCAGCTTCGCTTTCGCCGCGGAGATCACGCTGGTCGGCACCCCGAACCGCTCGAGCCACGCTGCGGCTGCGTTCCTGGAGTCTTCGAGAAGGGATTCGATGTCGACGGTCAGGTGCACCACCGGTCGGGCTCCGTTCACAGTCGGTAGGGCGATGGTGCCGTCAGGGTTGGTGGCGGGGGCGAGGAGGTTGAACAGGTAGCGCAGACCATCAATGTTCTGCCGGGATCCGAACCGGTTGTCCATCACCTCGGTTGGAGTCTCGTCGGCATAGATCGGGTTGCCCAACACATCAATGCCGATCACCTCAGAGTTTGAATTTGCGCACGTTTCCTTGCCACTATCGCCTGAATCTGACAATCGTTCCTGCGCAAACCCATCCTCGGCGCGATCTTTCTTCTTCGCATCAGCCCGTACCCGGCGCAGCGCGGCATCCAGCAGCGCTTTGAATTGCGTCCCGACCTCGTCGGGCAGCAATCCGTCCAGCCGCCACATGCCGCCCCCGATCCGGGACAGATGCAGATAGGCCTCACTGTCGCGTTTACGTTCATCGCGCTCGACCGCGCCCGGGTCGAACATGTGGCACCACGCGGTTAGGTTCTCAGCGAAGTCTTTGGCCGGCAGGTGGGTCGCGATCTCCACGATCACGTCGGCATTCGCTTCCAGGTGCCCCCGCACGGTCGGGAACTTGCCGGCCGTCGCAGCCAGGATGTCCACATGCCGGGCGGAGACTTTCCCCTCGGCGTAGGCGACCGCCATCTCCGGATGGGCCCGCATCCCCGCACCGGTGTCCACCGCCGCCCGGGCCCGGTGCAGGGACTCGTTCGTCTTCGCGGTCACCCACGCGTGCGCAGTCTTCGCCCCCTCATCAGCCCACACACCAGACGATGCGAATCGGTCGGCGAGGACTGATTGGGCAGCACCCATGCTCCGGGACTGAGTCATCAGCTTCAGCATGAACCCACCCAGAACTGAAGGATCCAACTCGGTGGGATCGGCCTCGGTGAGCACATCCAAGCCAGCCTCGATCTGATCCAGGGCCAACCCGTAGCGGCCCTCCGGAGTCAGATGCGAGGATGCGAACATGAGTACGATTCTAGATCAAGGGTCAGACACGAGTCAACCCCCAACACACCCATTTTCCCTTGCAGGACAACATTTTACAAGGATAGTTATCCACAGCTCCCGATCTGTGCGAGGCATGGACGCGCGATGATGCGGGGGCGGGGGATTTCACGATCGTGAAGGATCGGGGATTGGCTCGGGGATCGGCCTAAAACTGAAGCATGACCGGCCGGTTATCCCCCCGCAGCCGCCTCGTGCCCGCCCTGGCCGCCCTCGCTCTGGGGGCCGGGATTCTGCCGGCTTACGCCACGGCGGCTGAGCCGCAGTCAGAGGTTGATGCGGTGTCGCAGGTGGAAGAAGAGGCGGCCGTGGCACCGGCGAGCAGTCCGGTGCCGTTCACCTGCGAACCGAAGCTGTATCAGTCTGCGGCTCCTGGCCCGAGGTTGTATGTCTACGACCCGGTGACAAACACCTACAGCACGGTGGGCGACTCTACGACTGGTGGCCCAAATGGAATGGGCTACAACACAGCCGACAACTTCATATACGCCAACTACAACAGCAAACTTATTCGGGTTGATGCCAACGGCACGTACGCGAATGTCGGAGACCTCAAACAGAACGGAAATGGAATCGGCGATTACAACGCTGGTGACTTCTGGGGTGAGAATCGCCTACTGCTTGGCAAGAACAGGAACAACGCTTGGAAGAGCGTTGATGTCTCCGATCCCGACAACCCAGTCGTTACGGATTTCACTCTGGACGGCAACACGTTTGGTTCGAATGCGGCCGATTTCACCGTTCTCGGTAACACGGCGTACGGGCTTTCCCCCAATACAGCCAGTACTCCCATGACACTTTCGGTCGTCAACCTGACAACGCAAGTCGTAGTCAACAAGACAACGTCGGGGGCCATGGCCAGCGGAGGTACGGGGGCTGCCTACGCTGACGCGCTCGGCAACGTGTACTTCCACGTCAACGGTGGAAGTGTCTACAAAATTGAATCCGCCGAACTGTCGGAGTCGAACCCTGAAGTGGTGAGCATGGGTTCTCCCCCGACCTTTGGCGGAACCACGTTGTCGCCGGCCAATGATGGCGCTAGCTGCCCAAATGCCGGATCGGCCTTCTCGGCAACTATCACGAATGAGTCCGCGTCATCCGTCTCAGCCACGTCAGCAAGTGTCACGGCCGACGTCAATCCCAACGGAGCACCGACAACAGCTTTGATCTGTTACGGAACGACGGCAGCAACCAGCGGTGGTGCGTTGCAGGGATGCACTCAAACCTCACAGTTCACGAACGCCAGTGGTGCCGCTCCTCTTACAGGTAGCAGTGCGACCGGTTTGACGTCGCTGACGCTGACCGGCCTGACCAACAGGACCACCTACTACTGGCAAGTCGTGGCTGAGAATTCATTCACCACCACCTACGGAAGCGTCGCTTCCTTCGCCACGACAGGAGCGCCGGTCTCGACTACCCAGTCGGCAAGCAGCGTCTCCACTACAGCTGCAATTCTCAATGGCCTGGTGAATCCGGGAAATCGTTCGACGACCGTTGACTTCTGCTACGGCACAGCTGCTGATCTCACGGGCTGCACATACATTTCTGCAAGCCAGTCTCCGGTTTCTGGAACCTCGGATGCTCCGGTTTCCGCCTCGCTTTCTGGCCTGACGCCTGGTGTTCGGTATTACGCGCGGGTCAGCGCGACCAATGCGGATGGATCGGCGAGTGGATCGATCGTGTCCTTCACCACGTTGGACGTGCCCTTTCTAACACTTGGGTCAACCACTGATGTGACGTCAACCGACGCCCGGTTGAATGCATCCGTTGATCCCAAGGGGTTGAGCACCACAGTGCAGTTCTGCTACGGAACCGCTGCGGACCTTACGGGTTGCACCGCGGTCACCGCCGCTGAGTCTCCTTTGGTGGCGGTGAGCACGTCAGTAGATGTGTCCGCTGATCTGACTGCGCTAAGTCCATCCACCACCTACTACGTGCGCGTCACGGCAACGAATTCAAACGGCAGCGCTAGCAGTTCGATTGGCTCTTTCACAACATCAGCTCGCCCACTGGTGCTGACCACCACTACCGGTTCTCTCACCACGGGCACTGTCGGCACGGTGTACTCCAAGACGCTGGCGGCAGATGGTGGCACGGCTCCCTACACGTGGAGTGTGGTAGCCGGATCGCTGCCGTCAGGCCTGTCCTTGGATTCGACGACGGGGGCGATCTCGGGAACACCGCTATTCGATGGAGGGTCGTCCTTCACCATCGAAGTGACTGATGCCACTAGTCAGACGGCAACGAAGGTCTTCTCCATCGGCGTTGTCGATACCCCTGGTGCGATCACGACGGCGGCAACGTCGGTGGCGACCACGTCGGTAGTGCTGAACGGCAATGTTGATCCCGGGAACCTTGTAACGGCAGTTACCTTCTGTTTCGGCACGGCGCCGGATCTCACAGGATGCACCGAAGTCGCAGCGGACCAATCGCCCCTTGCCGCTGGGCCGAGCAGCACGTCGGTGAGCAAGACGTTGACGGGGCTGACGCCTGGGACGACGTATTACGCGCGTGTCCAAGCCGTCAACTCCACGGGATCGGATACCGGCAACATCGTGAGCTTCAGTACGACCAGCGCCCCGGACGCGAGCACCGTTTCGGCGATCTTCCGTGACAAGGCCGGTCAGGCAATCCTCACCGGATCGATTGACCCCGGTGGTTTGAGTTCGAATGTGTCCTTCTGCTGGGGGACCTCTCCCACCCTGGTCGGCTGCACTTCGGTCACGGCTGATCAATCTCCGTTGTCGGCAAGCCACGAGACTGGGGCTGTCTACAAGGAAGTCACAGGTCTGACCCAGGGAGCCACGTACTATTTCAACGTCACCGCAACCAACAGCGCAGGCACCGACGTCGGGTCAACGATCGAGTTCACAATGCCACTGATCGACGCGCCTTCGCCCGGGATTTCCGGTGTCTCGCCGACATCCGGTGACGCCGTCGGGGGAACAACGTTGACGATCACTGGCACGAACTTCTCGTCGGTAGGAAGCGGTCCGACCGTCTCGATCGGCGGTGTCGCCGCGACCGTTACGGCCTTTACAGCGACGTCGCTCACTGTCACCACACCGCCTGGCGATCCCGGGGAAGTCGATGTAATCGTGTTCAACCTCGACGGGCAGGCGGTGCGGGCCACGAACGCTTTCACCTACACCTCGGCGACCACTTACTCGATCACCTACAACGCCAATGGTGCAACATCGGGAACTGCGCCTACCGATGAGACTGTCTATAACTACAACGATCCAGCCACCGTCGAGGGCGCCGGCACGTTGGTGCGAACTGGCTATGAGTTTGCTGGCTGGAACACCTCCGCGGTCGGAGTCGGCACCGCCTACTCGGCTGGAGCCACCCCAGCCATCACTGCAGATCTGCCTTTGTATGCGCAGTGGAGGGCCATAGCTGATCTCGGAACCAGTGCTTCGAGCATGTCGTTTGGAACGCGGGCGGTTGGTTCGGGTTCTCAGACAACCCGAACGGTAGCGGTAGCGAATTCCGGTGCCGCGATCGTGAGAGTTAGTTCACCAGGCATCACCATCACGGGGACGGACGCCGGTGATTTCTCCGTAAGTGGCGGGACGTGCGCTGATGGCGGGAGCATCACGGCCTTCGCGTCCTGCACGATCGACGTGGCCTTCGACCCGCAGGCAGCCGGCTCCCGCTCCGCCATATTGTCCATCGCAACATCGGGTGGCACGCAGACTGTGAACTTAGCCGGCTCAGGTTCGGGTTCGGGCCCAACACCCACACCGACCCCGGCTCCGGTTGTGCTGTCGGGGCCGCCGGTGGGTGTGAGTGCTGTGGCCGGGGATGGTCGAGTGTCGGTGTCGTGGGGTGCGCCGGTGTCGTCGGGTTCGTTCCCGGTGAGTGATTATCTGATGCGGGCGGTTCCGGGTGGTGCGTCGTGTGTGGTGGCGGTGCCGGCAACCTCGTGTGTGATCGAGGGGTTGACCAATGGTGTCGCCTACACGGTCACCGGTCGGGCGTTGACTGGCGCGGGGTGGGGGGCGGAGTCGCCACCGTCGGCTCCGGTGGTCCCGAGTGGGTCGGCGCAGCCGGTTCCTCAGCCTGATCCGGTGCCGGGTCCGGTGCCGGCGGGGTCGGTGAAGGTGACCATCGATGGGCAGTTGGATCCCCGAGCCACGGCCACCCCGGACGCGGGTGCTGCGGTGGTGGTGGTCAGTGGTGACTACACCGTGGATGCGGCGGCACTGGATCCGGCGGGGCGTGCCCTGCCGTTGGGGGAGGGCAATCAGGTGCAGCCGATGGCCGGGCAGCGCGTCGCGGTGTCCGGTGATGGGTTCCACCCCTCGACCTATGCCGCGGTGTATGTGCACGACACGGACGATGACTCGTCTCCGGTGCTGGGTGAGCCGGTGATCATCGGGGCTGTGCTGGTGGATGACTCGGGAATGTTCACCGGAGCGTGGGTGCTGCCTGATGAGGTGGTGGCCGGGGAGTATGTGTTGCAGGTGGTCGGCACCACGAGCCGCCTGGAGGCGTTGAGTGCGAATCTGGGAATGGCCGTCCAGCAGTCGCTGGATCGCAGCATTCGCATCACCGGCGAACGGATGGTCTCGCGAGCATTGGCTCGGCGGGTGTTCGTCACAGGAGTCACCGAGAACCTCGATGGTGAACGGGTGCAGGCTCGGGTCAAGCTCAGGGGGGAGACCACCTACCGCCAGGGGTCGATGCGGATGGTGCGTGATGGAGGCTTCAGCTGGCAGCGGCGGACGAAGAAGAAGGTGTATGTCTACTTCGAGACTGTCAGCAGCAGCATGGAACGGGTGCGTTCCAATCGGATCATCCTTCGACAGGTGGGACAGTAGGAGCGTGCGGCCGACCCGCTTGATCTATGTCGAGAACGACCCCGCGCTGCGGGGGATCCTCGCTCGGCTGCTCGACAAGCACCCCGACATCGAGCTGCTCCTGCACGCCGACACCCCCGGTGCCGCCTTGCATCGCGGCCTCGTCGAATCGGCTGATGTCGCTCTGCTGGATCTGGCCCTGGGTAACGATGAGATGAACGGCATCGACCTCGGCTTGGCGATGCGTCGGTTGAACGAGAACATCGGCATCGTGATCCATTCGCAGTATCGCCTCGACACCGTGGCACGCAGCGTTCCACCTGAGGTGCTGTTCGGTTGGTCGGCGCTACCCAAATCCGGAGAGATGCCGATCGAGGAGATCGTCGAGGTTGTTCGGGGCACCGCTCAAGGTCGCAGTTTCGGCATCGAGGGGAACACCGATACCGAATCCCCCCTGCAGATTCTGACGATGCGGCAGCGTGCCGTGATGGGAATGACCGCATCGGGGATCAAAGCTACCGAGATCGCCCGTCGGTTGGCGGTGACACCGGAGACGGTGCGCCAGGACCTGTCGAAGGCCTACCGCGTGCTGGTGCCCGAGGCCAGGGAAGAGATAGACCTGCGCACGAAGGCGATCCTGGTCTACCACGATCTGATCCGCGATGACGACGCCGACGATGGCACGTGAACCGTGGTGGCGGTTCTTCGGCCCCTGGCCGCTGCAGCCGCTACCAGTCGCAGGCATCGTCGGGCTCTTCACTGTCGGGTTGGGATTGAAAGATGCACCGTGGGTCGAGCAAGGACCCGCAATCCTCAGCGGTGCGGCAGTCACACTTGTCGGCTGGCTGATTCTGGCGTCAGCCCGCCGCTGGGCGAGCGGAATAGTGGCTTTGCGCAGCGGATATGTCGCTGTCTTCGTTGTCACGTCCCTCTCCGCGTCGACTATCCGACTCATCGGCGGTGTGCTGCCGGGAAACCCTGATTTGCGTATCAGCTTCACATCGGCGGCGATCATGTCGGTCCTGGCCTTGATCGTGATCCAGGGGATCCTCGGCAGTGCGCAGGATCGCCTTCGACGTGAGAACGCCCGTGCCACCGAGGCCGCCGCTGCGTTGCAGCAGCAGCAGATGGCGTTATTGAAAGCCGATGAGGCCGTGCGCCAGCAGGTGGCGATCGTGCTGCACGATCAGGTGCAGGCCGGGCTCGTCTCGGCGTGCCTGCGATTGCAGACGGCACGGTCGGCCGACGAATCGGTCGAGGAGCAGCAGCGGGCGATTGGTGAGGTGATTCGCCAACTCGAGCAACTGCGCGCGCTCGATCTGCGCCGCGCCGTGCGGTCGTTGAGCCCGAACCTGCGCGATGTGGACATGCAGACATCGCTGGAGGAACTCGCTGACATGTGGTCGCCAAGCATGACGGTAGAGGTCAGCATCAACGGTCAGGTGCCGAAGGATCGCGACCTTCGGCTGGGCGCCTATCGCATCGTGGAGCAGGCCCTGCTCAATGCGGCATCGCATGGCAATGCACAGCAGTGTCGTATAGATCTTGAGGTGACTGACCGCCTGCGTATTCGTGTGGGTGACGATGGAGCCGGGCTACCGACCGATCCCGCTCCGGGCCTCGGCAGCACACTGCTGGATACGTGGTGTCGCACCCTGAACGGCACCTGGCGCTGGGAGAAATCCCCGCTGGGTGGTGCTTGCCTGCGTGCAGAACTCCCGCTGCCGGAGATCACTGAGTCAGGGTCCACAATGAGCGCGTGACCCCGGCCCGCGCTGTCCTGCTCGCATCCGGGCCGGGCTTCACCGGGATGTTCATCCTGTTCGCGGTTCTGCCTGTGATCGGATCCCAGACCCTCGGTGCCGTAGGTGCCGGGCTGGCGACGACGGCCTTCATGGTCACTACTGTTCTCACCCAGGTTTTCGTGCCGACACTGCTCGCTCGAATCCAGCCGGGCGTGCTGTTCGCGGCGTCACTGCTCCTGCTCGGCGTGCCCGCGATCACCTACCTGTTGGATCTCCCAGCCTGGTTGTTCTTGCTTGTCACCGCGATCCGGGGGATCGGGTTCGGCCTGCTCACCATCGTGTCGGTGTCCCTCGCCGCTCACTACGCCGAGCCGACCCGCCAGGGTGCCGCACAGGGGTACCTCGGTCTGGTCACCTCACTGTCCGGGGTCGTCACACCGGGTGTCGGCCTGTGGCTGCTGGAGAACACTGCGCGAGCGATTCCGCTCACGCTCGGCGCGATCATCCCGTTGATCGGACTGGCAGTACTCGTCCCGATTTTCCGGGCCTCACCGACTCCCATCTCGCAGCGGCGTCATCTCTCGACCGGCACCCGTGACCGGGTCCCGCTGTGGACCTTCCTACCGGTCCTGGTGTTCCTGCCGTCGGCGATCGTCTACGGCGCCCTGTACACCTTCCTGCCTCTGGAGTCTGCGGTTGCCCCGCTCGCACTCATCGCCGTCGGCCTCGGTTACGTCCTCGGCCGCTCCACCGGTGGGCGTCTAGTTGATCGTAGCTCGATGTCGCGGGTGCTCATTCCCGCGACGTTTATGGGCGCTGCGGCGATCGTGACCCTGGGTGTCGTGACATCGGACACCGTCGACATCGCCATGTCAGCGATCCTCGGCGCATCGATCGGTGCTGGTGGCACCGCCGCGTTGACCGGGATGCTGGCCTTGGTCGAACCTGCTCGCTTCGGTGTCGTATCGACGGCCTGGAACATTACCTTCGATGGCGGCATCCTGCTGAGCGGTGTTCTCATCGGCGTTGTCATCGCCACATTGGGATTCACCGTCGCCATGATCACTCTTGGTGTCTGGCTTGCCGTCATGGGTGTCGTATCGGTCGCGTTCGCATCGAAAATTCCCGACTCCAAGGACTCTAATCCGGTTTCTGGTTAGGGTGAATGAGGAAGCAGGTCGAGCGCACAGTGGGAGGAATCATGCGGTGGAGCAGGCGGAAAGTCCTAGGGACTGGAGTTGTGGGGGCCGCAGCAGTTACCGCTAGTGCCTGTGGGATCGGTGGAGGGTCCGATCCCACGCCGTCACCTACTGCGACAGGAAGCGGATCGGCTACCCCGGAACCTTCGCCGGAGCCCACCGATTTCTCCGATTCGGAACCGGTTGTCAATTTCTCCAACTGGCCGGCATACATCGACATCTCGCGGAAGAACAGACCCACCACGACGCTGGAGGATTTCACCGCCGAGACCGGGATCGACGTCGTCTACACCGAGGACATCAACGACAGCGCGGAGTTCTACGCCAAGGTGCGCCTACCGCTCGAGCAGGGTCAGGACATCGGGCGCGACATCGTCGTCCTCACTGAGGAGGGCGTGGAACTGTGGATCGCCCTGGGGTACGCGCAGAAGCTGAACAAGGAGTTGATCCCCAACGCGGTGAACGTCATCCCCGGTCTGGCTGACCCGCCCTTCGATCCGAATCGGGAGTACTCGCTGCCCTGGCAATCGGGTTTCACGGGATTCGGGTGGAACGGCCCCCTGCTTCAACGTGATGCCGGTTTCGACTCGATCACGTCCTTCGACCAGTTCTTCGACCCCAGGCTCGAAGGTCGGGTGGCGATCCTGTCGGAGATGCGCGACACGATGGGTCTGCTGTTGAACTGGCAGGGTTACCAGATGGACGACTTCACCACCGAGCAGTTCGACGAGACCCTGTCGGTGCTCCAGGGGTACATCGACAGCGGATTCATCCGGCAGGTAGCGGGGAATGATTACCTTGCCGCTCTCGACAACGGCGATGTCATCGCCTCGATCGGCTGGTCCGGGGACGTCCTCGCGCTCGGCGGGGACTTCGACTTCGCGATGCCTGACTCCGGCGGCATGATCTGGGCGGACAACATGCTTATTCCGGCACGCGCTCGCCACAAGGCCAATGCTGAACGACTGATGAACTTCTACTATGAGCCGTTGATCGCTGCCCGGGTCGCACAGTATGTGCAGTATGTGTGCCCCGTGCAGGGAGCGCAGGAGGCCATGGAGCAGGTCGCCCCCAAACTCGTGGACGATCCGTGGATCTTCCCGACCCCCGAACTCCTCGCTCAGTCGCAGGAATTCATGGCGCTGTCGCCCGAGGAGGGTGAGCAACTCGAGCGGAAGTTCTTCACCGTCGTAGGGTTGTAGGTGTGACGAACCCGATCTCAGCCTCAGGCACCTTCACCTTCGACGCGAATGGCGCAGATCCACTCACCGTGCATCGGCTCGGTTTCGGTGCGATGCGCATCACCGGCCCTGGCATCTGGGACGACCCCGCCGATCTGGACAACGCCCGTGCGGTTCTGCGCAAAGCCGTCGAACTCGGCGTCGACTTCATCGACACCGCTGACTCCTATGGCCCGGAGGTCAGCGAGCGGCTGATCCGCGAGGCGCTGCATCCCTATGACGGCATCGTCATCGCCACCAAGGGCGGCCTGACCCGGCATGGGCCGGATCAGTGGATGCCGGTCGGTCGCCCGGAATACCTGCGTCAGTGCGTGATGATGTCGCTGCGTCGATTGGGGGTTGATCGCATCGACCTGTGGCAGTTGCATCGCATCGACTCGAAGGTGCCCGCCGATGAGCAGTTCGGCGTGATCGCCGAGATGGTCGACGAAGGACTCATCCGCCACGTCGGACTGTCCGAGGTCAATGTCGCTGACTTGAAGGCAGCGCAGCAGACCCTCAACATCGTCAGCGTGCAGAACCTGTATCACGCGGGGCTGCGCCAGAGCGAGGAGCTGCTCGCTCACTGCACCGTGCACAACATCGGCTTCATCCCGTGGTTTCCCCTCGGCAACCGAGAGCTGCTTGCCGAGGGCGGTGTCGTCGCCCAGCAGGCGGCCCGGCTCGGAGTGCTGCCTTCCCAGGTCGCCCTCGCCTGGCTGCTGCAGCGATCACCGGTGATGCTGCCGATCCCGGGCACCGGCTCCATTAGCCACCTGGAGGAGAACTGCGCGGCCGCCGAGGTGACCCTCGACGCCGAGGCGATCGCGGCGATCGACGCCATCGCATAGGGAATTCCCGACGCTCAGCCTGACAATCACGCCGCACCTCTGCTAGACACGGTCCATGCGCCGGAAGATCATCGCCCTCGTGTCCGCCCCTGCCCTGGCTTTGGGTTTGGCAGCTCCTGCACTTGCTGTAGGCCCCGTCATTCCGCCGAGCATTCCGGATAATCCGGAAACGGAGTACTTCTACGACCTGTGGTTCGGCCCGACCGATCCTGACTGGGAACCCCAGGGGACGGTCGTGGCGGATTCCGGGCTCCGGCCGTTACCGAACGGTTTCCCCTACGCGAACTACGCAGGCAGTCTGCAGCCCAACCAGGTGTTCTGGGGCACGCCGGACAATGAACTGCAGCCGATGACCTCGAACTACATGATCGACCTGTACGGCGAGGGGGTATGCGCCGGCCCGGTGCAAAGCGACGGATCCTGCGTGATGACGCCGGCCGCGGAATATCAGGCGGTGGCGATTATGGACTCCGTCGATGGGGTCGGACATTGCGTCGGTTTCGCCATCACCTCTGCGGCGCTGTTCAACGGTCAGATCGAGCCGGGTGCGGTGTCTGCGACAACTCTGGCAGCGCAGTCACAGTTGACACTCGACACCCAGAACATCCTTGCTCGCAACTGGGCGACCCAGTACTACACACCTCTCACGGACCTGACGCCATCGCAGGTGGTGACCCAACTCATCGAGGACTTCACCACCCCCGGCCAGGTGCCGAATATCCTGCGCATCTGGTGGCAGTCGGACACCGGCCAGTTCGAAGGACACGGCATCACGCCGTACGCGGTCTACGACAAGGGGAACGGCCAATACGCCATCGCGGTGTACGACAATAACTACCCGTTCAAAGAGCGGGCCATCCACGTCGACACGATCGAGGATACCTGGGAGTACCAGGTTTTGATCAATCCGAACGCGCCGGCAACGATCGCGGCTGGTAACGCGACGACGAAGAACATTCAACTTCAGTCAGTGTCCGAATCCTTGGCGACACAGGAGTGCGTCGTCTGCAAGGGTGGTCGAAACACCAACCTCGTGTTGATGAACCCGGTTCCCGCTGCAGCGTGGGAATCCATGGACCTAGGATTACTCGGCCTTGATGGTCAGCCGCTACCCTCCGATCGATTCGCCGTGCTGCAGTCGGTGGACAGCGGCAATCCAGAGCTAGCCAGCCCTCCCGGTATCGATGTGGCTCCAGGTGATGGCTTCTATTACGTGGTGGACACCGACGACTCAGCGCCGAACTTTCCACTGACGATCACCGATCTGTCGGTGAACGGAGTCAAGAAGGTGACGGTTGCGAACTTCCCCGGTGGGGCCAATGCCATGGCGGAGTTCGATGCGGCCGGCCTGTTCGGCTTCGGCGGATCTGTCGCGTTGAAACCCAAGATGGAGCGGGTGTTCACGCAAGGAGTCCGCCACTACACCTCGATCGTGTACGGCGGTCAGCAGGTTGCCGCCGGCAATGGGCGCACGATCACGGTGAAGACGGGCAGTGAGGCAGTCTTCTACGGCGATGGCAACTCCGCTGGCGGGTCGATGACGGTCACCGTGGAACTCAACCGAGGAGGGGTTGACCGGAAGTTCCGAGCGACTCGGGTGTCCTATCCCGCGGGCGGCCAACTCGTGCTCGATTACTCCAACTGGAAGCGGATCACCCAGCGGCCCGCATTCGGTATCGACACCGATGGTGACGGCACCATTGATCAGCCGGTGCGGATGAAGCGGGTCGGCCGCTAAGGGCGACGTCGTTCCGGCGGGGGTCGGCGCGACCCGTGCCGCTCCAACAGCGCGCGGGTTGAGCCGTCACCGCGGATACGTTGGCGCACCGCACTGATGCGTCGCTTCGCCTGTGCCGCAGCAGCAGAGTGGTCGACGATCGGATCGGGATACCCGTGACGCTGCTCGGGTGCGACAAGCCACGGTGTCGCCAACAGGTCAGCGGGTACGTCGTGTAGCTCGGGCACCCAGCGGCGCACGAACACCCCGTCGGGGTCGTGGTCGAGTTGCTGCTTGACCGGGTCATAGATCCGCAGCGCGTTCATCCCCGTCACGCCCGACTGCATCTGGATCTGCGGCCAGTGGATGCCCGGGTCGTAGTCGGTGAACCAGCGAGCGAGTACCCGCCCAGTGGTCTGCCACGGCAGCCACAGGTCATAGGACGCGAACGAGGTCACCATCGACCGCATTCGGAAGGTCGTCCACCCGGTGGCCTTCAAGGAGCGCAGCACCGCATCCACCATGGGATATCCGGTCTGCCCCGAGGTGAACGCATCGAGGGCGGCCTGGTTCGGTGTTTCGGGCCGCAGACCGTCGAAGGCGGGATGGATCGCGCGCTGCTCGATGAACGGGGCATCCTCGAGCTTCTGGGCGAAGTGATCCCGCCACGCCAACCGTTCGCCGAACGCTTCGAGGGATAGTCGAGGTGATCCCGCTTCACCGTGGCGACGTTCGGCCCGTTTATGCACCTCGCGCGGGCTGACGGTGCCCAGTGCCAGGTGCACCGATAACCGGGAGCAGCCATTCCACCCGGTGTTGGGGCTGGACAGGTTGCGCTGATAACCGTCGACCCGCTCGGTCAACCAGGACCGCATCACTTCGCGACCTGCTTGCTCACTTCCGCGCTGGCGGTATTCCATCGTCTCAGGTGTGAGCCCGAGGTCACGCAGCGTCGGGATCGGGCCCGGATCGACCTGCGTGGCACGGATCGCAGTGGGCACCGGGTGCAGCGGTTGGTTGAACAACTCCATGCGCTGCTTGCTCCACTGGTCGCGGGATCGCAATCCGCGCATCGCTCCGGTTTGCCGGTGCTCGGTGTAGGTGACACCGCGTGCCCGACACCAATCAGCGACCGCCCGGTCGCGTTGCCAGGTCGCGAGGATCTCGAACTCCTCGTGGGAGTGGATCGCTGCAATCGCGACATCGCAGTTCATTGCTTCGAGCACATCGACGACCTCGCCGACGCGCACCACCAGCGGTGCTCCCAGTCGCGCGAGGGATTCGCGCAGGTCAGCCAGCCCGTCGAGCACCAGTTCCGTATGGCGGGGTGCGGTGTGCGGATGGGCGAGCAGACTGGGCTCGATCACATAGAGAGGCAGGACCGGTGAACCGGTAGCGATGGCTGCAGTCAACGCGGGGTGATCGTGGACACGCAGATCACGCTTGAACCACACAACCTGAACATCGGGCCTCCCCACGGTTTGTCACCTAACCGGATCGTGGGAGTTCGTCCTCGTCGGCCAGTGCTTCAGACACCATCTCCATCGTCACCGGTGCAGCGTCGGGTGAATCGCTGAACCGAGGAAAGGGGGAGTGGGGATTCCGATTCACACGGAGATTCTACGATGGCGGCGATGTCAGCGACACCGGTCAACCTCATCAACGTCGAGGACGCTGTCATCACCTATGGGGAGAAATCGATCCTCGACCACGTCTCCCTCGGCCTGAATGTCGGTGACCGGGTCGGTGTCGTGGGTCGAAACGGTGGGGGCAAGTCGACCCTGCTCGGTGTGTTGGCCGGCACCCGCGACATCGAAACCGGCCGAGTGACGCGAGCCAATGATGCGACCCTCGGGTTCGTCGGGCAGGCGCCACCGCCGCTGCCGGGGGTGACGATCCGCGAACGCATCGTGGGCGATGTCCCCGATCACACCTGGGCCTCAGATTCCCGGATCCGCGACATCCTCACCGGACTGCTCGGTGGCTATGACGACGTGCTGCTGAACCGCACCCTGGAGAACCTGTCCGGAGGGGAACGCCAGCGGGTCGAACTTGCCCGCGTGCTGGTCGAAAGCCCCGACATCATCATCTTGGATGAGCCGACCAACCACCTCGATGTCGAAGGTGTCGCCTGGCTCGCTGCACACCTGAAGGGCTTGAGAGATCGGGCCTATGTGGTGGTCACCCACGACCGGTGGTTCCTCGACGAGGTGAGCACCGACACATGGGAGGTCGTGCGCGGAGAAGTCGAGTCCTATGAGGGCGGCTATTCCGCATTCGTTCTCGCAAAGGCCGAGCGGGCGCGCCAGTCGCAGGCCGAGGAGGCACGGCGAGCCAATCTGCTGCGCAAGGAACTGGCCTGGCTGCGCCGCGGACCACCTGCCCGCACGACGAAGCCGAAGTTCCGAGTCGCCGCGGCCAATGAACTGATCAGCCGCGAACCTCCGCCGCGTGACGACATCGAGTTGATGAAGTTCGCCGGCTCCCGATTGGGCAAGCGCGTCTTCGAGTTGGAAGACGTCACCCTTCGAGTGGGTGACCGCACGCTCGTCGACAACGTCACCTGGAATATCGGCCCGGGTGACCGGGTGGGCGTCCTCGGTCCGAATGGCGCGGGCAAATCGACTCTGCTCAACGCCCTGCTTGGTGAGCGCCCACTCGATGGTGGCCGCATTCGCACGGGCTCGACGGTCAAGCCCGTTCTGCTGTCCCAGCGTCTCGATGATCTGCCCGCCGATGATCGGGTGCTGGAATCGGTGGAGCGAGTCGCGCGCTATGTAGATCTGGGCAAGGCCGGTGAGATCAGTGCGTCGTCGCTGTGTGAACGCCTCGGCTTCACCGGCGGTGCGCAGTGGACCCGGATCGGAGACCTTTCCGGTGGTGAACGACGGCGGCTGCAGCTGACCCGTGTGCTGATGTCAGGCCCGAACGTGCTGATGCTCGATGAGCCGACCAATGACTTCGATGTCGAGACGCTCTCTGCGCTCGAGGACCTGCTCGATGGTTTCGCCGGCACACTGCTCGTGGTGTCCCATGACCGGTATTTCCTCGAGCGGGTGTGCACGACCTATCGCGCGGTGCTCGGGGATGGTCAGGTGCGCGATCTGCCCGGCGGGGTCGAGGAATACCTGAAGGTGCGCGCCACAATGGATGCGGTCACGACTGACGCACCCAAGGCGAGTACCGCGCAGCCGAAGCTTTCCGGTGGCCAGCGCCACGAGATCACCAAACAGATCTCCTCGATCGAGCGTCGCATCACCAAGCGTCAGTCAGAAGCAGAAGCGCTGCACGCATCCCTGGCCGAGCACGCCACCGATGCCGATCGCCTCCTCGCCGATACCGCGGCGCTGCGAGAGGTGGAGGCCGCGATCGCAGAGTTGGAAGAGGAGTGGCTCACCCTGGCCACACGCCTGGAGGAATGAGCTTTCTTTGCATGTTGACATGCATTTTCGCATGTTAAGGTGGTCGTATGCCCAAAACAATCCAGATTCGAGATCTCGATGATGAGACGTACCTTGGTCTTGTTCGCAAGGCCGCAGAGGCGGGACTGAGTGTGCCGGAGTTTCTCCGTCAAGAGGCGGCTCGCATAGTCGCGAGACCAAGCATGCGCGAATGGGCAGAGCAGGTTCGCGGTCATGGGGTCAGCCCCCGTGAGGTCGATTCTGTCGGAGCCCTCGATGAGATTCGCGGGGAGTGGCCGTCGACGTGATCGTGGTTGATGCTTCCATCGTGTACGAGGTGGTAAGTCAGGGTGTTCATCGAGATGTCGCCCTATCCACTCTGTTGACACACGATGATGTTGTGACGCCAGCGATCCTGGATGCGGAGGTTCTCGGGATCATCAAGCGTGACCAATATCGCGGACTTCTCGACGATACTGGGGCAGCTGTCGCTGTCAACGATCTTCTGTCCTGGCCGGGGGAGAGATTCGCCATCACCCCCTTGGTTGAACGTGTTTGGCACCTACGCGCCAATGTGCGTGTCTGGGATGCGTTCTATGTAGCGCTCGCCGAAGCTCTAGGGGCTCCCGTTATCACGATGGATCAGCGCCTCGCCCGCGCGACGGGTCCGCGCTGTGAATTCATCACGCTGCCGTGATCACGCGGTTTGCGCCGACGCCGAGTGGGTATCTGCACCTCGGCAATGCGGTGCATCTTCGACTACTGACTCTGCTCGCCGAAGAGCGTGGGTGGCAGATCGCCCTGCGCATCGATGACATCGATCCTGATCGCACCCGATCGGAGTACGTCGCCGATATCCACGACATGATCGAGTGGCTCGAGGTACCGATCACCGGTGGGTCGCGGACACAAAGTCAGCACATGGAGGAGTACGCACTCGCACGCGATGAATTGATCACGCGCGGTGCCTACGTGTGTGCGTGTTCACGCACCGAGTGGCAAGGACACTCGGGACCGGGTTGCCCGAGAGGATGCTCAGAACTCGCTCTCGTCACCGGAGAGACCGCCTTGCGGATGCAGGTGGGCGACGACGACATCGTGGTGTGGCGGCGTGAAGGCATACCCGCATACCACCTCGCGAATATCGTCGATGACCGCGCGATGGGGATCAGCCACATCCTGCGAGGAGAGGACCTGAGCGAGGCGACCGCGGTGCAGAGATCTCTGGCCGCATACCTGTCGCAATCGACGTTCGCCGATATCGAAGTCCTCCACCACGGCCTTCTGACTGATGACGAAGGTCGCAAACTTTCCAAGAGCGCCGGTGTCCAGGCGCAACCCCTGGTGCGCACCTCCGAGTCCAGGGAACGAATCGAACAGGCCGCCCACCGACTGCGACGGACACTCACTACTGTGCGGCCATGAGTCTCTCGCCGACGGTGCCTCGGCGCGATCGGCGAACCTGGGTGTCCTACGCCCAGATGGGGACCTACGGGTTCTTCGTCTATGCCCTGGGTGCATCGCAGATCCTGTTGCGTGAGGAGCAGCAGACCACGCGCACCATCGCCGGACTGCACGGCAGCGGTTGGGCACTGGGCATCGTCATCATGTCCTTCGCCAGCCCCCGCATCAGCGCGAGGATCGGGCGCGGTCGGGCGATGCGGCTGGGCTCGATCCTCATGATCGCTGGGATCCTTGGCTACACCAGCGGCCTGCCTGTGGCCATCACTATCGCCTCAGTGGTCGTCGCCGGCTGCGGTGGGGCGCTGATGGTGGCGGGGTTGAGCGCCTTCCTCGGCGAACAGCAGGGCCTCGCGGCTCCCTCATCGCTCTCGGAGGCCAACGCGCTCGCTGCCGTCGCGGGGTTCCTGGGCGCCATCGGTGTCGGCATCGGTGTTGCGGTGACCTTCGGTTGGCGTCCTGCCCTGTGGTTCCTCATCGTGATCGTGATCGGCGTCGAGGTGTGGCGGGGCGCGCAGACACGCTCCTATGACCTCGGAGAGGTGGCCGGTGTCGCCGGGGGGTGGCGGGACCTGACGCGACTGTTCTGGTGGTGCTGCCTGGTCATGCTGCCGGCCGCCGGAATCGAGTACTCCCTCGCCCTGTGGAGTGCCGACCTGCTGCGTGAGCAGGGTGGGCTCGGTGATGGTGCGGCCAGTGCTGCGCTCGCCATCGTCGTTGCCGGACTGATCACCGGGCGCGTAGTGGGTGGGAGGATCGCTCAGCGGATGGATCCGGAGAAGCTCCTCATCGCAGCATTCGCACTGTCGGGAGCCGCTTTCCTGATCGTCTGGGCGACACCGCTCGTTCCGGTCATGCTGACCTTCCTATTCCTCACCGGGTGCGGGATCGGTCTGCATTGGCCGCTGGCGATCGCACGCGCGATCCGTGCCGTACCGCACCTGGCCGACCTGGCATCTGCGGTTGGCTTGCTGTGCGCTGGTTTGGCGATCATGACCGCACCGTTCGCTCTCGGTGCCCTGGCCGACACGATCGGCCTGCGCACAGCGTTTTTACTCGTCCCGCTGCTCGCGCTACTCGGAGTGCTCGTGGTCTGGCGGAGACCTGTCCCCATCCCCGGTACTCTCGTCGTCCCCTGAGTCGATCTCCTCGATCAACTCATGCCTCTTGACGTAGAGGCCGACGAGGGTGATGACCATGGCGACAACCGGGATCGCCAGCAGTGCACCCGCGATGCCGAACAGCGCGGCGCCGAGAAGAACCGACACGAAGGCCACCGCGGGATTGACATCGACAGCGCGTGCGGAGATACGCGGCTCGATGGTGAGGTTCTCCACCTGCTGGTAGAGCAGAGCCCACGCCAGGACGATCACACCGATCCAGGGGTTACCGCTGAGCAGACCGATCATCACGGGCAGGATGATCGCGATATACGTGCCGATCATCGGGACGAACTGCGCGACCACGCCCGTCCAGATAGCCATGGGTAGCCAGTACGGCAGACCGACAGCGAAGAACACGATGCCGCTGGTGACGGAGTTGATGGTCGCCAGAATCGCGCGGGCGGCAACGTATCGACCCACCTTCTCCGCGGTGGTGTCCCAGACGTTGATGAACACCCGCTGTGTCTGGGCGGGGAACAGCGATGCGATCCACCGGCGCAGCCGCGGCCCATCAGCGCTGATGTAGAAGGCGATGAGACCGAACGTGAACAGCCCGAAGAAACTACCCAGTACGGACGCGGCGAATCCCAAGATCCCCTGGGCGACGCGAAGTGCGAAGTTGCGCAGATTGTCGTCGGTGAAATCGATCTCCGCCAGCAGTTCGGAGGCCTGATAAGAGGTTCCGAAAGTCGCGTTGAACCAGTCGATGACGCGAGTGAACAGATCAGGAAGCGCTCGCACGATCGACACAAGTTGATCGACCAGCAGCTGTCCGAAGGCGAAGATGAACACCGCGATGAACAGTGCGAGGCCGCCCATCATGATCATGGTGGCCAGGCCGCGCTTCATATGACGGCTGAGGCGCTCGACGCCGGGCGCGATAGCCAGAGCGAAGAACCACGCCATGAGCACGATGAAGATGACCCCGCCACCATCTTCGATCAAGAAGGTGATGAAGAGGCCGATCGCGATGACGGCCAATGCGATGAACCCGATCCGCCAGAGTGTGCGGTTCTCCACCGTCCAGGTTCGTGTCTCGTTCATCGTCAACTACCCGCTCTTGCGCCGGAACTCACGCTTGCCACCGGATCGCTGTGAGGATCCCATGGAGCCACCGGATTCACCGGAGGCTTCCGTGCCCCGGTGCCCGCCCTTGGCCTTCTTCGCCTCCAGAGCCTGGCGAAACTTCTCCTTGGGGTCTTCTGGATCTGGCTGCTCGCCTGTGGGGGCTTCGCCCTTCGTCGTCATGGGCGCCAGTGTGTCAAACCCGGGGTCCGGCCGGGACGACGGCGGCCTTTTCGACGGCGATCAACGAGGCCTCCTCATTCTCGGCCTCAGCGGCCGCCTTCCCGCCTCTCACGCCGAACAGCCTCTTGGCCCAGATCAGCCACACGACGGCGGCCACGTTGATCACGAAGATCGTCACCTTGAACGGCGTGATGCCCAGGATCAATTCCCGGATCTCGACGGGAATGAACACGCTCGTGGCGATCACCGAGAGGTATTCGCCCCACCGCTTGGCCAGCCACAGCCCGACAGCCTCGGCCAATTTGATCGTGCCGAGTGCTGCGATGCCCAAGCCGATGAGTCCATACGAGCCGGGACTGATGCCGGCGATGTCGTCGATCGTGCGGGATATCCAGGAGTTCTCGATATCCCACCCGATGCTCTCGGCAGCGGGGACCAGGAGCGGTAGCTCGTTCTTCAGTGCCTGCACGACATCGGGCACCTTCGACTGCAACCCGAACAGGGTGAGACCGATCGCTAGCTCCGCGACTCCTTCGATGAGTCGAAGGACCGCGAGCATCCGCAAGACGATGAGTTGACGCAACGCCTGCCCCCGTGGTGGAGTGGGTGCGAGGTCGGCGGGGCCGTGTCCGTGGGGTTCCCCGGGGACGTAGGAGCCACAGCGGAGGCACCTCCAGGCGGTACCTGCCGGTGCCTCCGCCTGCAGGCGCTCAGCAAGCTGAGGATCATCTGGTGCGTACGTGATGTGCCCACGCAATCCGCACCACAGGGTCGAATAGTCGAGCACGGGTGAATCCTGGCGTCAGAATCAAGACTGGGTCAAGAAGAAGATCGTCGGGGTCGTGTTGATGACCTGGGGCTGCTGCCCCTGGAGTGCCAGGGCGACCTCGACCCCTGGATCGGCCTGCAGGGTGACAGCGAAATTGGTCACCGTCGGTGGTGTCATGATGAACAGGTTCATCGAGAAGCAGCATCCGCCGCCACCTGATTCAGTGGAGGTCAGCAGTTCGATCATGGTCGGCCCGATGTCGAGGCTCACCAGCGAGATCGGCCCTGATTCGCTGTCGATCAGAGGTGCGGCGAAGGGGGTGGATGTCCCCTGACCCGTCACATAGAACGCGGCGTAGTTGGGGTCAGGCTCACCGCTGGGTTCACTCATCTCAATCGTGAATCTCTGGCCAGGCGACATATTCGTGACTTGGAAAGACGCCGACGTCATGGTGTATCCGGCGTCATCGATGAACAGGGACACGTTGTTCATTCGCCGATCGAGCCGCTTGCCGGAGCCGGGGTCGAGTAGAGCCGTGTAGGTGAGCGTCCCCGCCTTCCGGTCGTACCGGGGGTTCTTCAACTCGACCGCCACACCCTCGGAACCTTCGTGTTCGATCACGGCGTTGGGAGGAACGGTGGCGAAACCGTAGTCAGCCCAGTCGCGCACGAAACTGGTGGTGGTTTGGCGCCCAGCATCACGACCGGGGCGGTCGACGAACCACAGTGTGGTCGAATTCACTCCGGTCAGCGTGACCTTCCAGCGCTTCCCGCGCTTGCGTTCAGCGGTGGCCGCCTTCGCGTCCTGCACGAAGAGCTTGGCCGCGGTGGGCTCCGGTGTGGCGCGCTCACTGGCATGTGCGGGGGTGACTCCGACGAGGAGCGACGCGCCAAGGACGACTGCTAGGGCGGTGGAGGGGAAAACACGCATGGGATGACCCTGCCACATGGCGAATAGACGTTTCCATCTAGCGAAGGGGGCAGCGGCCTGCCAAGGTGGTGCTATGACCGAAGCCCTCCGTATCTGTCCGCTGTGCGAGGCCACCTGCGGCCTGGTACTCACCTTCGAGGACTCAGCCATTACCCGGGTCCGAGGCGATGCTGAGGATGTGTTCAGCCACGGCTTCCTGTGTCCGAAGGGCGTAGCCCTTGGGGAATTGCACGCCGATCCGCGCAGGCTGCGGACCCCATTGGTCCGTGACGAGTCCGGTGAACTCCGCGAGGCTTCATGGGATGAGGCATTCGGCGCCATCCGAACCCGGCTGGGATCGATCGTCGCCGATCACGGTGCCGATGCTGTCGGGCTCTATCTCGGCAACCCCAACGTGCACAGCCTGGCCGGCACCTTCATGCTTCCGGCATTCGTGCGCGCGCTCGGCACGATGCAGAGATTCTCCGCAAGCACGGTCGACCAGATGCCCAAGCAGGCCGCTTCGGCATTGATGTTCGGCACGCCGCTGTCGGTGCCCGTTCCCGATGTTGACCACACCGACTACTTCCTCGTCCTCGGCGCGAACCCGATGGTGTCGAACGGCTCGTTGATGACGGCTGCCGACATGCCCGGTCGTCTGCGTGCACTGCGAAAGCGCGGTGGACGACTCGTCGTGGTGGATCCGATGCGCACGCGCACCGCCGATATCGCCGACGAGCACATCGCGATCCGACCCGGCAGCGATGCTCTTTGGCTGGCGTCTATAGCGCACGTGCTGGCTCCGAAGCCGAACTTCGCCGCCGCCGAATCGTGGCTTGATGCACAACAGTGGGAAACGTTGGTTACAGCACTCGCAGACTTCACCCCCGAAGCCACCGCCGCCATCACCGGCATCGATGCCCAGACCACTCGGCGCGTCGCCGAGGAGTTGCGTTCTGCTCAGCGCCCGGTGGTGTACGGCCGGATGGGTACCACCACGTCAGGTTTGACCCTCGACGGTGACGTCATCCCGCTGGCGACGGTGTCGTCGTGGCTGATCGACGTGGTGAACATCGCGATCGGTGCCCTCGATGCACCCGGTGGTGCGATGTTCCCGCTTCCGGTCGCCGGTGGTCCCACGACCGAGGGAACCCCCGGATTCGGTCGTGGCGTGACCATTCCCGGGCGCCGGCGCACCAGGGTGCGCGGCCTGCCCAGCGTGCTGGGGGAGTTCCCCACCTCCGCGCTCGCTGAAGAGATCGATACACCGGATCCGGAAACGGGTGAACACATCCGCGCCGTGTTCGTGGTCGGTGGAAATCCGCTCGTCTCTACACCCAACGGCAACCGGTTGACCGCCGCTTTCGACTCCCTGGAGTTATTGGTGTGCGTCGATCCGTACCTGTCCGAAACCGGTCAACACGCCGACGTCGTCCTGCCGGTCGCTTCACCACTGACGCGCTCCCACCACGACGTGGTCTTCAACAACCTCGCCGTACGCAACCAGGCCCGCTATTCCCCACCGGTGTTCGACATCCCCGAGGGTGAGAAGGATGAGGCGCAGGTGTTGCTGCAGCTTGCTGCCATCGCCATCGGTGTCAACACTGGAACGGAACCGACGCCCGAAGCCGTCGATGATCTGATCGCTTTCACCGTGGCCCAGCAGGCGTGCACCGACGAAGCCTCGCGGGCCCACGGCCGGGAGCCGAGTGAACTCCTCGCTGATGTGGGTGATCGCCGGGGCGTCGATCGCGTTCTCGATCTGCGCATTCGTTCTGGCCCGTACGGCGATGGTTTCGGAACGCATTCTGACGGTCTGACCCTGGATTCGCTCATCGCGGCACCGCACGGCATCGACCTCGGGCCGCTGCAACCACGCTTGCCGGAGGCGCTGCGCACCCCGACCGGACGGATCGAGGTGGCACCGGGTGTCCTGCTGGATGCTCTCGCGTCGGCTCGCCCGTTGCTCGATCGGGCACCGCAATCGAGCAGTTTCACACTGATCGGCCGTCGCCAGTTACGCAGCAACAACTCCTGGATGAAGGGGCTACCGACGCTGAGCGGCGGGTCGAATGTAGCCACCGCGATGATCCATTCCCACGACGCGCGGGATCTCGGTATCGGCGATGGCGATGATGTACGAGTGTCGAGTTCGGTGGGCGCGATCACGCTGCCGGTGGCGATCAGGGATGAGGTCAGTCCAGGCTGCGTGTGCATCCCGCACGGCTGGAGTGAGGCCAACGTCAACGTCCTCGTCGACGTGGCCGCGGTTGACGAACTCGGTGGGACCTCGGTGCTGAGCGGGATCCCCGTCGAGGTTGTGCCGGCCTGATCAGGTCTCGTCGGCCACGATGCGACCGGACTTCACCGCATCGACGAAGTGGGCGTAGTCCTTCTCGTTCTGGTCGGCGTAGGCCTTCGCGAAGTCCACCATCGCTTCTGGGTAACGCTTCCCTGTTCCGAGGTAGGAGGCGATCGCGATCGGGTCGCCGGTGCGCGCATGGGCTCGTGCGAGGACAGTCGCGCATCCGGAGGCATAGAACGACAACCCGTTCGGGTTCATCTCGCTGGGATCCCAGGACCCTTTCCAATCGCGCAACTGACGGAAATAGAAGTCATGCGATCGATCATCCTGAAGTCCTCGCTCTAGGCGTCCCCAGGTGAGGAAGACGTCGCTCACGGCCTGCATACGTCGCTGGCCGATGACGACCCGCTCACCATGCTCGGCGAACTGGCTGGGGCCGACGAAGCGTTCGAGCACCGATGCCTCAGCCTCCTTGGCCTGCAACATCAAGACATCGTCTTCGTCTCGCCCGGTCAGCAACATGATCTGTGTCCGTGTGCCGACGCTGCCCACGCCGACGACTTTGCGGGCGATATCCACGATCCGATAGCGGTCGAAGAGCATCCGACGCTCATCGGACAGGTTGTGTCGAGCCGCCTTGATCAGGTTGCGCATGTCATCGGCGAAAGAGTCAGGTCGATTCGTGTCGAGCAATTCAGACAGTGGAACGACAAGGGGCGGTTCACTAATAAATCGACGCTCACCGTCGACCACCTTCGTCAGGCGGGTCAACGCCTGCTGACTGTCGCGCGTCATGGCCTTGTCGACGACCTTGCGTAGTTGGCCGAGGCTGTCCTTATCCAACTGGGTGCGGGCGTACTCCAGATCGGGATGCAAAGCAACGTGGGAGTACCAGACTTCGATGTTTCCCTGCTTGGCGAACTCCTGCATCGCCGTCTGATAGGCGGTGGATGCCTCAGCGACGATCTGGCTCCGCTGCTTCCTGGAGAACCCATTCTGGCGACCGGCGATCTCGATGCTGGCGATCATGCGGCGCACATCCCAGTCCCATGGCGCAGGGGTCGTCTCATCGAAGTCGTTGACGTCGAAGACCAGTTGTCGCTCAGGAGAGGCGAAGAGTCCGAAGTTGCTGATGTGAGCATCACCGCATGCCTGCGCGACGAGCCCCGACGTCGGGGCATGCGCAAGATCCCAGGCCATGATCAACGCACCACCGCGGAAGAACGCGAACGGCGATTCCATCATTCGGGCGTATCTGACCGGCACGAGTTCAGGCACGCGAGTGACTGCCTGCTCCTCGAGCAGGCTGATGAGATCCGGCCGGTTACTCGCCGGTGACCATTCGCCCTGCGACTCGCGGCTGGCACGCTTGCGGGCCTGCTCGCCCCAGGCCACTCGCTCGGCCACGGTGAGTTCGACGCTGCGCGCGGCGGCGCTGGGATCGTCTTACGGATGGAACAGCGACATGGATCCTCGTTCTCGAGAAGGTGCCATAGTGTGACACGAAACAACCCCAGCCGACGACGGACTATGACCTCTTGAGGCTGGGCACGGTGACCGTTCATATGGATTCTCGGCCAGGGAGTGATGCACGTCATGGCCCAGCGGGTAG
>CBFHQG010000004.1:0-50894 GCA_965657825.1 Actinomycetes bacterium | reverse complement strand
GTTGGCCGAGGAACTCTCCCGGAGGATCGGCGCCCCGATCGATTCCACCGGATTGCTCCAGCGCATGTTCGTCCATTTCGATCACGCCCACGACATGACCGGTCTGGTCCGTAGGGCGCATGACCGAGGAATGACCACGGCACTGCTGTCCAATTCGTGGGGCAACCACTATCCAGAGCATCTGTGGGACGGCATGTTCGATGTCACGGTGATCAGCGGCGAGGTTGGCATGCGCAAACCGGAGGAGCGGATCTTCCAGTACACCTTCGACCTGGTCGGTTTACCCCCCGATCAGTGCATCTTCATCGACGATCTCGAGCACAATATCCGCGCGGCCGCAGCCCTCGGTATGCCCGGAATCCTCCATGTCGATTACGACACAACCGTGATGGAACTCTCCGCGCTCCTCGACGCCGATCTGTCCTGAGCCTGCTCTCACCTGCACCACGGGAGCGTGCCAATGCAGGCTCGGGATGTTGGTCCCATGGCGATCCTCGGTTTTCGAGCACCTCGTCGTGGCACGATGGGGGAGTGACAGATCGGCTGTCCGCCATGGACGCGTCCTTCCTCTACCTGGAGGGTCCGAACACCCCGATGCATGTCGGCAGCCTTGTGCTGTTCAGCGAGTCACCCGGTGCGATGGATCACGAGCGCCTGGTGCGTCTGATCCGCGAGCGGATCTCCTTTCTCCCCCGGTATCGGCAGCGGGTGCGCGAGATTCCCGGAGGCTGGGCGGCGCCGGTGTGGGTCGATGACTCGACCTTCGATGTGAGCTTCCATGTGCGCCGTTCCGCGCTGCCCGCGCCGGGCACCCTGGAGCAGTTGCATGACCTGGTGGCGAGGATCTTCAGCCGGCCGCTTGATCGCCGTCGTCCGCTGTGGGAGGTCTACCTCGTCGAGGGCATCGAGGGTCGACGGTTCGCTCTGCTCACCAAGACTCATCAGGCGATGGTCAACGGGCTGTCCGCAGTCGACATCGCCGAGGTGATCCTCGACGACTCGCAGGATGCCGGATTGGTCCCCACGACCACCTGGCGCCCCTCGCCTGAACCGAGTTCGGCGGAGTTGATCGCCGCGGCGATCGGCGACTCGGTGCGCCACCCGCGTGCGCTGATGTCGAGAGTCGGCTCCGGGATGTCAGCGCTGGCCCGATCGGTAGGTGATGTGGCCAGCACGGTGGTCGAGGTGACCCGACCCGACTCCATACGTCCATTGCTGGTCGACGTCGGTGCGCAGCGGCGCTTCGACACCGTGGATCTACGGCTCGAGGAATTCAAGACTGTTCGTCGCACGACCGGAGGGTCGATCACGGATGTGGCCCTCGCGGTCGTCACCGGCGCCCTGAGGTCCTGGCTGTTCTCGCGGGGAGTCCCCGTTGCATCGGACACCGTGGTTCGCACCGTCGTGCCCGTGAGCGTCGCCGCAGATGATCCGCGGGCGAGCACAGTGTCTGCGGTGATGATCGATCTTCCCGTCGGCGAACCCGATCCGGTGATTCGCGTGCAGCGGATCGCATATGAGATGTCGCGGCACGGTGCTGAGAGCCATGTGGTCGGTGCGCGCTCGCTGGTCGAGTTGATCGGCTTCGCGCCTCCCACGATGCATGCCCTTGGCGCGCGAGTGGGGTCCTCATTGTCCAAGCGCGCGTATCACCTGGTCGTCACCAATGTGCCGGGACCGCAGAATGCTCGATTCGCGGGGGGTGCGCGAATGCTCGCCGCCTACCCCGTCCTGCCATTGGGTCCCTGCCAGCCGCTGAGCATCGGGATCACCTCCTACGACGGTGGTGTGTTCCTCGGGCTCACCGCTGACCGAGATGCCATCCCTGATCTGGATGTCCTCGTGCAGGCTGTCCGGGAGGCGCTGTCAGAGCTCCTCGACGCCTCACGACCCACGCGCACGCGCCGGCTGCGTGTCGCCCGAGGCGGAAAGGAGTAGTTCGGCGATGGCTGCAGCATCCTCACCTTCCGCGTCGTCGCGAACGGCGCTCGTGCTCGGCGGCGGTGGTGTTCTCGGAGCAGCCTGGACGGTCGGTGCGCTGTGCGCGTTACAGGAGGTCCGCGGAATCGATCCCTGCACGGTCGATGTGATCGTGGGCACCTCGGCTGGTTCGGTTCTCGGGTCCCTCATCGCCGCAGGGGTCAGCCCGCAGCAGTTGCGTGATCATCAACAGGGCGTGCCGATCACGAAGGGCCCCCTTGCCGGTTACGCCTGGGACTATGAGTCTGCAACGGGTGGTTCGCGTCCGTCGATGCCCCGTCTGCGCGGGCCGGGATCAGTCAAGCTGATCGGTGCAAGCCTGCGTCAGGCCTTCCGGATGCCTCCGACGGCGGTGCTGTCGGCCTTCCTTCCCGTGGGGACGGGGTCCCTCGATCGCGTCGGCCATCTCATTGATGCGATCACCCCGATGGACGAGTGGTCTCCCCACGGTGACCTGCGGATCGTGGCCATGGATTATGACGAGGGTCGACGTGTCGTCTTCGGCTCCCCTGAGGCGCCACCGGCGCCGCTGTCGGAGGCGGTGATGGCGTCGTGTGCGATCCCGGGCTGGTTCGAGCCAGTCACGATCGCCGGCCGTCCCTACATCGACGGCGGGGCGTGGTCGGCGACCTCGGTCGACGTTCTCGTCGATGCGCAGGTGGACGATGTCTACGTCATCGCGCCGATGGTGTCCTTCGATGTCGATGAGCCCGAGGGATTCTTCACCCGTCTGGAGCGCCAGTGGCGCCAGCGGGTGACCCAGCGCTGCCTGACTGAGATCGACGAGGTGGAGGCGCAGGGTGCGCAGGTGCACGTCCTCGGTCCGGGCCGGGAGGATCTCACCGCTATGGGCGGCAACATCATGGAGACCTCGCGTCGTCTGCATGTGCTGCAGACAGCCCTGGAGACCAGCCGAGAGGCCTGGGAGCACGGTGGCTCCTCCTGGGCACGCACCGGTTAGGCGCGTGCATTCGCATGTCGGTCCCCACGCCGAGCGTCATCACAGGTCTGCTCGCTGACACGGCCGAGCGGGCTCGGCAGGTGCATGCTGATCGGCTTGTCCTTCCGGTCCTGGGCACGTACTTCCGATACGTTGCGCCGTCCGATATCGAGGATCGAACGCCGAGTGCTCTGCTGGCTGCCGTCACGTCCCATCTAGATCTTGCCCGTCACCGACCCGTCGGCACGGCTGCTGTTCGGGTGCGCACTCCTGATGGAGGCGAATCGGTTGATCGGACGGTGGTGGAGATCGTCACCGATGACATGCCCTTCCTGGTCGACTCCGTTTCGGCAGCACTCACCGCCGATGGCCAGGTCATCCGCCTCGTGATCCATCCGGTCGTGTATGCGCAGCGCGACATCACCGGTCACCTCCTGGGGATCGAAGAGCATGACGAATCGGCAGGGCATGCCGAATCATGGATCCGAGTCGAACTCGATCACTCGATCAGCGATCCGGAGCGCCTCGAGGCGGAGATCAAACGGGTACTGCTCGATGTTCGCGAGGCGGTGGAGGACTGGCCGCGGATGCGAGCACGCGCCCTGCACATCGCGGCGGGCCTGCGGGAGCATCCTCCGCTCGATGTCGACCCGAAGTTATGCGATGAAGCGGCGCAGTTATTGGAGTGGATGGTCGACGACCACTTCACCTTCATCGGATATCGCGAATATGACCTTCGCGGTGAACCCGGTGATGAGTCGCTCACCGCGATCGCCGGTACCGGGCTGGGTGTGCTGCGATCCGATCAGCCCACGACCCGTGCCTTCGCCCGGCTGCCCGCAGAGGTCCGGGCGCTGGCGAGGGAGCCTGTCCCCCTTGTGTTGACCAAGGCCAACAGCCGATCGACCGTTCATCGGCGAGGCTACCTGGATTACGTCGGGGTGAAGCGTTTCGACGAATCCGGGGCCGTTATCGGTGAACAGCGCTTCCTCGGCCTGTACTCGGCCTCGGCGTATGCACAGAGCGTGCGGACGATCCCAGTCCTGCGACAGCGTGTGTCAGAGGTCCTCCTGATCGCTGACGTCGAGCCGGGTTCGCACACGGCGAAGATCATCGAGCACACCCTTGAGACATATCCCCGGGATGAGATGTTCGCGACGCCGGCAGTGGATCTGGCGGAGGTCGCGCTCGCGGTCTCACAGATCGCAGAGCGTCGGCAGACTCGATTGTTCTGTCATCGAGACCCTTACGGCCGCTACACCTCCTGTCTGGTCTACCTGCCGCGTGATCGCTACAACACAGGAGCTCGTCTGCGAATCGAGGGCATCCTGCGCGACGCCTTCTCGTCCTCGATCATCGACCACGCCGCCCACGTTTCCGACTCGGTTCTTGCTCGCCTGCACTTCATCGTCCGAGCCGCTTCCGGAGAGGAACTAGGAGACCCGGATCTGCATGAGGTCGAGGAGCGGATCGTGCAGGCCGTGCGCAGTTGGGAAGACGACTTCGTCGTCACGGTGATCGAGAGATTCGCCGTGGATCGAGCCGGGCGGCTCGCCGCTGCCTACCGCGATGCTTTCCCTGAGGGATACAAGGAGGATTTCTCTCCTCGGGTGGCCAGCGCCGACGTCCAGGAGATCGAGGAACTCACCGGTGACGTCGACATCTCCCTGATTCTTTACTCCCCCACGGGGTTGGAGTCAGGGCATCGACGCGTGAAGGTGTTCCGGGCCGGTGAACCGATCTCCCTGACCACGATCCTTCCGGTGCTGACCAGTCTCGGTGTCGATGTCATCGACGAGCGGCCCTATGAGATTGACCGACTCGGTGGGGCCCCGGTGTGGATCTATGACTTCGGGATGCGACTCGGCACGGATCGGGTGGTTTCGCCGGACTGTCTGGGATCCCGGTTCGCCGAGGCATTCCTGGCGATCTGGTCGGGGCGGTCGGAGGTCGATGCACTCAATGCGCTCGTCGTGCGTGGTGGTCTGGATTGGCGGCAGGTCTCGATCCTGCGCACGTATGCCCGATACCTGCGCCAGAGCGGCATGTCCTTCGCACCGGAACACATCGAGAATGCTCTGCTGTCGAATGCGGATATCGCGGTTTCGCTGGTTCGCCTTTTCGAGATCGCCTTCGATCCC
Organism: Actinomycetes bacterium; assembly: GCA_965657825.1. Taxonomy (GTDB): domain Bacteria; phylum Actinomycetota; class Actinomycetes; order S36-B12; family S36-B12; genus M55B157. The sequence goes on along the minus strand of CBFHQG010000004.1, from coordinate 45,833 downwards.
GCCGACTCCACCGAGGTGAGTGACACCCGAGCCGAGCGGATGAATCGATTGGTCGAGTCGATCACCGGGGCACTCGACGCAGTGGCAAGCCTGGATGAGGACCGCATCCTGCGCGCTCTTCTGTCGATGGTCCAAGCGACCCTGCGGACCAACTACTTCCGACGGGGTGACGACGGAGAGCCGCGCGACATCCTGACGGTGAAACTCCAGGCATCGGCCATCGAGGTTCTCCCACAACCCAAACCCGCCTACGAGATCTGGGCCTACTCCCCGCGGGTGGAGGGTGTGCACCTGAGATTCGGCCGGATCGCCCGCGGTGGACTGCGGTGGAGCGACCGGCCTGCGGACTTCCGCACCGAGGTGCTCGGGCTGGTCAAAGCCCAGCAGGTGAAGAACGCCGTCATCGTCCCCGTGGGTGCGAAGGGCGGGTTCGTGCCCAAGCGACTGCCCGACCCCACGCTGGATCGGGAGGCCTGGCTGGCTGAGGGCCGATCGGCGTACTCACTGTTCATCTCCGGGCTCCTGGACATCACTGACAACCTCGTGGACGGACGAGTGGTCCCTCCCGAGGGCGTCGTCCGTCACGATGGCGATGATCCGTATCTCGTGGTGGCAGCGGACAAGGGAACGGCGACGTTCTCCGATCTAGCGAACGCGGTGGCTGCCGACTACGACTTCTGGCTCGGCGATGCCTTCGCCTCGGGAGGTTCAGCAGGGTATGACCACAAGGCGATGGGCATCACCGCCCGCGGTGCCTGGGAGTCGGTGAAACGGCACTTTCGTGATCTGGGGATCGATACGCAGAGCGAGGAGTTCACCGTCGTCGGCATCGGCGACATGAGTGGCGACGTGTTCGGCAACGGGATGCTGCTCTCTCGCTGTATCCGTCTGGTTGCCGCGTTCGATCATCGTCACATCTTCATCGATCCGAGCCCGGATTCGGCTGTCTCGTTCGCTGAGCGAGAGCGGTTGTTCTCGATGCCGCGCTCGTCCTGGGGTGACTACGACCAGGGCCTCATCTCTCCCGGAGGTGGAGTCTTCCGCCGCACGGCGAAATCGATCCCCATCACTGATCAGATGCGCCGCGTGTTCGGCATGGATGAGGCACCGGTGACGCTGGAACCGAACGACCTCATCAAGGCTCTCCTGCGCGCTCCGGTCGATCTGATGTGGAACGGCGGCATCGGAACGTACGTGAAAGCGCAGTCCGAAACCCAGGCGGAAGTGGGGGATAAGGCCAACGACCCCGTGCGCATCGACGGAGCGCAGATGCGCTGCCTGGTCGTCGGAGAAGGCGGCAACCTCGGGCTCACCCAACTCGGTCGCATCGAAGCGGCACATGCCGGGGTGCGCCTGAACACCGATGCCATCGACAACTCCGCGGGTGTGGACACCTCCGACCATGAGGTGAACATCAAGGTCCTGCTCGACGAGGTCGTGCGCTCCGGTGATCTGACTCTCAAGCAGCGCGACGCCCTGCTCGAGCAGATGACCGACGAGGTCGCTGATCTGGTGCTTGCAGACAACTACGACCAGAACGTGCTGCTCGGCAATTCCCGTCGGGGTGCGGCGAATCTCATCGAGGTACACGGGCGCATGATCCGCGATCTTGAAGCGAGGGGATTGCTCGACCGCGCACTCGAAGGTCTCCCAGCCGATGATGAGATCGCCACGCGAGCGGCAGCCGGTCAGGGGTTGACCGGTCCTGAGCTCGCCGTGCTCGCCGCCTACGCGAAGATCTCCCTCGACCAGGATCTGCAGTCAGCCGTGGCGGATGATCCGTGGTTCACCGATCGAGCCGTCGAGTACTTTCCCGCACGGATCGCAGATGAGTATGCCGATCGGATTCCCTCGCACCCGTTGCGCGAAGGGATCATCACCACCGTGGTGGTCAACGACCTCATCAACCACGGCGGAATCACACTGGTATTCCGGGCGAGTGAGGAGACCGGAGCCGGAGTCCCCGAGGTGGTGCGAGCGGCTTCGGCGGTCATTGCGATCTTCGGACTCAGAGATTTCTGGCGGCGGGTGGACTCACTCGACAACGAGGTACCCACCCAGGCTCAGGCCGCGCTCCATCTGGAGTCCCGCCGCCTGCTCGATCGGGCACTGCGCTGGTTCCTGCAGGCTCGAGGCGCCACCCTCGACCTATCTGTCGAAGTCGCCCGGTTCGCACCCGTGGTCGCGCGTCTGGCAGGTGAGGTCGTCCCTGCTCTGCGCGGGGTCGAGCATGACCGTTTCGAACGCGGGGTCAATCGCTTCGTCGAACTCGGGGCTCCCATCGAACTCGCCGAGGAGGCGAGCGCGATGCTGGATATCTTCGCCCTGCTGGACATCACCGAGATCGCCGAGACTGCCGGTGAGGATCCCGCCACCGTTCTGGACATCTACTTCGCGCTGTCGGAGCGATACGACGTCGATCGATTCCTCGGTCAGATCACCGTGCTGACCCGCGCTGATCGGTGGACGGCCCTGGCCCGCCAGGCTCTGCGCAGCGACCTGTACGCCGCACTCGCGCAGTTCACCCTCGGCGTGGTGCATGACACCGCACCGGCGCAGACCACGACGCAGCGCATCGAGGAGTGGGAGGCCGGGCACGCAGAGGGCCTCGCCCGGGCTCGCAGCACCCTCGACCAGATCGCCGCCCAGGAGGGCGCGGACCTCGCGATGCTGTCGGTGGCGCTGCGGGTGCTGCGCACCCTGGTGAACCAGTCGAGGGGCGCTGACTGAAACCTCGATCAAATCCATCGAGCAGTGGCGTAATGACAGAGCTGTAAGTCGCACCTTCGGCTGACATCGCCATCGCACCTTCATCCACAGATGTGGAACTCGCCTTGAATCACCTTCCCCTGGCGTCTTAGCGTCCTTCCAATAGTTCTGCGAATGCACTGTGCCGCAGTGAATTGGCGGAACGATGAAACGTGGGGGTGGGGGATGTCGGTCGACCAGTACCGCATCGATGATGAGGCGCGCACGGCCGTAGAGGCACGTGTGCGCGAGGGAATTCGTCGCGCCGGAATCGACCCCATGCGCCAGGCGGAACTCGCGCGTCAGATCGTGGATTCGTCACTGTCCGACTACCTCGAGGAATGCCTCACCGCAGATCGCACCCCGGTGATCGAGGTCGATGACATGCGTCGGGATCTGCTCGACGCTGTGACCGGATTCGGTCCCCTACAGCGATTCTTCGACGATCCCCAGGTCGAGGAAGTCTGGCTCAATGAGCCAGGCCGAGTCTTCATCGCAAGAGGTGGTCGCAGTGAACTGACCACGACAGTTCTCACCGATGCGCAAGTGCGCGACCTGGTCGAACGCATGCTGCTCTGGTCGGGACGACGACTCGACATCAGCCAGCCCTTCGTCGACGCCATGCTGCCTGACGGCAGCCGTCTGCACGTTGTCATCCCGGACATCACCCGGGAGCACTGGGCCATCAACATCCGTCGGTTCGTCATGCGCCCGAGGCATATCGACGACCTCGTTCCAGGGGGCACCCTCACCGCCCAGGCGGCCGCCTTCTGCGAGGCGGCCATCGTCAGCGGCCTGAACGTCGTGGTCGCGGGAGGCACCCAGGCGGGAAAGACAACCCTGTTGAATTCGCTGCTCGGCTGCGTCCCTGCCAGCGAGCGGATCGTCAGCTGCGAGGAGGTCTTCGAGATCCATCTCCCGCAGCATCCCGATTGGGTGGCACTGCAGACACGTGATGCGAGCCTGGAGGGCACCGGGGAGATCCCCCTGCGCCGCCTGGTGCGCGAGGCACTGCGGATGCGACCCACCCGGTTAGTCGTCGGAGAGGTCCGCCAGGCTGAGGCACTGGACCTGCTCGTGGCGATGAATAGCGGCATGCCCTCTGCGGCAACGCTGCACGCGAACTCGGCCCGCGAGGCTGTCACGAAACTGTGCACCCTTCCCCTCCTCGCGGGCCAGAACATTTCCGCCGATTTCGTCGTGCCGACCGTGGCCGGATGCGTGGATCTGATGATCCACACCGCCACCATGCGCGATGGGCGACGGCGGGTGCGCGAGATCGTGGCCCTCCCTGGTCGAGTGGAGGGCGGGACGGTCGAGATCGCCGAACTATTCCGAATCGAAGGTGGGATCCTGCGGCGCGCCAGCGGATTCCCGCCGCATGAGGACCGATTCGAGGCAGCCGGCTACGACCTCGCCGAACTTCTCGATCCACGCCATCTCGGCGAGGTGGCGTGATGGGCGCGATGCTCGGCCTGGGACTGGGCCTCGGTCTCCTGCTGATCCTGCTCGGACTCACCACACCCGGCTCGGTACACCACCGGTCGCCATCGCGCCTGCGCCGACTCATCGATCGCGCGGGTGCCACGCGCACGTCCCCCAGTGGCCTGATCGCCACCTGCATCGGGGTGGGGTTCGTTGCAGTGCTGGTCGTCCTGGTGATCACCGCCGTCCCGATCGTCGCGTTGCTCGCCGGGGTGGCCCTGGGATACGCACCGATTCTGGTGCTGCGTCGACGCGCCACCCGCCGGTCGCGCGCACTCCGCTCGAGTTGGCCCGACGCCGTCGACACCCTCGGGTCGGCGGTCAAGGCCGGCATGTCGCTTCCCGAAGCCGTCGCTGATCTCTCCCTGCGCGGTCCACTCGCCCTGCGCCCGGCCTTCACTGCCTTCACCACCGAATACCGCGCCACCGGCTCGTTCTCCCTCGCGCTGACGACGTTGAGCGATCGCATGCGCGACCCGGTAGCCGATCGTGTCATCGCATCGCTGCGCATCGCCCGCGAAGTGGGAGGCGCCGATCTGGGTCGGGTTCTGGCTACGCTCAGTGCGTTCCTCCGCGCGGACGCACGCACCCGCGGTGAGATCGAGGCTCGGCAGAGCTGGACGGTCAATGCGGCGCGTGTCGCGGTCGCCGCCCCCTGGGTCACGCTGCTGCTGCTGTGCACCCGCCCGGAAGCCGTCGCCGCCTATTCGACATCCACCGGCGCCGTCGTCATTGCAGGGTCGGCGGTCCTGTCGGTCGTCGCCTACCGCGTGATGATCTCCATCGGCCGACTACCCGATGACCCCCGTGTCCTGAGTGAACCCACCCGCGCCGGGGTGTCAGCATGACCGCCAGTGCGGGGGCGCTGCTGGGGCTGGCAGTTGCCATCGGCCTGCTCATGCTCATCGCCGGTGTCCTCGCCAACCGAAGACCCCGACTGGTGGATCGACTGGCGATGCGTGAGCGCCGACCGGCTCCTGTCGATCGTGGTCCCCTCGGTGTCCTCTTCGAGATCATCGGTCCGAGCGTGACCACGTTCGCCCGTCGATGGGGTGCGGAGGGTGCGGGGGCCGAACGGTTACGGGTGCGGCTTCGCAAGGCCGGACTGCCCGACGATGTCTCACGGCACCGCCTCGAGCAGATCCTGTGGGGTGCAGCCGGAATCGGCGCCGGTGGATTCGTCGTTCTGCTCCTGCTCGCCGGGCGAGGTGGTATCGATCCGCTGGGAGCACTCGTGGTCCTCGGATTGGGCGGAGGTGGTGCGGTCCTCCTGCATGATCGGCGCCTGTCCGCTCTGGCTCGTCGTCGCGCCGAGCGCATGGATCAGCAGTTGCCCAATACCGCCGAGTTGCTGGCCTTCGCCGTCGCGGCGGGGGAGTCTCCCGTGGCGGCTCTCGAACGCGTGGGATCGACCACGTCGGGTGAGCTCGCCGGTGAACTACACGAGGCCACCGCGGATGTGCGCGGGGGTGCACCTTTGCTGACCGCGCTGCAGGACCTGGCCACACGGTCCCCGAGCCCAGCTGTCGCCCGATTCGTCGAAGGCATCGTCGTCGCCACCCAGAGGGGGACGCCGATGGCCGAGGTCCTGCGTGCGCAAGCCGCTGATGCCCGGGCCGCAGGTCATCGCCGATTGATGGAGTCCTCATCGAAGCGTGAAGTGCTCATGCTCACCCCGGTGGTGTTCCTCGTCCTGCCCATCGTCGTCGTCATCGCCCTGTTCCCGGGCATTCACGGCCTGTCGCTCACCGTGCCCTGAAGCAATCACATGAAACCGAACAGCACATTTCACCCCGTGAAGGAGAAGCACATGCGCACGATGCACAACACACTGAGAAACCTGTGGCTGCGAGCCGTCACCGGCTCTGATCGTGGAGACGTCCCTGGCTGGGTGCTCGTCGCGGTCATGACAGCCGGACTCGTCACCGCGCTGTGGTTGGTTGCCGATGATGCCCTCACCGGGATCCTCGACCGCGCGATCAGCAGCGTCTCGGGGCCGTGATTCGAACACCCCGCAGGCTGCGCGATGACTCCGGCAGCGCGGTCGTCGAGTTCGCTCTCGTAACGCCGCTGCTTCTTATCGTCGTCCTCGCGATCGTGCAGGTGATCCTGGCCCTGCACGTGCGCACGACCCTGACGGCGGCCGCTGCCGAGGGTGCGCGTGCGGCTGCGCTCGCAGGATCGAGCCTCGTAGTCGGGGAACGACGGACACAGGAGGTGCTGAACGATGCCCTCGGTGGGCAAGCCGCCACCGGCATCAGTGCCCGCTACGTCTCCGTGGGGACCTCCCCGGCGATCCAGGTGCAGGTCACGGCTCGACTCCCCCTGATCGGACTCCTCGGCCCGGAGACGCTCGTGGTCGAGGGTCATGCGCTGGCGGAGCGCGGCTGATGCGGTCGCGGATGATGCGTATGTCAAGGATCGCGCGGCGTGGACGTCTGCGTGGTGATGAAGGCGCTGCGGTGATCGAGTTCACCATCCTGGTCACACTCGTCCTCATTCCGATCGTGTACCTGGTGCTGGCCGTGATGCAGGTGCAGGCGGCCGCCTTCGCGGTCACCCAGGCCGCGCGCGAAGCGGGGCGCGCCTATGCCCAGGCGGACACACTGGCGCAGGCGCGGCGAGATGCCGCCGCCGCAGTCGGAGTCGCGCTTGCCGATCAGGGATTCACTGCCAAACCCGACACGCTGCGGGTGGACTGCTCTGTTCGAGGCTGCCTGGCGCCGGGTGCTGAAGTGACGCTGCACGTCGACGTACGAGTGCGGCTGCCGTTCCTGCCGGAATCCCTCGGTGACGTGATGATCGGCTCGGTACCGGTGTCGGCTGAGCACCGCGTGCCCATCGATGTCTACCGGAGTGATCCATGATGCCGCGTGATGACGGTGAGCGCGGCAGCATCATGGTGCTGACCCTCGGTTTCATCGTCATCTGCGTGCTGGCTGTCGCCGTGGTCGTCGATGCCTCGTCGGTGTTCCTCCAACGTCGGTCACTTCAAGCCGCGGTCGATTCGGCTGCCCTGGCAGGTGCGCAGGCCATCGACCTCGACGACTACTACGCCCGGGGGGCTGCGCAGGGCATCCGACTGGATCCGGTCGCGGTGAACACCGCGGTGCGTGACTATCTAGCACGAACCGAGGGGGTGCGATTCGAGTCGGTCCGCATCGAGGCCGGCGAGGTGGTCGTCCGGGCGCGCAGCAGGGTGCGGCCACCGTTCAGTGGTTGGCTGACCCCTTCGGGTGCACACACGCTGATCGCCGAAGCCGGCGCCACGCTCGTCTACCGGCCGTAGTCGCGCTTGCTACATCGCACCGCGGATCGACACCCTCGACCGGGAGTTCTACTCGGTGATCGACTCGGGGTGAGTCACAGCGAGGGTGACTCCCCGATAGATCAGTGCCCACGCTGCGGTGAACCACGCGGCGATCACACCTAGCACCAACCAGGCGATCAGCGCCCCGAGGGCGCCCCCGATGAAGAACCCGGTGACGGTGGCCATAAGCCATAGCGCACCGCACAGTGCGGCCATGATCACGATCGTCAGCAGCCAGCGCCCCCAGCGCTTACCGAGTGTGGCGAAGTTGGCTGCGAGGGGATTGCTTCGCCGATCGATGACGGCGATGAGCAGGAACGGCAGCACCGCGAGCACGATCAGGCCGGGGACGACGTACAGGCTCAACCCGATGATGGTGGCGAGCAGCAGCAGTAGCGACCAACCGAGAACCGCAGGAAACCGAGCGGGTGAGTCTGCGAGCGCCGCCCGAACGCCCGATCCACCGGATATCCCTCCGTCGATAGCGGCCAGGATCGCCGTCGCTGCCACGGTGTAGCAGGCCACCAGGATCAGGTAGGACAGGACGGCGGCCACGATGAAAGCGAGGTTGACTCCCGGGAGGAATCCCGGAAGCAGCAGGAGTGCTTGGAGCGCGGCGTTGATGACGATGACGGGGAACACGATCGACGAGGATCGACCCAGGCACACCCAGGCTCGGGTCAGGGCGCTGATGCGGTAGGTCACGACGGTGCTCATGAACCCTCCAGCAGGGCGTCGGCGAGCACGTCGGTGGCCGAGCCGTCGAAGATGACGACTCCGTCGACTTCGATGCGCAGGGTGTAGGGCTTCGCGCTCGTACCGGTCGCCACGATGGGTGCGCCGGTTACCGTCGAGCCACGGCAGATGATCTGCGTGGACTCCTTGGCGCATGTGGGGGCGACGAGGATGTCGACACCGTTGTCGAGGAGTACGTCGTAGGTGGCATTGCGAATCGTCGTCTGGGCCTCACCGCCCACGGGTGCGAGTGCATCGATCTGAGAGCAGCCGGTGAGCAGTACTGCACCGAGGGCACCCGCGATGGCGAGGCGAGCGATAGACATGCGGTTCATGCGTCGCCCCCACCCTCGGAGATGCCCTGGGCGAGCAGGCGCGCGCGAGCGGCCATGGTTTGGCGTTCCAGATCGGCGTCGCTGATCGAACTCAACGCGAAGGGAGCAGGCAGAAGGAGTTCGACATTGCGATCGAGTGGTGTCCCTGCGCGAAGTGGGGGGTTGTTCAAGAAAGCGTTCGCCGACAACTCCCGGCTCAGGGAGGCCAGGCCCGTTTGACTGAAGTCACCGGGGTTCCACTGGGCGGGAGCCGCGTGATCAAGTGCGGTGACGAACAGCGACAGGGTGTCGTCTCGGTTGTCGATGATCTCGATCAACTGCTGCTGCTGAGGGAAGTCGACGCAGGATGCGGTGGTGATCTCCCAGAAACCCCCACCGCTCGCGCGGGGATGGGCGGTGATCGTGTTGATGTGTGTGTGACCGTTTAGCCAGGCGATACACGCCGGGAACTGCAGCAGCATGGCGATGAACTCCTCACCGTTGATCAACGGTTGCCCGCCGGTCACCGGTTCGGCCTGGTTCTCCAAGGTGAGGGAATTGTGGTGGCTGCACACGATCGCCATGACCCTGTCGTCCTGGCAGCGGGTCAATTCACCTCGCAGCCACTCGAACTGATCGAGCGGCACGGCGCCGTCGGCCCCCGCGACGAGATTGCAGGTGTCCAGACCGAATACGCGCAGGAAGGGTGTCCATTCGGCCGACCACCAGGTCTCGCCGGTATCGATGTTGCGTTGGGTCCACCCGTGACCGACGGGACCGGGGATCTCGGGGGAGTCCAGATGGGCCTGCATGAATTCGGTGCGCTCAAGCAGGCGTCGCTGCGGGTCAGCGGTGACCGTGCGCATCCCCGGCGCGAGACCGAAGGCCTGGCGCAGCGCGTTGACGCCCATCTGCGCGGGGCTGAGGTCGACGTTGTATTGGGCCAGCCAATTAACCCCGAGGGCCTCACCGAGAGATGCCTTGCGGCCACCGGTCGCCCACGGATGAAGATTGGGCGACGGGCGGAAGGTGCCCATGTAGGTCGCATCGTGATTGCCGTAGACGGCGTACCACGGGATCGGTAGGCCGGGAGAGGTGACCGGGTTGGAGACCGCGGCCTCGAGGAGCCCGGGGATCGTCGGGAAACCATACGGTCCGTAGACATCATTGACCGGATCATCGGGGTGGTAGGCGTAGGTGGCCTCGGCCCACACCTGGGGGCCTTCGTAGGTGCGAGCGGCGCCACTGTTGGCGAGCACCTCACCACCGTCGAGAATGTCGATGTACCAACGGGTTTCGAGGGTCGAGAGGTTGTCAGCACTATCTCCAGTGCTCACGGCGGTGGCAAGCGGCGCACCGGTGATCCCCGATAGTGCTGACTGCCGGATGCTGTCGACCACCGAGGCGAGCACCTGCACCGTCAGGGTGTCCTGTGGTCGGCAGGCGTCGGTGAACAACTCCGGGGCGATGCTCTGGATGGCATCCATGCGAGCCGGAGTCTGGGCATCGATGACGTGGATGTCTGACAGGTGCGCGAAATACAGCAGTGAGCGGCGTCGCGATGTTCGAGCCTCATCGGCGACGCGACCGAGCAGATCGAATCGGGGGATGAAGTCCTCACCGGCTCCGGGTAGCAGGGTCCGGTAGGAGCCACGGATGGGTTGGCTGGACAGTCGGATCGTCTGCAGTCGAGTCGTGGGGTTGACCGCGGGAGTCATCGGCGTGGCGAGTGCTGAACCAACACGCTCGAGGGGAAGGCCCCAGGCGGCGGCGAGGACGGCGGCCCCGGACAGGAACCCGCGTCGACTCACACCACTCATCGGACCGCCTCGGAGTTCATCACCGGCCTGAATCTAGTGCGTACCCGGCCTGGCTGACGGTGATTCGAGCCACCCTCTTCAGGGGATCCGATTATTGTGCGAGAAATCCGATCATCGACGGCGAGGCAACGTCTGGAGCGGGGCGGGCCTAACCTCGGTGACGTGGCTGATCGCGACCTCCTTGAGGATCACTTGAGTCGCGCGGAAAGCGCAGTCGATGCGGCTGCTGGTTCGGCGTCGCTGTGCTCGCTGAGTCGATCGGGGACCCCGATGCCGGGCATCAAGTACCCCGAGGGCGCCTGGGTGGCGTTGCGTGAGGTCCGTCGCGAAAGGAAAGCCGGGGTGGGCCTTGCCCTTGCGATCCAGATGGTGCGCGATCGGTGGGCACGGGAACTCTCCCGTCACCTCGAGGCGGCGTCGGGCCCGGACTGGATCTCCTACCTCACGGGGGGTCTCGACGCTGTGGATGCACTCGCAGAGAGCGTCACCGCGCACGGGGACTAGGTCCACCTGCGATGGCACGCGCCCGACGGCCCCTCCATCGACCACTCACCCGTACCCTTGTGCCTCGTGGCCATTCCCGATATCGCCGAGACGATCGCCGAGCTGGAGCAGACACTGTCCAGCATCGAGGCCGTTGTCGACCTGCCTCGCCTTCGGGTGCGCATCGAGGAGTTGGAGGTGCAGGCCGGGGCGCCGGACCTGTGGGATGACCAGGCGCATGCCCAGGAGGTCACCTCGCAACTGTCGTTGGCCCAGGGTGATGTCCGCCGTGTCGAAGGCCTACGGCGTCGACTCGATGACGTCGGGGTGCTCGTCGAACTCGCCGAGTCCGAGGACGATGCGCACACATGGGCCGAGATCTCCGGTGAGATCGACTCCCTGCGCTCATCACTGTCCGAACTCGAGGTTCGCACTTTGCTCTCGGGGGAGTACGACGCCCGTGAAGCGCTGGTCACCATCCGCAGTGAGGCGGGCGGGGTCGATGCTGCGGACTGGGCGGAGATGCTGCTGCGGCTGTATGTGCGCTACTGCGAGCGGCACGGCTGGCCGGTCGAGGTCTACGACACCTCCTACGCCGAGGAGGCCGGCATCAAGTCGGCGACCTTCGCGGTGAAGGCGCCCTATGCCTACGGGACTCTCTCGGTCGAGCAGGGCACGCACCGTTTGGTACGCATCAGCCCCTTCGACAATCAAGGCCGCCGCCAGACATCCTTCGCCGGGGTCGAGGTGCTCCCCGTGACGGAGCAGACCGATCACATCGAGATCCCCGAGTCGGAGATCCGCATCGATGTGTTCCGGTCGTCCGGGCCGGGTGGACAGAGCGTGAACACCACCGATTCGGCGGTGCGCATCACGCACCTGCCGACCGGAATCATCGTCAGTTGCCAGAACGAGAAGTCCCAGATCCAAAACCGTGCTGCGGCGATGCGGGTGCTGCAATCGCGGCTGCTCGAGGTTCGTCGCCGCGAGGAGCAGGCCAAACTCAACGCGTTGAAGGACGACTCGGCTGGCTCGTGGGGCACCCAGATGCGTTCCTATGTGCTGCACCCGTACCAGATGGTGAAGGACCTGCGCACCGAGTGCGAGACCGGCAATACCTCCGCGGTCCTCGACGGTGAGATCGACGAGTTCATCGAGGCCGGGATCCGCTGGCGCAAGCAGCAGCCTGTCGCCTGACGAGCACTTCTTCGGGTGGATGCGGCCCGAATCGGGCACCTTCCACCCGAAGAAGTGCTAGTGGGGCAGGCGGAAACGCTCGCGGGGCAGCGGCTCTATGAGCCCATCGCCGATCAGTGAATCGATGGCGCGGGCGCGCTGGATCGGATCGGGCCAGGCGAGGTCGAGTTGGCGTGCAGTGACCGCCGTGCCCGCCTCGCGCAAGACCGCGAGCACCGCCCCCCGCGCTTGCCGATCGGAGCCTTCGTAGCGTGGTTGACGCCGCGGAGCGGGTGCATCATCGGGGAAGCCAGCCTGTCGCCACCTGCATCCGGCGAGGATCGGGCAGTCGCTGCACCGGGGTGCCTTCGCCGTGCAGATCACCGCGCCGAGTTCCATGAGGGCGGCCATCCACACTGCCCCCTCCGACCCATCGGGCATCAGTGCCGTGGCGCGTGCGCGCTCGGCGTTGGTGACCGCACCAACCGGTCGTGGCACGCCCTCGTCGTGGCGGGCCAGCACCCGGCGGACATTGGTGTCCAGCGCGAGCGCCCGATGGTGGTAGGCGAAGGCGAGCACGGCCCCGGCGGTGTACTCACCGACCCCCGGCAGTGCCCGTAACAGGTCCAGATCATCGGGGACGATCCCACCGTGGCGATCGACGATGGCCGCCGCGGCCTGCTGCAGGCGCAGGGCACGCCTGGGATAACCCAGGCGCCCCCAGGCGGTGATCACCTCCGCGGGGGTCGCTGCGGCCAGGTGCGCCGGGGTCGGCCACCGGGCCATCCACTCCCGCCAGACCGGCTCGACGCGGGCGACCGGGGTCTGCTGGAGCATGATTTCGCTCACCAGGACCCCCCACGGATCGGGGTGGATCAAGGAGTGTCGATCTGTCCGTCTATCGGAGGAATCGGGGATTTTCCGCCAGGGCAGATCACGATAATTCACCCTGAACCAGGACAAAAGGGCAGCACTATCTGAGCCGGGAGCGGGGGTGTGCGGTGGCTCGGCCACCTGCTGATGGTGGCACGCGAAGGCCGAGGAGGCGATACCGTGCTGCCCCGTGAGCACCCTGATCTGGCCCGCCGGGCCGCTGCCGCCAGGGGTGTACTGGCGCCGGCGGCTGATGGTGCTCGCCGTGGTGGCGCTCGTGGTGTTCGGGGTCTGGTTCTTCTTCCTGCGGGGAGATGGTGACGGTGGGGACGTGGCTCCGACACCGGCACCCACCCCCACGGTCGAGCCCACCTCACCCACCCAGCCTCCGAGTCCGACTCCCACACCGTCACCGACCCGGACCGATGATCTGTGCCTGGACACCGACATCCTCGTGGAGGCATCCGCGGAGTTCCCGATCTACCCGGTGGGTTCGACTCCGACACTGAGCCTGGTGATCACCAACATCGGCACGGTGGAGTGCCGCCGCAATGTCGGGCCGGGTGCCAATGAACTGTGGATCGAGCAGAGCGGCGAGGTGCTGTGGTCCTCGGATGACTGCAACCCCTCCGATGCATCGGACATCATCTCCTTGAAGCGGGGCGAGGAGTTCATCACGCAGTTGACCTGGGATGGGCGCACCTCTGCGACCGGCTGCCCATCGGATCAACCGCTCGTGGAGGCCGGGGAGTACCAGGTGCTCGGCCGCAACTCCGACGTAGTGAGCCTCCCCAGCGGCCTCCGCCTGGAGTAACTGAAATCCGCAACAATCAGCACGTTGTCGATGAGGAGCGTGTTGCGGATTTCGCGCGCTGCCGGCCCGCTACGAGCCCAGGGTGGCGATCCGGTCGAGGGAGGCCAACGCGAGATTCAGGTGGTCCAGCTCGCTGATGACCTCCTGGGTAGGCCCGGAATCGAGTCGGGAGCGTGAACCAGCCGGGACCAGGATCCGAGTGAAGCCGAGGCGGCGGGCCTCATTGACCCGGGTCTGCAGGTGCGGCACCGGGCGGATATCTCCGGACAGGGCGACCTCTCCGATCGCGAGCACGTGACCTGGCATCGCCGTCTCGCGCAGGGATGACGCGATCGCGAGACACACCGCGAGGTCGGCAGCGGGATCGGTGATCCTGGCACCTCCCACCGTGGCGACGAACAGATCCCGGGACTCGATCTTCTTCTTCTCGCTGATGCGGTCGGTCACGGCGGCCAGCATCGTCACCCGAGATGGGTCCAGGCCTGTGACAGTGCGGCGACCTGTTGGCGTCCCGGCGACGAGGGCCTGCACCTCGGTGAGCAGGGCCCGCCGGCCTTCCATGGTGACCGCCACGCAGGTGCCGGGCACCGGGACATCGCGATGCCCGCGGAACAATTCCGACGGGTCGATGACCTGCCGCAGACCTGCCTCGGTCTGCTCGAAGGCAGCGACCTCGTCGGCGGGCCCGTACCGATTCTTCGAGGTGCGCAGCAAGCGAAGGGCACTGGCCCGGTCGCCTTCGAAGGTGAGCACGGTGTCGACGAGGTGCTCCAATGCCCGGGGCCCTGCGACGGTGTTCTCGCGGGTGGATTGCCCGACGAGGATGAGAGGGACGCCACGCTCCTTCGCTGAGCGAATGAGCGTCTGGGTGACCTCGAGCACCTGGGCGACTCCGCCGGCTCGCCCCTCGACTCCGGGTGAGGCCATCGTCTGCACGGAGTCGATGACGACCAGGCGCGGGCGATGCTCGCGGATATGGCCGAGGACGACTTCGACATTGGTCTCATCGGCGACGAGGAGGTTGTGGGTCATCGCGCCGATGCGCTCAGCCCGGATGCCGACCTGCTCGGCGGATTCCTCGCCGGTGACGTACAGGACGGGGGCATCGGCGAGGGTCCCCGAGCCGGGCTGCTCGGCTACGGCATGGGCGACAGCAAGCAGGAGCGTGGACTTGCCGACGCCGGGTTCGCCGGCGACGAGCACGACCTGACCGGGGACGAGACCACCCCCGAGGACGCGGTCGAACTCCTCGACGCGTGTGGGGGTCCGGTGGGTGCGCTGCGCAGCGACATCGCCGATGGGGCGTGCGGTCCGGGTGGGTGTGGACTGCTTGGACCGCACACCCGGAGAGCGAGGAGCGTCGGCGGATTCGACGACGGTGCCGAATTCACTGCACTTGGAACAGCGGCCGACCCATCGCAGATGGGTCGCACCGCAGGAGGTGCACGCGTAGGACGTCGATGCCTTGGCCATGATCTGCGCAGCCTAAGGGAAACCCCCGACACTGCTGCCCCTCCATCGCCCTAGCCACTTCTTCGGACTGTTCTTCGGGTGACATGTGCCCGATATGGGCGCGAATCACCCGAAGAAGGGCTAGGTGGGGTCGGCGGGGTGGATCAACAGCGCTGATCGGTCGCCGAGCAACGCGGCGCGGTCGCCGCGCTCGCGGACCTCGGCCAGCAGCGCTTCACGCGCCTCGCAGTACTCCACGAGCACCTCGTACGCGGGGGCGCCCATCAAGGCGATGAGTTCATCGCGATGCGTGCGGAACACCGGCTCGCTCGCGGTGTGCGCCTGCGGATTGCCACTGCAGTACCAGTCCAGGTCGTGCCCACCAGACCCCCAGGACCGCCGGTCGTACTCGGTGATGATGACGATGTCGCGCTCGGTCCCGTCGGGAAGTTCCTCGGTCTCGTAGGCGCGTCGCATCGGCACCTGCCAGCACACCTCCGGCTTGGTTTCGACGAACGAGACCCCCTCGGCCTCGGCGAGGTGGTGCAGGGCGCAGCCGTAGCCGCCGGGGAAATCCCGGGAGTTGTGGAAGATGCACGCGCCATCGACGACCCGGGTTGCGCGCTCCTTCTTGCCCGACTTCACCACGATGCCATCGCGCTTGGCGATCGAACGCTTCTCCCACATCTCCTTGGTCAGCTTCTTGGCCCACCCGAGCACACGTTCCTCATCGTCTCGATCAGCGAAGTGGGCCCCGAGCGTGCAGCATCCGGCGTCAGGGGACGAGGCGTAGATGCCTTCGCAGCCGTTGCCGAAGATGCATTGGTATCGGGAGTTCAGCCAGGTCAGGTCGCAGCGGAACCGCTGGTCGGAGTCGGCCGGGTCGTCGAACTCGACCCAGGCTCGGGGGAAGTCGAGGGGTACTTCGGCCACCAGGCCACCCTAGGGGTCGACGGGGCCGGTAGCGTCAGCGACGTGCGCCTCGGTGTCCTCGACGTCGGCTCCAATACCGTCCACCTGCTGGTAGTGGACGCGCACTACGGCGCCGCCCCCGTCCCGGCCTCGAAATCAAAGACCACCCTGCGCCTGGCCGAGCACCTCGATGCGGACGGATGCATCGATGACAGCGCGGTCGATGCGCTCGTGGAGTTCATCCGACGCTCGACGGCCGTCGGAGAGGATCTCGGGGTCACCGAGACGATCGCGTTCGCCACCTCCGCCATCCGCGACGCCCCTAACGGCGGGGCGGTTCTCGACGCGGTGCGCGAGCGCACGGGGGTCACCCTCGATCTGCTCAGCGGTGAGGAGGAAGCGCGGCTGACGTTCCTCGCGGTCCGCCGCTGGTTCGGCTGGTCGGCCGGACGCATCATGGTGGTCGATATCGGCGGGGGTTCGCTGGAGATTGCGACAGGGGATGATGAGGAGCCCGATGTCGCGGTGTCCCTGCCCCTGGGCGCGGGTCGACTGACGCGGGATTTCTGCCGTACGGATCCCCCCGATGCCGAACAGGTCCGGGCCCTCCGCCGCCACGTGCGCGCCTCCATCGCCGATGTCGTCGGTCGTCTGCTGCGGGTGGGTGAGCCGCGACTGGCCGTCGCTACCTCCAAGACGATGCGCCAACTGGCGCGCATCACCGGTGCCGCGCCTTCCGATGCGGGTCCGCATGTGCGCCGCACGCTCAGCCGGGCCGATCTGGCCACCTGGGTGCCGACGCTCGCGGAGATGTCCGCTGCCGAGCGCAGCCGACTGCCCGGGGTCTCCGAGGCACGCGCTGTGCAACTCGTGGCTGGTGCGGTCGTGGCGGAGTCGGTGATGGATCTGCTCTCCCTCGACACCTTCGATATCGGCCCGTGGGCCCTGCGTGAGGGAGTGATCCTGCGGCGCCTCGATGGGTTGGAAGCATGACGACCACCACGATCCCCGAGGGGCTCACCTCGACCGAGGTCGCGGAGCGAGTTGCGCGCGGTGAATTCAATGATGCCCCGGATGCGCACAGCCGGAGTTTCGCGAGCATCGTCCGCTCGAACGTCTTCACGTATTTCAACGGTCTGATCGGCTCGCTGTGGATCGTCATGCTGATCGTCGCACCGATCCAGGACGCACTATTCGGCTTCGTCATCGTCATCAACACGCTGATCGGAATCGTCCAGGAATACCGGGCGAGCAGAACGCTGGCGAAACTCTCGGTGCTCTCCGAGGCGAAGATCCTGGTGCGACGCGATGGGCGGGATGTCGAGGTACGTCCACGTGAAGTCGTCCTCGACGACATCGTGCTGGTGCGACCGGGTGATCAACTCGTCGTCGATGGCGAGGTGCTCGCCTCCGACGGTTTGGAGATCGATGAGAGCCTGCTGACCGGTGAGGCGGATCCTGTTGACAAGACACCGGGTGATCAGGCGATGTCGGGTTCGTTCGTTGTTGCCGGATCAGGTGCGTATCGCGCGACGAAGGTGGGAAAGGACTCCTTCGCAGCCGGCTTGACCGCCCAAGCGCGGAAGTTCGCACTCACCCGCTCGGAATTGCGCGATGCGATCAACACCTTCATCCGTATCGCCTCGGTGCTGCTCATCCCCGTCGGTGGATTGCTCCTGTGGAGCCAGTTGCGGGCTGACCAGACACTGCCGGATGCGATTCGCGGGACCATCGCGGGAGTTGTGACGATGGTGCCCGAGGGCCTGGTGCTGCTGACCAGCATCGCCATGGCGGTCTCGGTGATCCGGTTGGCGCAGAAGAAGGTGCTCGTCCAGGAGCTGCCCGCCGTCGAGGTTCTCGCTCGCGTCGACACGGTATGTGCGGACAAGACCGGAACCCTGACTGAGCCGGGCATGCGGGTCCGTGAGGTCATCGACCTGCCGGGTGGTGCGCAGGAGAGCGAGATCGCCCAGGCCCTCGGTGCGCTGGGTGCCGCGGAGGACTCACCCAATCCCACCCTGCAGGCTGTCGCGCAGGCCTACCCCGAACCCATCGACTGGACACGCACCGATGTCGTGCCGTTCTCGAGTGCCCGCAAGTGGTCCGCGGCGAGTTTCGACGATCGCGGCACCTACCTCCTCGGCGCCCCGGAGGTCCTGCTCGATTCCACGCAGGGTGAGGTGATCTCACGCGCCGAAGCGCTATCGGGCCAGGGTGCACGGGTGCTCCTACTCGGGCGATCGAGAGGCGAGTCCCGACCGTCGGCAGAGTCGGGAGCCGGGAACGTCGAGCCGATCGCGCTCGTCGTCATCGATCAGGTGCTGCGCCCTGATGCGGCGGACACCGTCGCCTACTTCCTCGATCAGGGAGTCGAGGTGAAGGTGATCAGCGGCGATAACGCGGCCACCGTGGGCGCGATCGCCGAGCGGGCCGGGGTGCCGGGGGCCGACGATCCCATCGACGCCCGTGAACTGCCCGATGATCCAGAGCAACTTGCCGATCCCATCGACACCCACAGTGTCTTCGGTCGTGTCACCCCCACTCAGAAGCAGGCGATGGTCGATGCGCTGCACCTGCGTGGCAAGACGGTTGCGATGACAGGCGATGGTGTGAACGACGTGCTCGCGCTCAAGCACGCGGACCTCGGTATCGCCATGGGTTCAGGATCGCCTGCAACGCGAGCAGTGGCTCAGATCGTGCTGCTGGCGAACAAGTTCGCGGTCATGCCCAGTGTCGTCGCCGAAGGTCGCCGAGTTCTGGGCAACATCGAGCGAGTCTCGGATGTCTTCCTCACCAAGACCTTCTACGCCAGTGCAACGTCCCTGGCCGTCGGCCTCAGCGTCTTCACAGCGATCATCTTCGGATCATCGACACTGGAGTTTCCGTTCCTGCCCCGGCACTACACCTTGATCTCAGCGCTGACCATCGGTATCCCGGGTTTCTTCCTCGCCCTCATGCCCAACACCGAACGATTCCGCCCCGGCTTCTTGAAGCGAGTGCTGCTGTTCACGATCCCGGCTGGTTTGATCTGTGCCGCAACATCCATGGCGACCTATCTGCTGGAGTTGCGCGGCGGATCGAGTGTCGAGGACGCTCGGACTGCTGCCACCGTCACGCTCTTCATCGTGACCACCGCGGTCCTCGCTCAAGCAGCGAGACCGTTGAATCTGCTGCGCATCGGGATCGTGGCGCTGATGGTGGTGCTGTTCCTGCTCGTCCTGCTCGTTCCGTTCTCTGCGAAATTCTTCGCCCTCACCATCCCGCTCGGGCCGGGATTGACCCTCGCGTTCGTCTCCGGACTGATCGGGGTCGTGGGCGTGTGGCTGGCGACGGTCATCACCGACCGGTGGAGGCGGGCC
Source organism: Actinomycetes bacterium (assembly GCA_965657825.1). GTDB lineage: Bacteria > Actinomycetota > Actinomycetes > S36-B12 > S36-B12 > M55B157. The sequence continues at coordinate 26,352 of CBFHQG010000004.1, read as the reverse complement.
TGATCATGACGAATGGCCCGGCGATCGCGCTCTCGACGTCGTCGGTCTACCCCGAGTCGACCGCCGCCGCATTCGAGATCGCCGCCAAGCTCGGCTACGACGGTGTCGAGGTCATGGTGATGACCGACTCGGTGAGTCAGGATCCGGCCGCGCTGCGGAGGCTCAGCGACCACTTCGGGGTTCCGATCCTCGCCCTTCACGCACCCTGCCTGCTCATCACGCAGCGGGTGTGGGGGACCGATCCGTGGGGCAAGCTCGTGCGCGCCCGTGCGGTGGCCGAGGAGCTTCGCGCACGCACCGTCGTGGTCCATCCGCCTTTCCGCTGGCAGCGAGACTACGCGCGGGAGTTCGTGGCAGGCGTCGCCCGAATGCGCGAGATCACCGATGTGGAGTTCGCCGTCGAGAACATGTATCCCTGGCGGGCGCGATCGCGTGAGATCGCGGCCTACTCACCGGGCTGGGATATCCGCGACGAGGACTACGCGCACACCGTCGTCGACCTGTCCCACACCGCGGTCTCCGGCACTGATGCGATGCAGATGGTCGCCGATCTGGGCGAGCGCGTCCGGCATCTGCACCTGGCTGACGGCAGTGGTTCGGCTCGTGATGAGCACCTCGTCCCGGGTCGAGGCAATCAGCCGTGCGCCCAGGTCCTCAGGCACCTGCGTGAGACCCGATTCAGCGGGACGGTGGTGGTCGAGGTGACCACACGCAAGGCCGCCTCGCGAGCGGAGCGTGAAGCGGATCTGGCCGAGGCTCTCGCCTTCGCGCGACAGCATCTCGGTGTGACCGGCGACGACTGACCAGTTCGGCACCGTCCTGGTTAGGGTGGGGCCATGTCGGAGGATCCGCAGTCTGCAGGCGAGGGCCCCGTCGATAACGGCGAGCAATCCTCGCGACCGACCGACCCGCGTGCTGTCCTTCTCGACGCAGCACGCAGTGCCTTCGCGGCGTCCGGCTATGCCCGAACGACGATGAAGGGAGTTGCGGCTGCAGCGGGTGTGGCACCGGAGGTGCTCCGCCGTTACTACGACAGCAAGGGCGATCTCTTCGCTGCCGCACTGAAACTGCCGACCGATCCGACGACGGCCGTGCCGGCTTTGCTCGCTCCCGGGATCGAAGGGCTGGGGGATCGGCTGGTGCGATTCATGCTGACCACTCTCGACGACCCGCAGACGCGAGCTGACCTGCTCGGCATGCTCAAGGCTGGGGGATCGGCCTATTCATCCACCCGGGCCCTGCAGGAGTACATCGAGTCGACCGTGGTCGATCGGGTCGTCGCTTCGGTAGGTGTGCCTGATGCACGGATGCGGGTGGCGCTCATCTCCTCCTACCTCATGGGTATCGCGATCGGGCGCTACGTCGCTCGGATCGAGCCCCTCGCCTCGGCCAGTGATGAGCACGTGGTGCGGATGGTCGGTCCTGTCGTGCAGTCGCTGCTCGATCCGCGTATCCCCTTGCCCGCCGCCCGTATCGCAGACTCCCAGGGTGCACCGTGACATCCCCTGCTCGTCCCCGACCGGTGATCGCGATCATCGGCGCAGGGGTGATGGGCGAGACGTTCATCGGCGGTCTGCTACGCGCCGGATACACCCCCGCCCAGATCATCATCAGCGAAAAGCACGACGAGCGGCGTGCGGAGGTGTGCGAATGCTTCGGTGTCGACGCGATGCCCCCGCCCACTGCTGCAGAGCGTGCGGACATCGCGCTGCTCGCGGTCAAGCCGGGGGATGCCCGGGGTGTTCTTGCCCAGATCGGGCCGCACCTTCGCCCGGGAGCGCTGCTGATCTCGATCGCCGCGGGGGTGTCCACGGCTGCGATGGCCTCGGTCGTGGGCGAGGGGGTGAGCGTCATCCGCGCGATGCCCAACACACCATCGGTGATCGGTGAGGGGATGACGGTGATGTCCCCGGGTGCGGATTGCTCCCCGGAGGCCGTGACGTCAGCCACACAGATGCTCGAGGTGATCGGCCGGGTGACGGAGGTGAGCGAGGATCTCCAGGACGCGGTCACCGCGATATCGGGCAGTGGGCCGGCCTATGTCTTCGCGTTCATGGAGGCCCTCGAGGAGGCCGGGATCGGCCTCGGGCTCGCGCCGGAGACGGCCCGCGCCCTGGTGCTGCAGACCCTCGCGGGAGCCGCGCTGCTGGCGCGAGACAGCGAGCATGAGCCCGGTGAGCTCAGGCGGCGCGTGACCTCGCCGGGCGGCACAACCCAGGCTGCCATTGAGGTATTGACAGGCGGTGGCGAACTCGCCGAACTGGTTGCCCAAGCTACGCGCGCTGCCCGTGACCGCAGTACCGAGCTCGGACGGGAGTCGCAGGAGTAGATGGGCGAATCGGTCACGGTCGTGTGGGATGAGGCATTGCGCGCCTACGACTTCGGCCCGGGCCACCCGCTCGCGCCGATCCGGGTTCAACTAGCGATGCGACTGGCCGAGGAGTTCGGACTGCTACGGCACGACAGCGTGCACCTGCACTCCCCGGTGACTCCGGCGACGGTCGAGGACATCCTGCGTGTTCACGATTCCACGTACGTCGAGTCGGTGCGGCGGGCATCCGCTGACCCCACCCTGGTCGATCTCGCACGGGGGCTCGGGACCGCGGATGATCCAGTCTTCGCCGGCATGCACGAGGCATCCCTGCACGTCGCCGGGGCAACCCTCGCGGCCGCGCAGGCAGTGCACACCGGTCGCACCGAGCACGCGGTCAACATCGCCGGGGGGTTGCACCATGCGATGCCGGGGGCTGCCTCCGGTTTCTGCATCTACAACGACATCGGCGTCGCGATCGCCTGGCTGCTCGATCAGGGAGTCGAGCGCATCGCCTACATCGATGTCGATGTCCACCACGGGGACGGCGTGCAGGCGATGTTCTACGACGACCCGCGAGTGCTGACCGTCTCGATCCACGAGAATCCGCGCACCTTGTTTCCCGGCACTGGATTCCCCACCGAGACCGGCGGTCCTGGTGCATTGGGCAGTGCCGTCAACATCGCGGTCCCGGCAGGAACAGGGGATCAGGGCTGGCTCCGCGCATTCCATGCCGTCGTGCCCGACATCCTCGAGCAGTTCAAGCCCCAGGTCATCGTCAGCCAGCACGGATGTGATTCGCATTTCGATGACCCACTCGCCCACCTCGCCCTGTCCATCGACGGCCAGCGCGCGAGTTACGAGGCGATCCACCGCTGGGCTCATCGATTCGCCGACGGCAGATGGATTGCGGTCGGTGGGGGCGGTTATGAATGGGTGGACGTCGTCCCGCGGGCTTGGACCCACCTGATCGCCGAGGCGGCGGGCGCCCCGATCCCACCGGAGACCGCGGTGCCAGAGGGGTTCGACGCGTATGTCCGTGAGCGGCTCGGGCGTCCTGCTCCAGCCCGGATGACCGACGGGCGTCAACCATGGGCGAAGCCGTTCGACTCCGGTTTCGATCCGCATGATCCGATCGACGCGGCGGTGATCGCCACGCGTACCGCGGTGTTCCCAGCGCATGGGCTCGCCTTCGACCCTGACCCGTGGTTCTGACTCAGGCCCGTGGTTTCGACTCAGGCCCGTGGTTTCGACTCAGGCCCGTGGTTGCGGCGACGGGCCGAGGTTGCGGCGACGGGCCGAGGTGGGCTTCGGATTCGCCCGCCCGGGGATCGGGGACCTTCCTGCGTCAGGCCGAGGAGGGGATTCGGGGATTGCCTGCACACGAGCCGCCGGCTACCACTACGCTCGCGCAGGTAGTCAGGACACCTACCTGGTGCTCCCGACCCGACCGAGTGCGTCGGGTCGAACGTTGTACGCAAGGAGAGTGACCCATGGCGGGAACCCCGCAGCGGCCCGGCGATGCACAGCCGGCACCGATGGCCGACGTCCGGTTCCTCACCGTGGCGGAGGTCGCTACCGCGCTTCGGGTGTCGAAGATGACCGTCTACCGACTCGTGCACTCCGGTGACCTGCCAGCGGTGCGGGTGGGGCGTTCCTTCCGTGTTCCCGAGCAGGCGGTGCAGTCCTACCTGCAGTCATCGTTCTTCGAGGCGGGCTGATCCTCGAGGTTCGACGGGTCCCCGCGACTCCCGTGTGATCGGGTGGCCCTGCGACCCCGATGGACCCGTGCAGCCGCGGTGACGTAGGCTCAGCGGACCCGCAGGACGAGTGAATGAGGTCATAGATGGGCTCCGTGGTCAAGAAGCGCCGCAAGCGCATGGCCAAGAAGAAGCACCGCAAGCTGCTCAAGCGCACTCGCGTCCAGCGTCGTAACAAGAAGTAGCCGGGCACAGCGGGGCACCAGGAAGCAGCGAGACCGGGCTGCTCCTGCAGCCGACCCGCTCCCATCGCCCAGGCTGACCACGTACCCTGGGTGCATGTCCGGGGTGGTGCTCGTCACTGGTGCGGCCCGCCATCTCGGTGGGCGGATCGCCCGAGCGCTCGCTGATCGATCCGATGTGGATCGCGTCGTCGCCGTCGACGTCGTCCCTCCCAGGTTTGATCTGGGCGAGGCGGAGTTCGTCCGCGCTGACATCCGCAACCCGGTGATCGCCAAGATCATCGATGCCTCCGAGGTCGACACCGTTGTGCACGCGGGGGTCATCGCCACTCCGCGCCAGGCAGGTGGTCGCGCCACCATGAAGGACATCAACGTCATCGGCACGATGCAGTTGCTCGCGGCCTGCCAGAAGTCCGAGAGTGTGCGCCGACTCGTCGTGAAGTCAACCGCGTCGGTCTACGGCGCAGGGCCGAGGGATCCCGCGCTGTTCACCGAGGACACCTCACCCCAGCATCCGCCGACCTCCGGATGGGCGAAGGACTCCGTCGAGGTCGAGGGATACGTCCGCGGGTTCGCGCGTAGGCGACCGGACATCGGGGTATCGATCCTGAGGTTCGCCAACATCATCGGTCCGAGCATCGACACTGCGATGACCTCGTACTTCTCGTTGCCGGTGATTCCCACCGTGCTCGGGTTCGACGCGAGGATGCAGTTCGTCCATGAAGACGACTGCGTGTCGGCCCTCGAGGCGATCACGTTGTCCGCAGACCCCATCCAGGGCGTCTACAACGTGGCAGGTCAGGGGATCCTCATGCTCTCCCAGGCAGTCCGGCGGCTCGGCCGCCCCTCGGTCGCCGTACCGCGCTCGATGCTCGGCATCGCCGGGCGCAGTCTCGGTCGGGCCGGCCTCGCGGACTTCTCCACCGAGCAGGTGCGCTTCTTGACCTACGGGCGCGTCATCGACACGACGCGTATCGCTGAGCATCTGGGATTCCATGCGCGATGGTCCACGGTCGAGGCATTCGAGGAGTTGAGGCGAGGCCATGGGCTCGCACCGCTGCTGCCGCGCTTCGGTGAAGCACCTGCTCCGGAGAGGGTGGTGGGGTGATGCCCGAGGCACGCATCCTGTCCTTCGAAGAACCACGACGCCGGGGTCGCTCGACTGCGACTGCGCGATCAGAGCAGCCTGACGCGTCGCAGCCGGGGATCGTCGATCGAGTCGCGGACACCGTCGCGTTCCTGCGCCGCCGTCTGGAGGGCGACTACCCCGTCGATGAGTTCGGCTTCGATCCGCAACTGCTCGACTCGGTTCTCATGGCGCCGCTTCGCCCGCTGTACCGGTCGTGGTTCCGGGTGGAGGCACGCGGGCTGCACCATGTGCCCGACGAGGGAGCCGCCCTCATCGTGGCGAATCATTCGGGGACGATCGCCGTCGACGCGGTCATGACGCAGTTGGCGCTACTCGATGACCATCCCGCACATCGACATCTGCGCATGCTCGGCGCCGACCTCGTGTTCTCGATGCCGTTCTTCGGAGAGTTAGCGCGCAAGGCAGGACACACCCTGGCCTGTATGCCCGACGCTGAACGCCTGCTGTCTGACGGACAGCTCGTCGGAGTGTGGCCGGAAGGATTCAAGGGCATTGGAAAGCCGTTCTCCGAGCGGTACAAACTGCAGCGTTTCGGTCGAGGTGGATTCGTGTCAGCAGCGGTGCGCGCCGGCGTGCCGATCATCCCGACCGCGATCGTCGGGGCCGAGGAGATCTATCCCAAGATCGGCGAGATCCCGCTGCTGGCGCGACTGTTGGGGATGCCGTACTTCCCGGTGACTCCGACTTTCCCGTGGCTTGGTCCGGCAGGTCTGATCCCGCTGCCGAGCAAGTGGATCATCGAGTTCGGCGAGCCGATCCCCACCGATGATCTGCCCGAGGGGGCAGCCGACGACCCGATGATGATCCTGGAGATGACCGATCGGGTGCGCGAGACGATCCAGCAGGGTCTGTACCGGGTACTTGTTGATCGACCTGGCGTCTTCGGCTAGTCGATCCGCATCACTGTCGAGGGTCAGCGCCGACTGAGTCGACCGATCAGATAACCGGCACCGATCCCGGCCACCACCCCGGCGCCCGCTGTTACGGCGGGGACGGCGCGACGCATCGCAGCGCGCCGCCGGAAATCCCGAATCGGCCAGTCGTTGTCGCGGGCGTGGTCGCGCAGCGCACCATCGGGATTGACCGCGATGGCGCGACCGACCAGGGACAGCATCGGGATGTCGTTGGCGGAGTCGGAATACGCCGAACACCTACTGAGGTCCAAACCCTCGCGCTCGGCGAGTGCTCGCACCGCCTCAGCCTTGGCCATGCCGTGCAGGGGAGCGCCGACGAGCTTCCCGGTGTAGACACCGTCGACGACTTCAGCCACGGTGCCCAAGGCGCCGGTGAGCCCTAGGTGCGAGGAGATGATTGTGGCCAGTTCGACCGGTGTCGCGGTGACCAGCCAGACACGCTGACCCGCATCGAGATGACCCTGGGCCAGGGAGAGCGTCCCGGGGATGAGTTTGTCGGTGAGGGAATCGGTGAAGATCTCCTGTCCCAGGTCGATCAATTCGCTCACTGTGCGTCCGTTGACGAAGGACAGGGCTGACTCGGTCGCCGAGGCCATGTCCTCGAGGTCTTCTGCACCCGAGAGGACGAACTTCGCCTGGGCTCGGGCGAAGCCGGCGATCTGAGCGGCGGTGAAGAACTTGCGACGAGCGAGTCCCGCGGCGAAGTGGAACAGGCTTGCCCCTCGCATCAGGGTGTTGTCGACATCGAAGAACGCCGCGCCGCTTCGATCGAGGGGCACGGTGTCCGGTCCGGTCGGCGCCGCGACGTCTGCGGCGGCAGCAGAAGCCCGCCCTGCTTCCCGGTAGGCCGCGAGTACCCGCGTATCGAGCGGATCCGATGTCGTCACGGATCTCAGGGTACGTTCGCCGCCCCCCGGGAGGCTGCCGGCCTATGCCAGGATGCCCTTCCGTGGGGTCAGGAACGCCGGATGTGAGCGAGGACCGCGGGGATGCTGACCCGGTGGCCACTCGGGTGCTGCTCATCGGCAAACCCGGATGCCATCTGTGTGACGAGGCCCGACAGGTGGTCGAGGAGGTCTGCGCGGATCTGGGGGTGGGCTGGCGCGAGGAGTCCCTCGTCGACAACCCCCGGTGGGCTGCGCGCTACGCCGATTTCATCCCGGTGGTGATCGTCGATGGGGCAGAGCATGCGATGTGGCGGGTGGACCCGGAGGGACTGCGTCGAACACTCGCGAGCTGATCGACCGAGCACATCCCCGCTGGAAATCCGATAAACGGACATATATGTCCGGATGTTTTTGTGCGCGGGGAGTGCGATCCCTAACCTGATGCTCCATTGTCCTGATCCGATATCACACCCACACCGGTGTCCAGCATCCGAGGGGGAACACATCCCCGTGAGTCCCAGCCGCACCCGTAAGCCCACCGGCACCGTCGCCCTCGTTGCGGCGGGTCCCGGCGATCCGGAACTGATCACGCTGCGCGCGGCGTCCCTGATGCGCCAGGCGCACACCCTCGTGGTCGATGCCGATACTGAGGCGATCGCGCACCTGCATGCCGATCCGCAGGCGGCTGTGATCGTCGCGGTCGGAGATGACGGCCTGCCCCTCGATCCTGCCGATCGGGCCAAGCGCGTCGTCGAGGCCTACCGGGCCGGCCACCATGTCGTGCGTCTGATGGGCGGTGACCCCGTCCTCGACGGCTCAATCACGGCCGAGATCTCGGCGTTGCGCAAGTCCAAGGTGCCCTTCGAGATCGCCCCTGGAGTCAGCACCCTGTCGGGTGTCGCGGCCTACGCGGGATTCACTCTCACGACCCGGACGACCCGCGAGGTCCACGTCCTCACCGATATCGACCACTCCGTCGACTGGGCGGTCCTTGCCGACGAACGAACGACCGTCGTCGTTCTCGAGGGAGCCGACCAGGCGACGCACATCGCGAAGGAACTGATCAAAGCCGGGCGCAAGCCCAGCACCCCGATGGTCATCACGCGCGCCGGCAGCACCGTCGAACAGCGGTCGGTTGCCGCCACACTCGAGGACGCTCCCACAGCGGTTAAGGCCGCGAAGCAGGCTGGGCCGGGGCTCGTGGTCGTCGGTGAGGTCGTCGAGCAGCGCGAGAGGATGGCCTGGTTCGAGGTCAAGCCGCTGTTCGGTTGGCGAGTCCTCGTGCCTCGCACGCAGGAGCGATCCGATGACCTGCTCGATCGGCTCATCCACGCCGGCGCAGTACCCCAGGAGGTACCGACCATCTCCGTCGAACCGCCGCGAACTCCGCAGCAGATGGAGCGTGCGGTGCATGGGTTGGTCTCCGGTCGATACGAGTGGATCGGATTCACCAGCGTCAACGCCGTTCGCGCGGTTCGCGAGAAGCTCGAGGAGTACGGACTCGATGCTCGCTCCTTCGCCGGGCTGAAGGTCGCTGCCGTGGGGGATGACGCGGTGGAGGCCCTCATCGCCTTCGGGGTGAAGCCGGATCTCGTCCCGTCGGGAGACCAGACGACCGCCGGCCTGCTGGCCGATTGGCCGCACTACGACGAACTCGTCGACCCCATCAACCGGGTCTTCCTCCCGCGCGCCGATATCGCCACAGAGACCCTGTCCGCAGGACTGGTCGATCTGGGATGGGAGGTCGAGGACATCACCGCTTACCGCACGGTGCGTGCTGCTCCGCCGCCCGCGGAGACGCGCGAAGCGATCAAGTCCGGTGGTTTCGACGCGGTCATGTTCACCTCGAGCTCCACGGTGCGCAACCTCGTGGGGATCGCCGGCAAACCGCACGCCACCACAGTCGTGGCCTGCATCGGCCCCGCGACCGCGAAGACCGCTGAGGAACACGGACTGCGGGTGGACGTGCTGTGTGAGGAGCCCACGCACGCGGCACTCGCCGATGCGCTGGCCGCCCATGGCGAGGCACTGCGTCAGGCCGCGCTCGCCAGCGGTGAGGCGACCTGGAGGCCGAGCCGCAAGCGTGCAGCCGCTCGGCGCCGAACCACCTGAACTGCACCCTGCGAACACCGAGGGAGCTTCCACGGGACAGGTCCGCGAGGGCCTACGCGCGCGGTGGACGTCCAGCGGTAGACGTACAGTGGACATGTGAGTGAGTCGACGGTCGTCCATCTGCTGCGTCACGGTGAGGTGCACAACCCCGAGGGGGTTCTCTACGGTCGCCTCCCCGGATACCACCTATCCGAGCGCGGCCAGGCCATGGCGGTGCGGGCAGCGCAGGCGCTGACCTCCCATGACATCGCGGTGGTCACGGCGTCTCCCCTGGAGCGGGCGCAGGCGACGGCAACCCCGATCGCCGCGGTGCACGGCCTCGAGGTGGGTGTAGACGAGCGACTGATCGAGGCCGACAACATCTTCGAAGGCCAGCGGGTAGGCGTGGGTGATGGTGTGCTGCGCAAGCCGGCCGCGTGGCGGCATCTGTGGAACCCCCTACGGCCGTCCTGGGGTGAGCCGTACACCGAACTCGCCTCACGCATGTCGCAGGCGATCGTGTCGGCCCGCGAACTGGCACCCGGTCGCGAGGTCGTCCTCGTCAGCCACCAGTTGCCGATCTGGGTGGCTCGTCTGGATGCCGAGCAGCGCCGGTTCGCCCACGATCCCCGCAAGCGACAGTGTGCCCTGGCGTCATTGACCTCCCTGCACTTCGACGATGATCGACTCACGGCGATCACCTACACCGAGCCGGCCCGCGATCTGCTCGCCGATGCCTCCCCCGGTCGCGGGGCGTGAAGCGACGCGGGAGCGTCGCCACCCGGCTGGTTGCCCTCGCCGGGATGCTCGTGGTCGTCCTGACCGCCTGCGGCACTGCGCAGGGTTCGGGGGAATCGGGGTTCGTCGCCGGTGACGGTTCCCTTGTCCTGCTGGACGAATCGGTGCGCCAATCAGCGCCCGAAGTCGAGGGGCCGACCCTCGACGGTGGGATCTGGCGGCTATCGGACTATCGGGGCGAGGTGGTCGTCCTCAATGTCTGGGCCTCCTGGTGTGCTCCGTGTCGAGCCGAGGCCCCGGAGTTGCAGGAGGTCTGGGAGGAGTTCGAGGGCCGCGGCGTGCAGTTCGTCGGACTGGACACCCGCGACTCCGATGCGGCGGCGCTCGCCTTCATCGACACCTACGGCATCACCTATCCGAATGTCGTCGATCGCGACGGGCAGTTGCAGTTGCTCTTCGCTGACACGCTGCCGCCGCAGGCGATCCCCTCGACCATCGTCATCGATCCGCAGGGTCGGGTCGCCGGACGTGCGCTGGGGCGCGTCTCAGCCTCTGCCCTGCGCGGGCTCATCGAGCCGCTGCTTCGGTGAGGCGACCGCGGTGAGGGGACACGCGTCGTGAACGGCATCACGCAGACCGTCACCGATGGCAGCCTGCTCCTTGCGATCCCACTGGCGCTCGCCGCCGGGCTGGTGTCGTTCCTCAGCCCCTGCGTTCTCCCCCTCGCCCCCGGGTACCTGTCCTACATCACCGGGCTGACCGGTGCCGAGATCGCCGAGGGCGGCGGGGGAGTCGCGGTGAAGAGCCGTGTGCTGGCCGGCAGCGTGCTGTTCGTCCTGGGCTTCTCGGTGGTGTTCGTGTCCTTCGGTGCCGCCTTCGGTGGCCTGGGTGCGGTCCTGTTGCAGTACGCCGACGTGATCAGCCGTGTGCTGGGCGTGGTCGTGATCGTGATGGGTCTGGCCTTCATGGGAGTCCTGGATCGATGGGGGCCCGGTCTGCAGCGGGAATGGCGGATCCACCGACTGCCGAGGTGGGGAGTGTGGGGCGCACCGGTGCTGGGTGTGCTGTTCGGGCTGGGCTGGACCCCCTGTATCGGGCCGACCCTCACCGCGGTGCAGAGCCTGGCCTTCACCGAGGCGAGCGCGACACGAGGCGCCTTGCTCGCCTTCGTCTACTGCCTCGGCCTGGGCATTCCCTTCATCGCGATGGGGTTGGGTCTGCGCTACCTCGCCGGGACCCTCGAGTGGGTGCGGGCCCACTATGCCCTGGTCATGCGTATCGGCGGGGGCCTGCTCGTGCTCATCGGCATCCTGCTGGTGACCGGTGCCTGGACGGAGTTCACCATCTGGTTGCGCGTGTGGCTGCCCGGCTTCGAAACCGCCCTGTAGAGCGCCTGTCGAACCCCGGCCCCGTGGCGACCGTGGTGAGCGGGCCCGGTGAGCATGGGTAAGACTGGAGGGGAGATGTCCACACCACCGATGACACAGCCTGCGGCGACCGGGCCGACCTCCGCCCCGGTCGCACCGCCGCCTCTGGGTGCGCTGGGTCTCGCACGGTGGGCGTGGCGGCAGCTGACCAGTATGCGCACCGCGCTGATCCTGCTGTTCTGCCTTGCTGTTGCGGCGATCCCAGGATCGGTGCTGCCCCAGCGTGGGATCGACCCGGTCCTGGTCCGGGAGTGGATCGCAGATGCCCCGACGTGGGGACCCCTGCTCGATCGCCTGGGTTTCTTCGATGTCTACGCGGCGCCCTGGTTCGCCGCCATCTACCTGCTGCTTTTCATCTCGGTCATCGGCTGCGTCCTGCCGCGCACGGGCACCCACCTGCGTGCGCTACGGACCGCACCACCGCGCGCACCGCGTCGTCTGTCGCGACTGTCGGAGTTCCGCACGTGGACGGCGAGCGACTCCGCCTCGGATCAGATCCTCGATCGCGTCGAGAGCGACCTGCGGCATCGACGCTGGCGGGTAGCGCGCGGGCAAGACGACAGTGGCGCCTGGGTTGCGGCCGAGAAAGGCTACGCGCGCGAGACCGGCAACCTGCTCTTCCACGCCGCACTGATCGCCCTGCTCATCGCCATTGCATACGGGGCTGTGCTGGGGTGGCGCGGCAACGTCATCGTGCGCGAAGGGACCGGCTTCTCCAACACCTTGACCCAGTACGACGCGTGGGGCGGTGGTCGACTGGCGTCCCCCGATGGCCTGCCGCCGTTCTCCTTCACCCTCGAGGAGTTCCGCGTCGACTTCGAACGATCGGAGGCTCAGCGCGGGGCACCTCGACTATTCGAGGCTGAGGTGACCGCTCGCGCCGAGCCGGGTGCGCCTGAGGTCTCCGAGGTGATCCGGGTCAACGAGCCCATCGCGTTCGACGGCGCCAAGATCTTTCTCGTCGGCCACGGTTATGCGCCACGTATCCAGGTGCGCGACGCCGAAGGGCGGCTGGTGTTCGACGACGCCGTCGTGGTGTTGCCGCAGGACGGCAACCAGACATCGGTGGGGGTGGTGAAGGTACCCGATGCGGTACCGCAGATGGGCTTTCAGATGCTGTTCCTTCCCACCGCGGCCGTCGATGACATCCGAGGGCCTTTCTCGTCCTTCCCGGGCCCCGATGATCCAGCGATCTTCGCCTCGGCCTGGGTCGGTGATCTCGGTCTCGATAACGGAGCACCGCAGAGCATCTACCGATTGGTGACCGACACCATGAGCCAGGTCGGTCTCGAGGCGCTGCGCCCGGGCCAGACCTGGGAGCTTCCCGATGGGATCGGCTCGATGACCTTCGCGGGCCTGCAGCGGTGGGCGTCCTTCCAGATCGCGCACGATCCTGGCAAGGAGCCGGCGCTGATCGCCTCAGCCGTGGCGCTCGTGGGCCTGATGATGTCCCTGTTCATCAAGCGCCGCCGAGTGTGGGTCCGCACCTACCCCGAAGGCCAGGGGACTACCGTGGAGGTCGCAGGACTCGCGCGCACCGATGAGGCCGATCTGGCCACGGAGGTCGAGCAGGTCGCGGCTGCTGCAGGGGAGCCTGTTTCGGGAGAGGATCTCCGATGATGAGCAGCAGCCTGGAGTTGATGCGGGTCACCGACAGTGACGGGGTGCTCGGGAGCGGATCAGGAGGACGGTCGTGAGTTCGACGGACCTGGCGGAGTGGAGCAATGCGCTCGTCTACGCCTCGATGGTGGTGCTGACCCTGTCGATGATCGCGTTCGCCGCATCGTTCTCCGCACGCGGCACTCGCGGCATCCCCGCCGGTGTCCGATCCGCTGAGCGGTCTCCCGTCACGGTGGGTGCCCCTGTGAGTGCCGACGACCACGGCATGCCGACACCCGGTGCGGGAACGTCGACTGCCGCGCCTGATCCTCGGGGCAGGAGGGCCGGCAATATCGGGTTGTCCCTGGCCTGGCTCGCCTTCGGCCTGCTGCTCCTGGGCACGGTTCTTCGCGGAGTCTGGGCTGGGCGGGTGCCGTGGGGCAACATGTACGAGTACTCGCTGTCGTCGGCGGTGGCGATCCTCGGTGTGTATCTCGTGGTGTCGCTGCGACGTGATCTGCGTTGGCTCGGGTTATTCGTCACGGCCGCCACCCTGCTCACCCTGGGACTCGCTGTCACCGTGCTGTACACCGAGGCCGCCCAACTCGTCCCCGCGTTGGAGTCGTGGTGGCTGGTGATCCACGTGAGTGCAGCCGTGATCTGCGGTGGCGCCTTTACTGTGGCAGCCGGCATCACGATGCTCTACCTGTGGCGCGAGCGGGCCGAACGCAAGGGTCGGGTGCGAGGAGCTGTCGCGCGCCTGCCGCAGGCGCAGCGCCTGGACACCCTGGCCTATCGGATCCTGGCCTTCGCATTCCCGCTATGGACCTTCGCGGTCATCGCGGGAGCCATCTGGGCGGAGAACGCCTGGGGTCGCTACTGGGGATGGGATCCGAAGGAAACCTGGGCGTTCATCACCTGGGTCATCTACGCCGGTTACCTGCATGCACGTGCCACGGCCGGTTGGCGCGGACGTCGGGCGGCCTACGTATCCCTTCTGGGCTGGCTGGCATTCCTCATCAACTACTTCGGGGTGAATCTGTTCGTCAACAGCCTGCACTCATACGCGGGGGTGTAGCCCGGCTCCTGCCGCGCGCATCGACAGTGCGAAGAAACCTGCTTACGGGGAGGCGGGATCGGCGCCGCCGTCACGACGACGACGCATGCGCTCACTCCAGGCGTCCTGGTCGATCTTGCGCAGGAACGTCGGGTCATCATCGGGGGCGACAGGCCCACGGGCGCGGCGGCGTCCGAAGCGAGGGCGCTGCGGTCGCGGCCGACCGGCGAACAGCCACAGCAGGCCGCCGAGCAGCGGAATAAGCACCACCAGGAGCAGCCACACGAACTTCGGCAGCGTCCGTACGTCGAGCCTCGGCGTACGGACGACATCGACGATGAACCAGATGTACAGCGCCAGGCCCAACAGGACTCCTGCGACTCGCAGCATTCGCGCCGACACCTCCCGATCGTCTTCTCCGCCCGACTGTGGCCCAGTCGAGCTGGCCCGCTTCCTGCAGGCCTCTCCCTAGACTAACCCCGACCGGGATAAGTGACATCCGTTCGCCTACCGTGGAGTAATGCGCGGCCTGTTGGTCTACACCGGATTACGGCTGGCGCTGCTCGCGGCCGTATGGCTGGTAGTCCAACTCGTGACCCCCTGGCGAGGACTCTTGGCGATCGCGGTCGCCCTCGCTGTGTCGGGGGTCATCGGGTTCTTCCTACTCGATCGGACCCGTGATGCGGCTAGCGCATCGGTGTGGCGGGTATTTCGCCGGATAGACGACCGGATCCAGCGCAATGCACTCGCCGAGGATGCCTTGGTCGACGCGACGTTCGGGGTTGACGGGCCGCAGGGAGGGGCGGGCGGGACCGAGGTTCTCTCAGCCGGGCGAGATGCCCAGGCCGATGCCCAGCAGCAGGCCGTAGGCACCACCGAGCAATCCGGTGAGGGAGAGCACCGGGACGAGGTCTCGGCCGGTCACCCCATCGAGCACGACGAAGCCGACCCGCACGGCCAGGGGTAGCGACAGCAGCGCCCACCAGGCTCCGCTGAGACCGTAGGCGGTGGCGAGCACCATGACGACGACGTAGGGCACGACGACCAGCCCGACGAACAACGCGCGGGTGCGCGGTGCCCCGAGGCGGACGGCGAGGGTGATCTTGCCGTGTGCCTGATCGGTGGGGATGTCGCGCAGGTTATTGGCCACCAGGATCGCGCAGGCGATCGCGCCCACACCCAGCGATGCCACAAGAGCGGTCCCCGACCACGCGGTCATCTGCACGTAGGCGGTACCGACCACCGGGACCACTCCGAAGAACACGAAGACGAATACCTCACCGAGTCCGCGGTAGCCGTACGGTCGACTCCCGCCGGTGTACCACCATCCGGCTGCGATGGATGCGGCCCCCACCAGCAGCAGCCACCATTGCGCGGTGAGTGCGACCAGAGCCAGACCGAACACAGCGGCGAGGCCGAAAGCGGCGAGCGCGGCGATGCGCACGCGTTCGGCTGAGGCGAGTTCCTGACCGACGAGTCGAACGGGCCCGACGCGCGTCGTGTCGGTGCCACGCACCCCGTCGCTGTAGTCGTTGGCGTAATTGGCTCCGACCTGGAGCGCGACGGCGACGAGGAGCGCGAGGATCGCACGGACCGCATTCGCGGCCCCGGCTGATGCCGCCACCCCGGTGCCCACAGCGACGGGTGCGAAGGCGGCGGTCAACGTACGCGGGCGAGCCCCGGCGATCCACTGTGCGGTGGTAGCCATGGCTCTGGTCAGATCCCTTCGTCGTCGATGCTTCGGATCTCGCGATCGGTTTCACCGGCCAGCATGCTGCGTGCGGACCGGCGATCGATCTTGCCACCTGGGAGATACGGCAGCACCGACACGGGTCGGATCGAGGCGGGGACTGCGGGGGAGCCAAGACGCTGACGCACTGCGGATCGGATGGCCGCCACCCATTCCTCCGACGCACCGTGTTCGGTATCGGGGACGACGAGGGCGATGATCCGGTGTCCATCCACGTCGTCGTCAACGGCGAAGGCGACCGCCTCGCGAGCGAGACCCGAGTCGATGATGGTGCGCTCGACGGCACCGAGAGCGACATTGGTCCCACGCACCTGCACGATGTCGTCGATACGACCCACGACGTTCAACAGTTGGCCGTCCCAGGCCCCGACGTCCCCGGTCGCGAAGGATGTCCCCGTGAAGGCTGCGGCAGTCTCCTCCGGTCGGAGCCGGTAGCCCAGTGCGCACATCGGGCCGGCCAGATGGATGCGACCCCCGGAGTCGACGCTGACATCGACCCCGTCGAGGGGTGCACCGTCATGGACGCATCCCCCGCAGGTCTCGGTCATCCCATAGGTCGTGACAAGGTCGATGCCGAGATCTCTGGCATCGCTGAGGAGTCGTGTCGGTGCGGCAGCACCGCCGAGGAACACCCGGCGCATCACGCGCAGAGCTTGACGGCCGGCAGAGTGCTGCATGAGCACAGCAAGCTGAGTGGGCACCAGTGAGACGACGGGTCCGGTATCCGCCCAGGGTCGCACGGTGTCGGCGAACACCTCGGGGTCGAATCGGCCTGCCCCGCCGATCGTGGGCACTGCGACGAGGGGGGATGAATCGAGAACGGCACGGATCACCAGACCGAGACCACCGGCGCTGGTCACGGGGAGAGCAGCCACCCGGGGGGCATCGATCAGGTCGGGGTATCGACTGCGCCACATCGAAGACATCGAGAGCAGGTTCTCTCGTGACCAGCACACCCCCTTGGGGTCGCCGGTCGAGCCACTGGTCAGCAGGATCAGCGCGGTACGCGGATCCTCGAGAGGTTCCTCCGGGTGCAGTAGCGGTCCGGCTACCGCTGCATCCGCGATGAGGGCAACGGCGCGCTGGCCCCCCTCGTGCCCTGCCGCGAGTAGGGATGAGATCACCTGACGGGCGACCTCGACACCGGGGGCCCCCCGCGGTACCTCGACCAGGTCGACGGCGTGGGAGACCGGCACGGGCTCACCGGGTGGCACGGGTGCGGGCATGCCGATGAGCGTAGGCCTGACTAGGTTGGACCGCAGGCGCCGCGCCCCGCGGCGCATTCGAAGTCGAGAGGTCCGCACAGATCCCATGACGAACGAGTCACCGACCGCCGGTCAGCCCTTCGATTCGCGTACGCGATACCCCCTGCCCCCGGTCGTCGAGGAGAGCAGCCCTGCCTTCACCGATCCGGCCTACTCCAGCATCGTGCCCGGATGCGAATGGAGTAGCGAGGGTGACTACACCGATATCCGCTACGAGGTCTCCACCGGTGACGCCGCCGGTATCGCGAAACTGACGATCAACCGACCGCATAAGCGCAACGCATTCCGACCCCAGACATTGTTCGAGTTGTCTGATGCGATGAACCGGGCGCGTGACGATGACCGGATCGGTGTGATCATCCTCACCGGACAGGGTGACTGGGCATTCTGCTCAGGCGGCGATCAGATGATCCGCGGGGATGACGGCTATATCGGTGATGACGATGTGGCGCGCAAGGGCATCGGTCGGCTGAATGTGCTCGACCTGCAGATTCAGATCCGGCGCACACCGAAACCGGTTGTGGCGATGGTGGCCGGCTATGCGATCGGTGGCGGTCATGTGCTGCACGTGGTGTGCGATCTGACCATCGCCGCGCACAACGCTCGGTTCGGGCAGACCGGCCCCAAGGTCGGTTCCTTCGACGGCGGCTACGGCTCGGGGTTGCTGGCCCGCACGATCGGGCAGAAGCGCTCGCGCGAGGTGTGGATGATGTGCGAGCAGTACGGTGCCGAGCAGGCCTATGACTGGGGCTTGGCCAACGCGGCGGTTCCGCTTCCGGACCTGGAGAAGGAGACGGTGCGCTGGGCCAAGCGGATGCTGAGCCTGTCGCCCCTCGCCCTGCGCATGCTCAAGGCCTCGCACAACGCGGCTGATGACGGGCTCGCCGGGGTCCAGCAACTTGCCGGGGATGCGACCTTGCTGTTCTACATGTCGGAGGAGGCACAGGAAGGCCGAGACGCCTACGCCCAGCGCCGCACCCCCGACTTCGGCCAGTTCCCTCGACGACCGTGAACGTGACATCGGTAACGGTCGGTCACCGGAGCGAGTGACATCGACGGTGCCATCGACCATGCCCGAACTCGCGGATCTGCTGCATGATGCGGTGCCCTTCGCGCTGCCGCTCACGCGATCGTTCCGGGGAGTGCAGGTGCGCGAGGGCCTGCTGATCCGCGGCCCGAGTGGGTGGGGGGAGTTCGCCCCGTTCGCGGACTACACCTCGCAGCAGGCAGCTCCGTGGCTGGCCGCGGCCGCCGAAGCAGCATTCGGAACATGGCCGCAGCCACAGCGCACACAAGTGCCTGTTAACGCGATCATCCCCGCAGTTAATGCCGATGATGCTGCAGCGATGGCGCGCTCCGCGGTGCTCGATCACGGCTGCACGACGATCAAGGTCAAGGTCGCGGCAGTTGGTGAAACCCTGGCAGAAGATGAGGCGCGGGTGGCTTCCGTGCGCGACGCCATCGATGTCGCGATGCGAGGCGTCGGCCGCGAGAGTCGCGGCAGGATCCGGTTGGACGCCAACGCGGGTTGGACCCTGGAGGATGCCACCCGAGCGCTGGGCCGCCTGGTCGCCTATGACATCGACTACGTCGAGCAGCCCTGCGCCGAACTCCAGGATCTGCAGCGCCTGCGCGAGCAGGTCGAGGTGCGGATCGCGGTGGATGAGTCGGTGCGTATCGGGGGAGTCGCCATGAGCGAACTCGAATCGATCGCCGATGTCGTCATCGTCAAGGTGGGCCCGATCGGCGGTGTGCGTGCGGGATTGCGTCTGGTGGCGGACTGGCCGGGCGAGGTCGTGGTGTCCGGAGCATTGGACTCATCGGTGGGTTTGGCGGCAGGAGTCGCGCTCGCCGCGGCACTGCCACGCGCTCGGAGTGCCTGCGGACTGGGCACGGGTGCGCTCCTGGCCGAGGACGTCGTGTCCACACCGCTCGTGCCGGTCGAAGGCATGCTCGAGGTGCAGCGGGTGAGCCCGGACCTCGATGCGTTGATGCGAGCACGTGGTCGACTCGATGATGATCAGGCTCGGTACTGGCGCGAACGTGCGGTCGAGGCCTGGCATTCAGGCGGGG
Organism: Actinomycetes bacterium; assembly: GCA_965657825.1. Classification (GTDB taxonomy): domain Bacteria; phylum Actinomycetota; class Actinomycetes; order S36-B12; family S36-B12; genus M55B157. The sequence goes on along the minus strand of CBFHQG010000004.1, from coordinate 7,148 downwards.
CTGAACTCGTCGAGCAGGCGATCGCAGGCGGTGTGTGATGTCCAACGACTCCTCGATGCTGCGCGGTGCGACCGTCATCGAAGCGCTCTGTGCGGCCGGGGTGAAGGACGTCGTACTGGCGCCGGGCTCCCGATCGGCCCCCCTTGCGCTTGCGGTCGCTGCCGCTGAGCGCGAAGGTCGCATCCGGTTGCACGTGCGCATCGATGAACGATCCGCCGGATACCTCGCCCTGGGTTTGGCGAAGGGTTCCGATACGCCGGTCGCGGTGATCACCACATCGGGCACAGCGGCGGTGAATCTGCACCCGGCGGTCGTCGAGGCCTCGTATGGGGGTGTTCCGCTGATCGCGATCACCGCAGACCGACCACCGCGCCTACGGGGTGTGGGGGCGAACCAGACCATCGAACAGGCGGAACTGTTCGGTGGGGAGTGCCGATTCGCCCTCGATCTCACCTCTCCCGATGCCGCCGCGGATGCAACCGCTGTGGCCACGGCGATCGCAGCCGCAACCGATACTCGCCACCCCGGCCCGGTTCACCTGAATATCGCCCTCGAGGAACCGCTTGTTTCCGCGGAAACCGTCGCGCAGATCGCACGATCGATTATCTCGGTGGCGCAGCCGGCAGGAACGCACTCACCATCGGGGACCGACTCGGTCGATCCACACGTCAGTGGCGTGGTGACATCACCGCGCGGGGTGATCATCGTCGGGGATACGGCCGGCTTCGGTGATTCGGCAGCTGATCCTGCGCTCATCGAGGATCTTGCGATGTGCACCGGCTGGCCGATCATCAATGAACCATCGGGCAACGCCTCGATGCTGACTCACGCACTGCGCCATGGCCCGCTGGTGGCAGACGATGGTGCGTTCCTCTCCGGGCACCAGCCCGACGTCGTCATCACAATCGGTCGTGTCGGACTTCATCGCGGGGTAATGCGCATCATCCGGCAGGCGGAGCAGCATCTGGTGGTCGATCCGCGGCCGGCCGGATATGCCTGCGATCCGCTGCGTTCCGCGCACACAGTCCTGGATTCGCTCGCGGAACTATTCACGATGCTCCAGGTCGCACCCGACCCGATGTGGCTGTCAGCCTGGCGAGAAGCTGATGACAGGCAGGCGCAACGAGTCGCTGCGGCCTGGCCCGCGGACACCCCCGGTGCACTCGACGGTGTGCAGGTGGTGCGCACTGTGGTGTCGACGCTGACGGATGCAGACAATCTCGTAGTCGGACCGTCGTGGCCGGTGCGTCATGTGTCGACGTATGCCGGACCGACTCGCGCCCGGGTGTTCGCCAATCGCGGAACCTCGGGAATCGATGGTGTGATCTCGACGGCGTGGGGAATCGCCGGCGGCACAGATGCCTTCACCATCGCGATCGTGGGGGATCTGACCGCGATCTACGACCGCAACGGACTCCTTGCCGCACCGGGTGAGCCCCATCCGCACCTGGTCTATGTCGTCATCGACAACGACGGTGGTGGGATCTTCGGTGAGTTGGAGCAGGGAGCCCCTGAATTCGCCGTCGATTACGAGCGCGTCTTCGGCACCCCGCACGGCGCGCGATTGACCCACCTGCTCGACGCACCCGGGATCACCCGCCACGAAGCAACCGACGCAGCACACCTGCGCGAAGCACTGGAGGAGTCGCGGGCGAATCCCGGGGTGCACATCATCATCGCGACGACGACATCGCGGAGTATCCAGGTCAAGCTCCTCGGTGATGTTTCCGGTGGTGGCAACTGACTCTCTCAGGCAGAGTCCCTCACACTGCGAATGTCGCCGGACCTTCAGGGCAAAGGTGCGGTCATGCGCACGATCGTTGGCCCGAGGTCGGCGTCGGTTCGTTGCGTCCAGGTCAAGCCGGTGTTGTCCAACATCCGGATCATCCGCGTGTTGGTGGCCAAGACGAGAGCAGCGATCTCCTCGAACTCCATGCGTCGAGCGAGCGCAATGAGATGTTGGAGTAGCGATGTGCCCAGCCCCTGCCCCTGCCAGGCGTCCTCGACGATGACCGCGATCTCGGCGGTGCGTTGCCCTTCGGGCTGCTCGGGGAAGACATTGCCCAGGCCGACGATGTCACCGGCGTCGTTGATCGCGACCAGGGTTGCGCCCCGATGCCCACCGGAGAGTCGACGAAGTTGATCCTCGCGCCATTGCGACACCGGTGCGAAATACCGCTCGTACCGTGATTCATCCGAACAGCGATCGTGCATCGCCGCAACATTGTCGGCATCCCAGGGTCGGGCCAGCCGGATCGCGACCGGTTGGCCATCGCGCGCCGTTTCGCGCCAGCCGAACCCACCGCTTCCGGCAGGTGCGCGCGAGAGCGCGTCGACCAATCGCAACAGCGCGGATGCGCGCAGTCGTTCCACCGCGACGAACGGCGAGCCCGGACGACTGAGCACGACATGCAGGTCAGGGGTCCACTGCAGTCGCATCACATCCGCGGAGGAGTCTGGCCCCTCAGATGCGGGGAGCACCTGCCAGGAGTCGGCAAGTACCAGGTCTGCGGCAGCCTGCGGTGCGGCGTCGGGGTTCTCAGCCAGACCTGTTGCACCATCGAGCACCCGGGTCACGACATCGGAGGTGTCCTCGGCTGTGCCGGGCGTGACCAGTACGCGTTGCGACACCGATGCGAGAGCGTGTTCCAGTGCACGCCGATCGATGTCATCGGGCACATCGATGATCAAGTCGAGCAGTTGGCTGCGTGGGCGCGCAGGTGGGCGGTTCGCTGATGTATTCGCCTCGCTGGTTGCGTCACCCTCCGTATCGGACGCTGATGGTGCCGTGGCGGATGAGGACAGCGCATGGGAGAACATCGTGAGCACATCGGCGCGCAGCAGAGCCAGTACGCGCATCACCCGCGCGGTCGCGCCGGGACTGCCCGTGGTTTCGATGCGCACCCGCCACGGCAGTCGCCGACCGGAGTGGGTCGGGCCCGGGGGGTCATCGGCGGCCAGGGACTCCAGGAGTCGGGCGACCAATCCCAGCCACGCGCTGGCCTCGGTCGACCGGGGCACGATCGGTTCGAGCAGCGCCAATCCAGCGCCGACGGCGAGCAGGTGCAAGGTCGCCGCGTCGTCATCGATGCGCTCATCGACAGCACCCGCTCCCCGTAGTTGACCGATCACCGCCGCCGCAGCCTGCCACCGCATCGCGACCCGTTCGCGGACGACATCGGCTAGGTCCTCGTCGAACGGGGCGAGTACGACCGCCTGCAACTCCCGCGAATCCCATACCGAAGCGGGGGCCCCGAAGGCGTCCTGGGCGACGGTGAGGATCGTGGCGAGCGGTGCATCCGCTGCCTCCTGGGCCTGCTGGCGCATCCGCTGGGAGGTCGGGGGGAACGGCAGGCCCGCCACCACCTCGGCCAGGATCTGCTGCCGATCGCGGCCCACCGCGGTTACCGAACGGGTCGACACATCGGCCGCTGCGGCGATGGTTCGCCGGGATACCGCGGCGATGCCGTCATCTTCGAATAATCGGGCCGCGGCCTGCAGGATGCGGTCGCGGGAATCGCTCACACCGGCGAATCTAGCCCTGCGACGCGACCCCGTCGACCAGCCGTGTCACGGCATGAAGGTCTGGTCGAGGACCAGTGGGTATCCAGCCGAGGTGAGGGGGTGGCTATCGGGGGGCGAGGGCATCGCGCACCGGGACCAGCTTGGCCCGCGACTCGGAGAGTTCCGCCTGGGGATCGGAGCCGGCCACGATCCCGCAACCGGCGAACAGGCGCAGGGTGGTGCCCTCCTGGTCGATCTCCGCACATCGCAACGCGATGCCGAACTCGCCATCACCGCGGGCATCCCACCAGCCGACCGGACCGGCATAACGACCGCGATCCATCCCCTCTAGGTCGCGAATCAAAGTGAAGGCCCGCTCGGTGGGGGTCCCGCACACCGCCGCTGTGGGGTGGAGGGATGCGGCTAGCGCCAGCACGGATGCGGAGTCGACGAGCTGGCCGGTGATATCCGTGGCGAGATGTGCGACGTTGGGCAGGCGCAGCACCCGGGGGCGCCCGGGAACGTCCAGATCCGCGCAATGCGCGGCCAAGGCGTGGGCGACGGAACGCACCGCGTACTCGTGCTCCTCCAGATCTTTGCCGCTGCCGAGTAGGGCTTGGGCGAGGCTGTCATCCTCGGACTCATCGCGACGTCGCTTCACCGTTCCTGCCAGCACCCGGGAGGTCACCTCGCCACCGGTGCGCCGCACGAGCAGCTCGGGAGTCGCCCCGACCATGCCTGCCACGCTGAAGGTCCAGCATTCGGGGTAGTCCTCGGCCAGTCGGTGCAGCAGGTGCCCCACATCGACCGGACGCTCCAGGCGGGCCTCGATGTCTCGGGCCAGGACGACCTTGTCGATCTCGCCGCGGGAAATGCGGTCGATGACCGACGCCACCGCGGCCATCCACTCATCAGGGGTGATGGAGCCATCGACGTAGTCGATCTCGCCGGGATCGTAGGGGGCGCGGATGCGCGGGGTGAGCTGGTCGAGGGGGTCCGTGGGATGAGGCCGTCCGGCAGCGTCGGCGGCGATGTCGTCGATCACGGTGAGGAAGGCCTGCCCGTTGCGTCGTCCGACGACGACCCGCGGCACGACGACGGTCGATCCCGAGGAGTCCGGGTCGAAGGTGAAGGACGCGAACGCGATCGGTCCGGTACCGGGCAGCCCGATCGGATCATCGACATCGACGTCATCCAGCCAGCGGTTCCACCAACGCTGGGCCCGACTGAAGCGTTCCTGGCCGGAGAATTCCCAGGTCGCCGCCACGCCCCAGGCGACCAAGCCGTCTCCGCGGCGGACCCAGGCCAGGGCATCCTCGGATGGCAGGAGGTCCAGGAGTGCGGTGGAGCCATCCAGGCTGGGCAGGTCGAGGGGGATAGTGCGCGACCTCAGGCGTACGGCGCCGGGTGAGGGCGCCAGCGTCACAGGCGGCACACGGTGAAGCGTACGGCGCCCAGCGGACTCCGGCAGATCGAGGCCGTCTCGCCGAGCGATCCCGGTCGTGGAACGATGCGTGTCGTGCCCGCCGCCGACCTCGACCGCCGCCCCGAGGAGGTCGCGGCGATGTTCGACCAGGTCGCCGGTCGATACGACCTCACCAACGACATCCTCGCCCTCGGGCAGACGCGCCTGTGGCGCCGGGCGGTCGTTCACGCGCTCGATCCGGCCCCCGGGGAGCGGATCTTGGACCTCGCGGCCGGAACCGGGACGTCGAGCAGCCCCCTGGCCCGCCGTGGGGCGCGGGTCGTTCCCTGCGATTTCTCCCTGGGGATGCTGCGGGTCGGGGCGACCCGGGACCCCTCCTTGGACTTCGTCGCCGGTGATGCGCTGCGCCTGCCCTTCGCTGACGGGGCGTTCGACGGGGTCACCATCTCCTTCGGGCTGCGCAACACCGCCGATCCCCGGGCGGCGCTCACCGAGATGCGTCGGGTCACCCGGCCTGGCGGACGCCTGGTGGTCTGCGAGTTCTCCCACCCCACCATTTCCGCATTCCGCGTGGCCTACACCGAGTACCTCATGAAGGCGCTTCCCGCGGTGGCCCGGCGGGTCACGAGCGAACCCGACGCCTACGTCTACCTCGCCGAGTCGATCCGAGCCTGGCCCGATCAGCCGAGACTGGCTGAGGTCATCGGCTCGGCCGGCTGGTCGAGGGTGGCCTGGATGAACCTGACCGGGGGGATCGTGGCCCTGCACCGGGCGGTGAACCCGGCTTCGGCACCGGGCGCCTGACTCCCGTCCTGGCTGACGCCCTGACACGGGTCCTGACCCGTGCGCTAGACCCCGCCTGAAGCGGCGCTTCCCCGGATCCTGCGCATGTTCCGAGGGTCGGTTGGCCCGGGGTGAGAGGGTCCACGGCCCCGGATAGACTCCCCGACGAGGACGTCGACCCCGGTACGGTGCAGCGATCGCAGCACGCTTTCGTCACGGTGCAGGCGCCCTCGCTCACGGTATGACGGGCATGATGACAGTGCAGTCGACGGCGAAGGAGTGGCGGTTCGGTGAACGTCTACGCACCGATCCTCATCCTCGGGCTCCTCGCGGCCGCCTTCGCGGTGTTCAGCGTCACCCTCACCAGCTTCACCGGGCCGAAGCGCTACAACCGCGCCAAGGTCGACGCCTACGAGTGCGGGATCGAACCGACACCGCAACCGATCGGCGGCGGACGATTCCCGGTGAAGTACTACCTGACCGCGATGATGTTCATCATTTTCGACATCGAGATCGTGTTCCTCTACCCGTGGGCCGTGGCTTTCGATCAGCTCGGGCTGTTCGCGTTCATCGCCATGATGCTGTTCCTCGTCAATCTCGCGGTGCCCTACCTGTATGAGTGGCGCCGTGGCGGACTGGATTGGGACTGACACCGTGATGCGACCCGACCGAACGACGACTGAGGCGCCGCACGACGGCAATGCCGTGCGCGCCACCGAGAATCGACGACAGGACGTGATCTGATGGGCCTCGAAGAGAAACTCCCCTCCGGAGTCCTGCTCACCACGGTGGAGAAGTTCGCCGGGTACGCGCGCAAGGGGTCACTGTGGCCGGCGACTTTCGGTCTGGCCTGCTGCGCCATCGAGATGATGGCAACCGGTGGGCCGCGTTACGACATCGCACGGTTCGGCATGGAGGTGTTCCGCGCGTCGCCCCGACAGGCCGACCTCATGATCGTCGCGGGTCGGGTGAGTCAGAAGATGGCACCGGTTCTGCGTCAGATCTACGACCAGATGGCCGCTCCCAAGTGGGTTCTCGCGATGGGGGTCTGCGCCTCCAGCGGCGGGATGTTCAACAACTACGCGATCGTGCAGGGCGTCGATCACGTCGTCCCGGTCGACATCTACCTGCCCGGCTGCCCGCCCCGCCCCGAGATGCTCATCGACGCGATCTTGAAGCTGCACGACGAGATCCAGGACACCAGGCTCGGTGCCAACGCCGTGGCCGAGCAGAACCGACTCGAAGCTGAAGCCCTCATCGCCCCCAGCACGCTGGAGATGCGAGGTCTGCTGCGATGACCGATCAGTCCACGGGTGCGCAGACTCCGGTCAGTCCTCATGAGGCGGGGGTCGAGGTCGCGCTCGGGCGCACCACTCCGCCAAGTGGCGAACTGACCATCGTCGGAGTCCGCGAGGGCGCTTTCGGGGTACAGGGC
>CBFHQG010000003.1:0-66901 GCA_965657825.1 Actinomycetes bacterium | reverse complement strand
AGACCCCGACCCCGTCCCTGTCGGTGCCCCGTCGACATGTCCTGATCGGTGCCACCGGCATCGCTGCTGCAGCAGCGGCCGGGGGTCTCCTCACGGGCGGGCCCGCGTCAGCGGCAAGCCCTCGCGCTACTCGCCCGCGGGCGAAGGGTGACCCCTTCACCCTCGGGGTGGCATCAGGTGACCCGCGCGCACGTTCGGTGATCCTGTGGACCCGCCTCGCGGTGTCTCCTCTCGACCCGGACGGGGGTATGCCCAGTCGCGGGATCGAGGTGGAGTGGGAGATCGCCCGCGACGAGCAGTTCTCATCGGTCGTCTCCAGCGGCACTGCGGTTGCGAGACCCGGTTACGGGCACAGTGTGCATATCGACGCGAAGGGCCTCGAGCCCGACTCGGTCTACTACTACCGATTCCGCCAGGGTCAGTACCTCAGCCCCACCGGCCGCACCCGCACGACCCCGGCAGCCGGATCGATGGGCAGCGGCCTGGTCTTCGGGCAGACCTCGTGCGCGAACTGGCAGTCGGGCACCTATCAGTTGTACGCCGACCTCGCCGATGCCGAGGTTGACTACTGGCTGTCCCTGGGTGACTACATCTACGAGTACGGCAACGGTGGGTACGTCCGAGCCGATCGCGATCCCGTCCGCACGATCCCCTGGGAGAACGAGACGGTCACCATCGGAGACTTCCGTCGTCAGTACGGGCTGTATCGATCCGACGAGGATCTGCAGCGACTGCACGCGACGGCCCCCTACTCGGTCGTCTGGGATGACCACGAGGTCGACAACAACTACACCGCCGGTCGTGATGGGGGCGACGGACAGGATGTGCCGGGCAAGTTCTCCGCTCGCCGGCAGGCCGGGTACCGGGCGTTTTGGGAGAACCACGCGGTGCGGATCCGCCGGCCTCGCAAGACCGACTGGTCACTGCGGTTGTACCGCTCGGTGCGCTGGGGTGACCTGGCGGAGTTCTGCCTCCTCGACGGCCGGCAGTACCGCAGCGATCAGCCCGGTGACAACACTCCCAACGATTTCGGTGGCTGGGTCAAGGGCATGTTCGACAAGAAGGCCACCATGCTCGGTGGGGCTCAGGAAGCATGGTTGGACAAGCGTCTGAGCAGTAGTCGCGCCACGTGGAACTTCATCGCTCAGCAGACGGTCATGGCGGATGTCAACGGGGGCGTCGCCTTCGGCCTACCGGCGACGGGGTTGTACAACTACGACTCCTGGGATGGGTACTGGGCGGCTCGCGACCGATTCGTGCAGACGCTGCGCACCACGGGCGTTGCCAACCCGGTCGTGCTCACCGGTGATTTCCATACCAACCTGGCCTTCGATCTGCTCGATGCCTGGCCCGACCCGCGTGACTACTCCAGCATGGCGGAGCAGACCGCCGCGACCAAGGAATGGTCCGCGCAGGTGGTGGCCGCGGAGATCTGCGCCGGTGCGGTGTCATCACCAGGCTTCTTCGCCGGGGACGACCTGGTCTCGCGTGCTGGTCCAGGCACCCTCGCCAACACCCCCTGGGCGAAGTACGGGGAGTTGAAGACCAATGGTGTGGTGATCCACTCGGTGACCCCGGATGCTGACCGAGCGCAGTACCGCGTCTGCGATGCCGCCGAGGGGCGCGGTACGGATGAGGGACGCCCGCGGGCCGACCGCACGATCGTGGTCTCCAACGGCATCCCCGGCATCAGCGCGGTGGAGTGAGCCAACGGGGCTCCACCCGGGCATCTGACCGAACGTCTGGTTGCCACCCGTGTCTCGGCCTAGGCTGGGGGGTCGCCGCCGGGGCGTGAGGGGAGGGTCGTATCGCGATGTCCGCAGCCCAAGGGCTCACCGTCGAGGCGATCGTCGACTCGCCCCGCTACGCGCGCAGGGTCGAGGAATTGGCGGTGGAGTCCGGGCTGCCCATCGCCGAGGTCGACACCCAGGCTCGAGCGTGCCTGACCGAGATGGTGGCGACGATCGAGCCGTATCCGAGCGGGGTCTGGGATTCCTTCGGTCGCTGGCTGTCTCGGTCGTACTCCATCGATGCCGCCACCGAGTACCTGCCGAAGCTGCGTGCTCTGAGTGCCCAGCACTCCCTGGTCTTCCTGCCCAATCACCGCTCGTATCTCGACCCGCTGGTGCTGCGTCGCGTTCTGGAGCAGGGTGGACTGCCCAGCAACTTCATCCTGGGCGGGATCAACCTGGCGATGTGGCCGGCGACGCTGATCGCCAAGCGCGCGGGGATGGTGTTCATCCGTCGCAGCACTCGAGATGATCCGATCTATCCGGCGATGATGCGGCTGTATCTCGCTTGCCTACTGGAAAGACGCGCGAACCTGGAGTGGTACTTCGAAGGTGGCCGCACCCGCACGGGGAAGCTGCGGCCTCCGCGCATGGGTGTGCTGCGCTACCTCGTCGATGCCTATCTGGAGAACCAGGCCCAACCTGACATTCATGCCCCCGAGGTGTATGTCGTCCCCGTCTCGATCGTGTACGACCAGCAGCATGAGGTGGAGGCCATCTCAGCCGAGGACGGTGGGGGCGCGAAGGCTCCGGAGAGTCTGCGCTGGCTGGTCAGTTTCGCCCGCGCTCAGTCACTCCGACGCGGGCAGGCCCATGTGCGCTTCGGCGAGCCGCTGCGCCTGGGGGAAGCCCTCGAGGATGCCCGTGAACGCGCCGGTTCGTTCGATGCGCGCACGGTCGTGCCGCGGGTCGCCTTCGAGATCGCCCACCGCATCAACGACGCGACGCCGATCACTCCGTCGGCACTGGTGACCTTCGCGCTGCTCGACAACGAGGGGCGCGCCCTCACCCTCGAGGAATTGCTGGAAATCCTCGACCCGCTGCTCTCCTACGCGCGCAAGCGGCGCCTGCCGCTCACCACCGACATCGATCTCGCCCGACCAGATGAATTGCGTCGCGCCCTGGCCTCACTGCAGCGCGAGGGAGTCGTGGAGTCCTACAGCGGCGGGCCGAAGACCGTCTACTCCGTCGCCCGCGATCGCCAGCACGAGGCAGCGTTCTACCGCAATACGGTTGCGCACTGGTTCGTCTACCGAGCGGTGGCGGAGAACGCTCTGCTCGCTGCGGCAGAAAGCAAGGCCGACGATGTCGTCGACGACTCGTGGTACTGCGCTCTCGCCCTGCGGGATCTGTTGAAGTTCGAGTTCTTCTTTCCGCGGAAGCGTGACTTCGCCGAGCAGATCCGTGACGAGATCGACATTGCCAGGCCAGGCTGGGAGGGCGAGGACCTCTCCGTCGCCGAGGTGGTCGCTGCCCTCGACGACACCTCGCTGTACCTCTCTCATCGGGTGATCGGGCCGTTCCTCGAGGCGTACGCGGTCGTCGCTGATCGGCTCGCCGAGTCCGATCCGGGCGACCCTGTCGACGAAGACGCGATCGTGGACGAATGCCTCGGGATCGCTCACCAGGATTGGTTACAGCATCGACTTCACTCACCTGAGTCGATCTCACGGGATCTCATGCGCGGAGCCATACGCCTGGCTGACAACCGGGGCCTGCTGGGGCAGGGGGGTGACGAGCTCGCACAACGGCGTCGGGAGTTCGCCGATGAGCTGGATCGGGCGGTCGAGCGGGTCGCGATCGTCCGACGGGCGGCCCTGGCTCGACTATCGGATGATGAGTTCGACGTGGCCAACGCGCTGCGGAATGCACGGGCATGAACAGTCGAGACGTGGGAGTACGAGGGTGAAGATCAACGGCGAGATCAACGGAATCGATGCGCTCGTCGCAGAGGTCGATGCGTCGCCGGAGGGGCCGCAGATCGTCGCGTTCTTCGACTTCGACGGCACACTGATCGACGGTTATTCCGCGGTCGCTTTCTTTCGTGACCGACTTCGCAATCGCGGAGTCAATGCCCGCCAGTTGATCGACGCGGTCGTGCAGACGGTCAATGTCGAGGCCCGTGGTCACGATGTCGATCGATTGATGAACCTCGGAGTGGGAGCGCTGTCCGGGTGGTCACTGGACGATGTCCGCCAGATGGGGGAGCGCGTGTTCAAGTCGAGCATCGCGCACACGATCTTTCCCGAGGCGAGGGTGCTCATCGCCGCGCATAGGCGACGTGGGCACACCGTGGTCATGGCGTCTTCGGCAACGAGTTTCCAGGTGGAAGCCGCGGCGGTCGATCTCGGCATCGACGAGGTGCTGTGCACCCAGGTCGATGTCGTCGACGGGGTGCTCACCGGATTGGTCTCTGGTCCGATTCTTTGGGGCGACAACAAGGCGCAGGCGGTTCGTGAGTTCGCCGCACAACGCGATATCGATCTCGCCGAGTGCTACGCCTATGGCAATGGCGGAGAGGATGTCGCCTATCTCGAGACGGTGGGTCACCCTCGCCCCTTGAATCCCGATGATGATCTGGTGAAGGCAGCACGAGAGCGTCACTGGCCCGTGTCACGACTTCAGCGGCCTGTCCGGCCGACACCGACGACGGTGGTGCGCACGGCAGCGGCGCTCGTTGGAGTAGGAGCCGGACTAGCGGTCGGCCTCGGGCTCGGGGCGGTCAATCGAGACCGGCGCACCGCCGTCGATATCACCGCTTCGGTGGGTTCGGATCTGGCCCTGGCGGCAGCTGGCATCTCAATGGATGTCGTTGGCTCGCAGAACCTGTGGTCGCATCGCCCGGCTGTCTTCGTGTTCAACCACCAGAGCCAACTCGATGTGGTGATCCTCGCGGCACTGCTGCGTCAGGACTTCACCGGAGTCGCGAAAAAGGAACTGAAGAACGATCCGCTCTTTGGCCCCCTGGGTTGGCTGGGCGATGTCGCCTTCATCGACCGGGCGAATACCGAGCAGGCCAAACAGGCCCTGGCTCCGGCTGTCGAGGCGCTGCGTGCGGGTCGATCTCTTGCGATGGCGCCGGAGGGGACGCGTTCGGCGACCCCTGCGCTAGGAAGATTCAAGAAGGGGGCCTTCCACGTCGCGATGCAGGCCGGGGTGCCGATGGTGCCGGTCGTGATCCGCAACGCCGGTGAACTCATGCCCGCTCACGTACCGCTGGTGAACTCCGGAACGCTGCAGGTGGTCGTGCTCCCCCCGATCTCAACGGCGAAATGGAAGACGGAGACCATCGACAAACAGGTGACCAAGGTCCGTCGGATGTTCCTGGACACCCTCGCCGACTGGCCCTCCTCCTGACGGGCCTCCTGGCATTGCGGTAGGGCCCCTAGACTGCCGCGCATGGCGGAGTCACAGCAGGCATCCGGACAGCACATCGCCATCATCGGCGGTGGGGTCATCGGCCTGACCCAGGCCTACGATCTAGCTCGTCGCGGCGCTCAGGTCACCGTCATCGACCAGCGCACAACCGGTCGGGGAGCCTCGACAGTCAATGCCGGTTGGGTGGTGCCCGCAGAGGCTGCCCCCGTCCCCGCTCCCGGGGTGATCGCGCAGTCGATGAAATGGATGCTGCACCGCGATAGCCCGCTCTACATCAAACCCTCACTCGCCCCCAGCCACGTGAGGTTCATGCTCGGGATGTGGCGGCGCAGCAACGCTCGTGACTTCCGGGCTGGCCTGGCCGCCCAACTCGCACTGGCCGCAGGCACGATGGAGATGCTCGATGAGTACACCGCCGATGGTGTCTCGTTCGAGATGCACACCGACGGTTTGCTTCTGGCCTATCTGTCGGCGGAAAAACTGCACCACCACGCCGAGCACCTGGATATCCCGGCGAGTTTCGGGCTGGATTCGGCCATCCTCATGGGCGATGCGGTGCGTGAGCGTGAACCGGCCCTCACCGACGAGGTGTCCGGTGGGATCTACTTCCCATCGGAGCGCCATCTTGATCCTGGTTCGCTCGTCGCCGGGCTGCGGGCTCGCTGCGGGCAACTCGGTGTCGAGTTCGCGGAGAACACCCGCGTCACCTCGGTCGAACGCCGCGGTGATCGCATCGTCGCGGTGCGTACGGACACCGAACGTATCCCGGTGGATGCGGTGATTCTGGCCGCTGGTGCCTGGAGCGGGCGGGCTGCGGGGATGTTCGGTGCTGATCTGCCGGTACGGGCGGGCAAGGGATATGCGATCGATTGCAATCCGGTACCGGTGCATCTGCGCACGATGGTCAACCTGTCTGATGCGAAGGTTGCCGTGACACCGCTGTCCAACCGATTGCGACTGGCCGGCACGATGGAGTTCGGACCCCATGACGAAACCGTCAACGAGGTGCGTGTCGCAGCGATCCTGCGTGCCCCGGCGCAGTACTTCCGTGACTGGCCGGCCGATCCGACACACGTCGTCGCAGGTGCGGGGATGCGACCGATGACTCCTGACGGGCTGCCGATCATCGGCCGCTTGCCCGGCTCCGTCAACTCCTATGTGTCGACCGGTCACGGGATGATGGGCGTCACGCTCGCCCCCGGAAGCGCCCATGCGATGTCGACGCTGGTGCTCACCGGGCATTCCCCACGCGAACTCCTCCCCTTCGATGCGCGCCGCTTCCTGCGCCGCGCCGCCTGATCCGCTACCCCGACTCGAAAGGTCACCATGAGCCCGTCGAGCAGTACTGAACTAGGCGGCATCCTCGTCGCCCTCGCCACCCCGTTCACCTCGGACGGAGCACAGATCGATCTGCCGCGGCTGCGCGAGCACCTCGAGTGGATGATCTCGAGTGGTATCCACGGGATCGTCCCATCGGGCACGACCGGTGAATTCACCACCCTCACTCGCGCCGAGCGGGAGACCCTCGTCGAATCGGTGATCTCGATCGCAGATGGCCGCGTGCCTGTCGTGCCGTCCACAGGAAGCATGTCGACTGCGGAGACCATCGAGTTGAGCCGTCACGCCCAGGGTGCAGGTGCGGCCGCAGTGATGGTCGTGCCCCCGTTCTACGACCCTCTTCGCTGGCATGAGTTGATCGCGCACTACTCCGCGATCGTCGCGGCAATCGACATTCCGGTCATGTACTACAACGTGCCGGGCGCGACCGGGCTGCAGTTGAGCGCCGAGCAGCTCGGTGATCTCGCCGACGCGACGGGGGTGCGGTACGTCAAGGACACCGGTGGAGATGGTTCGGCCCTCACCGACCTTCTCCTTCGCCAGTCTGGTCGAGTGACCACGTTCAACGGTTGGGACACCCTGACCTTCCTTGGTCTCGCACTCGGCGCGAAGGGGTCGGTATGGGGGGCATCGAACATCATCCCCGAGTTGAGTGTGGCGCTGTGGGATGCACTGGCTGTGCGCGGTGATCTTGGCGAAGGTCGACGACTGTGGCGATTGATCTGGCCGATCTGCGAGGCGCTGGAATCTGCAAACTACGTGGCGATGGTCAAAACGGGGATGGACCTGATCGGTCGTTCAGCCGGACCGATGCGACCACCTGTGCTGCCGGTCGATGAAGCTTCCCGTGATCGTCTCGCCTCGGCCCTGAGCGCCGCCGGCGTCGCGCTGGTCTGAGGCGACAGTTCATGGACACCCCCGTTCGCACGATCGAGGTGCACGCCGAGGGTGAGCCCGGGCGGGTGGTGCTCGATGCCGAACGCTGGGTCGAAGGCGACACCATCGAGGAGCGCTTCGACTATTGCGTGGCGAATCTCGACTTTCTGAGAACCCTGCTGCTGCACGAGCCGCGAGGCTATCCGGCGACGTGTGCGGTGTTCGTACTACCTCCGACTCGCACGGATGCCGATGCGGGGATCATCGTGCTCGAGCAGGGCGGCTTCACCGCGATGTCGGGCAGCAACACGATGTGCGCGGTCACCGGAATGCTCGACGCAGGAATCATCGAGATGACCGAGCCGGTGACGACGGTGACGCTGGAGACCGCGGTGGGTCTGGTGACGGCCGAGGCGCGCTGCACGAACGGTCGGATCATCGACGTGACGGTCACCAACGTGCCCGCGTATGTCGTCGACCTGGACCGATCGCTATCGATTCCCGGCTTCGGGGTCGTTCCTATCGATGTGGTGTTCGGTGGGCAGTTCTTCGCGCAGGTGCGCGCCGACATGCTCGGAGTAGAGCTGCATCGAGACAACGCACGTGAACTACTCGACCTGGGGATGCGCATCAAGGCGGCAGCACTGGAGCAGATCGATGTCGTTCATCCTGATAATCCCTCGATCGATGCGATCGGGCTCGTGATGATCTACGCCGACCCGGATGCGGCGGGTGCCCCGGGCCGCAACACGGTGATCCTGCCCGGCGCGCTGGACCGATCGCCCTGTGGAACCGGCACCTGCGGACGCATGGCGGCGCGTGTGGCACGGGGTCAGCTGACGATCGGTGAGCAGTTCGTGCACGAGAGCATCCTGGGCACCCGGTTCATCGGGCGTGCTCTTGCTGAAGCGCAGGTCGGCGGAGTTCCCGCCATCATCCCGTCGATCACCGGGCGTACGTTCATCACCGGTCGCGCCGAGTGGGTGCTCGATCCGCAGGACCCGTTCCCGACCGGGTACACCCTGCCCGACTTCTGGCCGACTGATGCGAGTCGCGGAATCAGTTCGGACTGATCTCAACTCGGAGTGATCTCAACTCGGAGTGATCAAGGTGACGCCGGCGGGGTGCTCGGCGGTGTCCATCGCCATCAAGGCCGCCGGCACGTCGGTAAGACCGATCGTGCGGGTGTGCAGCGATTCGGGTCGGATGCGTCCCTGGTCGACCAGTGCGAGAAGCTCCGGATAGTCGTGCGCGGCCAGACCGTGGGTACCCAGTACAGACAGTTCCCAGGCGATCACCCGACCCATGGGGATGGGGGCGCCATGAGGGAGCAACCCTGCCTGCACATGTCGACCGCGGCGACGCAGCCCGAGGATGCTCACCTCGGGGATGTTCGGCGACCCGATGGCGTCCAGCGAGACGTGAGCACCGCCAGCGGTGGCGTCGATGACGTCGTCCACCGTCGAGTCGCTCGGCGCCATAGTGACGGCGGCTCCGAGGTTCTCGGCCAGCATGCGGGCATCGGGATCTGGATCGACGACCGTCGTGCGGGCTCCGAGTGCGCGGGCGATCATCACCGCGGATAAGCCGACACCACCGGCACCATGAACGACGAGCTCCTCTCCCGGCTGCAGGCGACCGATGAGAGCGAGTGCTCGCCACGCCGTCGCCGTGCGGCAGCCGAGTGCGGTGGCGGCAGCGTCACTGATCGATGCCGGAAGGCGCACAAGATTGGCGTCGGCGTAGGGAACGGCGACGTACTGAGCGAAGGATCCCCACCCGTGGAATCCCGGCTGCCATTGGTTCGGACACACCTGATAGGCCCCGGTTTCGCAGGTGGTGCAGGTGCCGCAGGCGCACACGAACGGCACCGCCACGCGATCACCGGTACGCCAGCGCTGCACCTGCTCGCCCAGAGCGACGATGCGCCCGGTGAACTCGTGGCCGGGGATGTGGGGAAGTGTGGTGATCGCGTCGTCGTGCCCCTGCCAGCCGTGCCAGTCACTGCGGCACAGCCCGGTCAGGGCGACCTCGATCACCACCCCGTCCGCGGTGGGTGTCGGGTCGGGCACCTCGGCGACCCCGATGGGCCCGGCGAAGGAGTCGTAGCTGACCACCTGCATGTCTGGAGGTTAGGCGGTCCGTGTGTGGAGGGAAGGGATTGATCACGGGCTTGTCACATCTGGGATAGATATGCGATAATTTCGCGACATTACCGTTACTTTCATCGGAGTTCCCCCGTGGCTGCACCCCAGCTGACCCCCCGTTCCCCGGGCCGGGTCCTGCGTTCGGCATCGCGAGCCGTCCAAGCCCGTCTCGATGGCCTGGCCTCACGCTTCACTCCGCGCAGTCTCGCCGGTCGTGCGACCCGCGCACTTGCTCGTTCCTGGGTGACCGCCTGGTGGATCGCCGTCACCGCGGTCGCCGCCGCCATCGCGTGGATGGTCGCGTCGATGGCGGGGATCGCCAGCCCGGTACCGGCAGCCGTCGCCGCGGTGCTCACCGTGGCCCTATCGGTCAACCGCTCCCTGCGCACGGGGATCTCCCTGCTCGGTGCGACGGCCGCAGCCCTCCTCGTCGCCTTCGCGCTGTACCAGGTGTGGGGACTGCACGTGTGGACCGCAGGCGTCATCGTCGCGGTGTCACTGATCATCGGTCGCGTGATGCGGCTCGGTGCCGAAGGATCACTGCAGATCCCCGCGACCGCCTTGTTCGTCTACGTCCTCGGTGAGGGCCTGACCGATGAGGTCATCATCCACCGCATCGCAGCGACCCTGCTCGGTGTCGTTGTCGGCATGATCTTCTCCTTCATCGCGCACCCGGAAACCCCCGACCAGCGCATCACCGAACAACTCTCGGACTTGAACTCCCGCCTCGCTGCCGTGCTCACCGATATCGGCACGCACTCGGCCAACGGTTGCACCCGGCGCCAGGCCAGCCAATGGCTCACCGAGTGCCGCGCGCTCGCAGTCGACGTCCGACGCCTCGGCGAAACGCTCGACGACCTCGCCCTCGGCTCCCGTGTTGCCGTGGCGACGTCGCGGGCACATCGCTCGAAGGGTCAGGCGATCCGCGACCAGTACACCGTCCTGCAGCAGACCACCGGACAGGTCAACGACATCGCCCGCGGGCTCTTCGATGCCACCGCGCGAGGTGACGTGTACGTCCCGGAGGGCATCTCCGCCATGCTCGCCTCGACCGGCGCGGCACTCAGCGTGCACGCCTCCTCGCTGGCGAGCAGCATCGAGCAGGGCGGTGATCCGCCGACGGGTGTCATCCACGCCCTCGATGCCGTCGTCGAGGGGCGCTCGCGGTCGGTGCAGAGCCTGAAGAACGTCGATGACACCGGTGCGCTCCTGCTCGGTGGAGCCATCGTCACCGAGGTTGATCGGATGCTCGAGGAGCTGCGACGGTCGAACGCCGACGCCCGTCGATGACCTGAGGCGGTCTAGGACAGCAGCCGACCGTGGCGATGGCGCGTGATCGACACCGCCTGCTCCTTCACCCAGTGAGCAAGCTCCAGATGGCCGTCGGTGGTCACCGGTGCGGTATCCACCGCGATCCCGGCAGTGTGCGCGGCACGCAGGACATCGTCGTGTACCGGTCCGAGGATGCGAAGCCGCTCCACATCGAGGGTGGCGATGCGTGCGAGGAGGTCATCGGAGTCGGCGAACCACAGACGGGGAGTCCCGCTCAGTAGCGACGCCTCGTCGAGGATCTCCTTGTGCCGGCGACGCGTGTCCGGATCGGCCCCGGGGTCGGCGAGTACGGCGACCCCGTGCAAGGGGTAGTAGCGCAGGATGTTGCGCTCGCTGCGGAGAGCGGTCGGATCGTGGTCGATCGAATAGGTCTGCGCCCATGCCCGTCGCAGGGATTCGATCGCTGCGGAGGTATCCGTTGCATCGAGAGCGGGATCGACCCAGGTGCCGAAGGTATCCAGGTAGCCGGGGCCGCCGGGCTTGGCACCGACACCGATGCTGGAGCGCTTCCACCCACCGAAAGGTTGGCGCTGCACGATCGCACCGGTGATGTGCCGGTTGACATAGGCGTTGCCGACCTCGACATGATCCAGCCACATGTCGATCTCGGCGGGGTCGAGGCTGTGCAGGCCGCCGGTGAGTCCGTACTCGGAGGCGTTCTGCAGTGCGATGGCATGCTCGAGGTCGCGTGCGCGCATGACCCCGAGGACCGGTCCGAAGCACTCGGTCAGGTGGAACCACGAGTCGGGCTGGACATCCCAGCGCACGCCCGGTGTCCAGATCGTGCCGCCGAAGTCGGTGGACCCCACCTGGCGTGGCTCGACCAGCCAGGTCTCCTGGGGTTCGAGCGTGGTCAAGGCACGAGCGAGTGAACCGACCGGGGAGTTGATGACCGGGCCGATGATCGTCGCTGGGTCGGTGGCCGCGCCGACGACCAGGCTGCGGACGGCATCGGCCAACCGGGTGGCGAAACTCGGATCGTCGTAGACGCTCGCCTCGACGATGGCCAGGCTCGCCGCTGAGCACTTCTGCCCGGCGTGTCCGAATGCTGAACGCACCAGATCCTTGATCGCAAGATCCAGGTCAGCTGCAGCCGTGATGATCAGGGCGTTCTTGCCGGAGGTCTCCGCGCGCAACCGCAGATCGGGACGCCAGTCGTGGAACAACTCCGCGGTGGCCAGGCTGCCGGTCAGGATCACCTGGTCGACATCCAGATGGGTGACCAGGTGCTGGCCGACCTCGTCATCGGGTGTGCAGGCCAGTTGGATCAGTCCCTCGGGGACTCCCGCGGCTTGGATGGCGGCGATGATCTGCGCACCCACCGCGCGCGCCTCGGGCGCGGGCTTGAGGATCGCCGCCCCGCCGGCGGCCAGGGCGTGGACGAGACCGGCCGTGGGAATCGCGAACGGGAAGTTCCACGGCCCGGCCACGAGGGTCACGGGGAAGGGCGTCCACTCCATCTGCTCGCTGCGCTGCTCGTGCGAGTGGGTCAGGGCAGCCGCATACGTGACGAAGTCGATCCCCTCGCTGACCTCGGGATCGCCCTCCCGCAGCGTCTTGCCGGTCGTGGTCGCCATCACCGACAGCAGGTCACCGCGTCGGGCAGCCAGCTCGGTGGCCACTCGGGCGAGTGCCTCGCGGCGTTCCTCCCACGAGGTGTCCGCCCAGGTGGCCTGGGCGGTGCGAGCGCGGGCCACGATCGCGTCGACCTGCTCGGTCGTCGTCACCAGATCGGGGGCCGCGGGTGCCGGATGCTGCAGGATCTGCTCGGCCCAGGCGCGGTTGCCCGGGGTGGTGAAGTCGGTATCGGCGACGTTCGCGAACAGACCATCGGCGGTGAAGGTCAGCGACTCCGACCGACGATCCTGGGTGCGATGCGACGTCGTTTCGATCTCACTGGTTCGAGACAGGGAGGCGCGGAAGCGCTCGATCTCACGCTGCCAGGCGGGGGAGTCGGGGGTGAGGTCGAACAGTGCGCGCAGGAAGTTCTCCGGTCCGGAGTTCTCATCCAGGCGTCGGGAGAGGTAGGCGATGGAGGCATCCCGATCGCGCTTCTCCACGACGGGCGCGTACAGCAGTAGTGAGCCTGCCTCGTCTCGCACCGCACGCGATTGGGCGGGCGCCATCCCCTCGAGCATCTCGATCTCGATGCGACTCGGATCATCCAGCGAATCACGCACGGTCAGTGCCCACGCGACATCGAGCAGGTTGTGCGACGCGATGCCAAGACGCACTGCGCCGGGATTGGCCCAGGTGAGTGCGTTGTGCAGCATGAGCTTGTACGACGCGTCGACATCGGCCTTGGAGTAGTACGGTGCCTGCGGCCAGTCGCGCTGCTCGGCTTCGACCTGCTCCATGGCGAGATTGGCACCCTTCACCAGGCGGATCTTGATCTCGGCGCCGCCGTGTGCCTGGCGCTCGTTGGCCCACTCGCACAGGCGCTTCAGCGCATCATGCGAATCAGGGATATAGGCCTGCAGCACGATCCCAGCGCGCAGAGTGGAGAATTCCGGTTGGTCGAGCACGCGAATGAACGACTCCACCGAGAGGTCGAGATCGCGGTGCTCCTCCATGTCGAGATTGACGAAGGAGTCGTGCGCAGCAGCGATGCGGTACAGCGCAGCGAGTCGATCGGTGATCCGCGCGAGCGAGTCATCCCAGGCGAGGACATCCAGATTGGCGCAGAGGGCGGAGATCTTGACCGAGACGTAGTTCACGTCCGGGCGGCGCAGGCGCGCGGCGACCATCTCGAACCGCTGATCGGCCTCGTCGTCACCCAGGATGGCCTCGCCGAGCACGTTGATGTTCAGATCGAAGCCGTCGGCCCGGCGTCGTGCCACATAGCGGGAGAAGGGTGAATCCTCGGCGGGCAGGATGACACCGTTGGTTTCCGACCCGACACGCCAATCGACGGCCCATTCGGCCAGGCGCGGGGCGTAGGGCGCGATGCGACCGAGCATGCGCAAGCCCATCCCGTCGACGAGCCCGAGGGAGCGGGGGACACCGGCGCGCACCAGGTCGTGCAGGCGTCGGGCCGCGCGTCGTCGATCACGGATGCGCAGCACCTGGTCGGTGAGATCCAGCAGCAGGTCTCGACCGGCATCATCACCGATGAGCCGCCCGAGGCGCCTGGCACTGCGCCGTTCGGTGCGGGTGGTCAGTGCACCGGCGCGGGCGAGCAGCTCGGTGGCACGGGCTTCGGCTCCCGCTGGTGAGGCGGTGATGGTGGGCTGCACGCGGGCATCGGTCGACATGGGGGCACCCCATCATGTGTCCGGGCTGCTCGTCTTGTGCCACAGTGACCCCGTGGGAGTCGAAAAAATACAAATTACTAGCAGGGCGCTGGCGACGTTCATGCAACTGGTGGACTCGCTCCCGCAGGTGATGGCCTCGGCGAAGGATGCTGATGGCCGCTATATCTACGTCAATTCCGGGTTCGCTGAGCGCGTGGGGCGCCCGGCTGCCCAGATCATCGGTGGCCGGGTGACGGACTTCTTCGCCCCGGATCTTGCCGAGTCGTATGCCGCACAGGACGCGCAGGTGCTCGCGACCGGTGAGCCGCTCGCGGGGCATCTGGAACTCATCGTGCGCCCCGACCGCCGGCTGGGCTGGTACCTGACGTCCAAGACCCGGCTGGTCGACGATGCGGGGCAGGTGTGCGGGGTCGCCGTGCTGTCGGTGGATCTGCATGCGCAGATGGATGGTGCTCAGGCCGGCCTGGCCCAGGCTCTCGCGGAGATCCGCGGGCGCATCGACGAGCCGTGGCGTGTTCGTGAAATCGCTTCTGCCGCAGGTCTTTCGGTCACCCAACTGGAGCGACTGTGCCGCCGAACCCTGGGCTTGAGTCCACGCTCGCTGCTGCAGCGGCTGCGCGTGGAGCACGCGGCGCGACTGCTGACGACGACGACCCTGAGCGCCGGGGAGATCGCGGCCGCCTGTGGGTTCTATGACCAGGCGTCCTTCACTCGACAGTTCCGATCGGTGCTGGGGATGACCCCCGGAGCCTTCCGCCGCTCGGCGTAGCGCTTCTTCGGGCGAAGGGAGCCCGAATCGGGCGCGATTCGCCCGAAGAAGGGCTATTGACAGCGGAGGAGTGCTATGTAATATATCACTCATGACAACATCGACTCCCTGGCGCGGGATCCTCACCGCGACCGCCCTGCCCTTCGCCCCCGATGGCTCGGTCGATTACGACCGGTACGCCGACCACGTCACCTGGCTGTGCACCCACGGCTCGGACGGTGTCGTGTGCAACGGCTCCCTCGGGGAGTACCAGACCCTGACCGACGATGAGCGCGCGAAGGTCGTGACCACCGCGGTCGCGGCGGCCAATGCGGTGGGTGGAGTCGTCGTGCCCGGAGTCGCCGCCTACGGATCAGGGGAGTCGCGGCGGTGGACCGAGCAGGCCGCCGAGGCCGGAGCTGCCGCGGTCATGCTCCTGCCGCCGAATGCCTACCGTGCCGATGAGCGCATCGTGATGGAGCACTACCGCGAGGTGGCGCAGGCCGGGATGTCGATCGTGGCCTACAACAACCCCTTCGACACCAAGGTGGATCTCACCCCCGAGATGCTCGCCCGCCTGCACAGTGAGGGCCTCATCGTCGCGGTCAAGGAGTTCAGCGGTGATGTGCGCCGCGCCTACGAACTCGGCGAACTCGCCCCGGAACTCGACCTGATCATCGGTGCTGATGACGTCGTGGTGGAGCTCGCCCTCGCCGGTGCCAAGGGTTGGATCGCCGGGTACCCCAATGCGCTCCCGGAAGCCAGTCGCTCCCTCTACGACGCGGCGATGGCCGGTGATGTTGCGACGGCGGTGCCGATATACCGCGATCTCCACCCGCTGCTGCGCTGGGATTCCAAGACCGAGTTCGTGCAGGCGATCAAGCTGAGCATGGACATCGCCGGTCGCTTCGGCGGACCGTGCCGTCCGCCGCGACTCCCGTTGACCCCCGAGCACGAAGCGACGGTGCGCAAGGCCACCGAGGCAGCCCTGGCCAAGGGCTACCGTTAAGCCATGCGCGCAAAGCGGGTCTTCCATGCAGTCGACTCGCACACCGAAGGCATGCCCACACGGGTGATCGTCGGTGGTGTCGGTGAGATCCCCGGCGACACCATGATGGCCAAGCGGTTGCACTTCATGGAGCACATGGATGACATCCGCACCCTGCTGATGACCGAACCTCGCGGGCACTCCGCGATGAGTGGAGCGATACTCCAGCCCGCGACGCGTGCCGATGCCGACTGGGGTGTGGTGTACATCGAGGTCACCGGGTGCCTGCCGATGTGCGGGCACGGCACGATCGGTGTGTCGACGGTGCTGGTCGAAACGGGCATGGTCGAGGTCATCGAGCCGGTCACCACGATCCGCCTCGATGTTCCCGCAGGATTGGTTGTGGCCGAGGTCGCGGTGGAGGCTGGTGCGGCGAAATCCGTCACGATCCGCAATGTCGCCTCCTTCGCGCACGCCCTCGATGCTTCTGTCGAGGTTCCCGGTATCGGTCGGGTGCCGTATGACATGGCGTTCGGTGGCAACTTCTACGCCATCGTCGATGCTGACGCTCTCGGCGTGGAGTTCGATCGCGCCAACGGTGACGAGATCATGCGGCGGGCACTGGCGATGATGGAGGCCATCAACGCCAGTGATGAGCCGATCCATCCAACGCAGCCGGAGATCCGCGGCTGCCACCACGTGCAGGTGATCGCTCCAGGATCCGATGCGCAGCACTCGCGTCACGCGATGGCGATCTACCCCGGCTGGTTCGATCGTTCCCCCTGCGGCACCGGCACGTCAGCGCGCATGGCGCAACTACATGCCCGCGGTGAACTCCCCCTGGACACCGACTTCATCAACGAGTCGTTCATCGGCACGACGTTCACCGGGCGACTGATCGAGTCGACGACGGTCGGTGATGTTGCCGCAGTCGTACCGACGATCACGGGGCGTGCCTGGGTGACCGGCACCGCGCAGTACTTCCTGGCCCCCGACGATCCTTTCCCTGCAGGGTTCGTGCTGTGACCACGCTGCATCTGCCGGAGGTGAGCGGTCGGGTGTCCCTGCGTGAGCAGGTTGCGGCAGCACTGCGCACCGCACTCATCTCCGGTCAGTTGCAGCCGGGAACCACCTACTCCATCCCGACCCTCGCCGAGCAGCTGGGCGTCTCTGCCACCCCGGTGCGCGAAGCGATGCTGGATTTCGTGCAGCAGGGAATCCTCGCCGCGGTGCCCAATAAGGGTTTTCGCGTTGTCGAGATGACCGATGCTGATCTGGATGCACTGACCGAGGTGCGCCGGATGCTGGAGGTGCCCGCGGTCGAGCGGGCGAGCGGGGCACTGAGTGATGAGTCGATCGTGCACCTGCGCATCATCGCCGAGCAGGTGCGCGATGCGGCAGCCGCCGGAGATCTCGTGTCCTATCTGGAAGGAGACCGGGAGTTCCACCTCGCCCTGCTCGCGGGCGCCGGTAATCCGCGGCTGATCGACATCGTCGATGCGCTGCGCACCCAGAGTCGGCTCTACGGGCTGGGCGATCTGGCCGCCGACGGCACACTCGTCGCGTCAGCGCAGGAACACCTCGAACTGCTCGAGGCAGTCGCACGCGGCGATAGTGCGGCAGCAGCGGACCTCATGGGCCACCACCTCGACCACGTCCGCGGTAGTTGGGCCAGACGTGATGAGTGAACCGGGGCGGACGAGCACCTACGACGCCATCGTCATCGGCGCAGGAGTCGTCGGTGCCTGCTGCGCGCACTATCTGGTCGACGTGGGCTTGCGAGTGGCGATCGTCGATCGTGGCAGCGTCGCATCGGGGACGACAGGGGCAGGCGAGGGGAACATCCTCGTCTCGGATAAGGGGCCTGGGCCGGAACTCGATCTTGCCCTGCTCAGTCGTCGGCTGTGGTTCGACCTGATCGACCTCATCGGGGAGCGGGCGGAGTTGGAGCCCAAGGGCGGCATCGTCATCGCCCACGACGAGGCGGCTCTGCAGAAGTTGCAGCGGTTCGCTGCTGCTCAGCGCACGGCGGGAGTCGAGGCCATCGAGGTCGACTCGGACGGGCTCGGTGAACTCGAACCGCACATCACATCGGCGATCCCCGGTGGTATTCACTACCCGCAGGACATGCAGACCCAGCCGATGCTCGCCGCGGCACACCTCATCGCGCGTGGAGTCGCGACCGGTCGACTCGATCGATACCTCGATACCGAGGTGCTGGAGATCACCCGTGACCCCCACGTGACCGGTGTGCGCACCCGGGAGGGGCATATCGGCGCACCTGTCGTGGTCAACGCCGGTGGCACCTGGGGTGGTCAGATTGCTGCGCTCGCCGGAGTCGACCTGCCGATCCTGCCGCGGCGGGGGTTCCTGCTGGTCACCGAACCGCTTCCACCCTTGGTGCGACACAAGGTGTACGCCGCCGACTACGTCGCCAATGTCGCCTCTGACCGCGAGGGCCTGGAGACCTCCGCGGTCATCGAGGGCACACGGGGCGGCACCATCCTCATCGGCTCATCCCGCGAACGCGTGGGTTTCGATGCGACCCTGGACTGGTCGATCATCTCTCGCCTTGCGCAACAGGCGATCGCGATCTTCCCGCGACTGACCGGGGTGCAACTACTGCGGACCTATGGCGGATTCCGGCCCTACTGCCCCGATCACCTGCCGGTCATCGGGCCGGACGATCGCGTGCCCGGGTTGATCCACGCCTGCGGCCATGAGGGTGCGGGGGTCGGACTCGCTGCGGCGACCGGGTACCTCATCGCGCAGTCGGTCAGCGGATGTGACCCCGACCTGCCGCTGGAGGCGTTCTCCCCGATGCGATTCACCACCGATAGGGCCGGCGCCCATGCCTGAGATCACCATCGACGGTCACACCATCATCGTCGACGAGTGTGCGACCGTCGCCGCGGCACTCATCTCACAGGGCATCCGTTCGTGGCGCACGACCCGCATCGAGGGTTCTCCGCGCGGAGTGTTCTGCGGCATGGGGGTGTGCTTCGACTGCCTGGTGATCATCAACGGTGAACCGAATGTGCGGGCGTGCATCACGCTCGTTGAACCCGGAGATGTGATCAGCACCCAGCAGGCAACGGGATTCGACGGTGAGATGACATGACGAAACAGGTCCGCGATGTCGTGATCGTGGGTGCAGGAGCCGCGGGGATGTCGGCGGCCTACGCATCGGCGCAGGCCGGATGCTCGGTGACGGTGGTGGATGCCAACCCAGTGGCGGGAGGCCAGTACCACCGACGCCCGGTCACCGCCCCTGCCTACCGGCCGCGCGGCTGCAACGACGAGCGGATGTGGGCTGGTATCCACATCGAATCGGCGACCACTGTCTACGCGATCGAGTCGATGGGTGATGCGTCACAGCCGTTGTTTCGTATCCGCACCCGTGGTGACGATCGACACCGCGACCACCTCGGCGTGATCGAGGCGCGCAGGCTTGTGATCGCCACCGGTGCACATGACCGCCCACTCCCCGTTCCCGGTTGGGACCTGCCCGGGGTCATGACCGGTGGCGGAGCGCAGGCGCTGATCAAGGGAAGCGGCGTGCTCCCGGGGTCACGGATCGTCGTCGCGGGGACGGGACCATTCCTCCTTGCGGTCGCTGACGCGATCCTGCAGGCCGGAGGGGTCGTCGTCGCCGTGGTCGAGGCCAATGACCCACTGCGATTAGGGCGATACCGAGCGGCGCTGACGCGCGTGGACAAGGCCGGTGAGCTCACCGGCTACCTCGCCAGACTCGCGCGCCATCGCGTTCCGTACCTACGCCGCCATCGTGTGCGTCGTGTCCACGGTGAAGGGTCGGTGACGGGGGTCACGATCGGTCGCGTCGACGCGCAGTGGCACGCGATCCCCGGGACAGATCGGTTGCTCGAGGCCGACACGCTCACCCTGGGCTACGGGTTCACCGCGCAGACCGACCTGCTCGCGCAACTGCGATGCGAACTTCGGGTCAGTGCGGACGAGGGACTGTCGGTCGTCGTCGATGACAACCAGGCCACCTCCGTCGCCGGGGTCTACGCGGCGGGGGAGACGACCGGTGTCGGGGGAGTCGACCTGGCCCGAGTCGAGGGGCTCATCGCCGGTGCTACTGCCGCCCGGTCGTTCGGGCGATCCTCACCCCTGCGTGATGAGGTGGGACTACGCCGCCGCCGTGATCGGATGCGCGACTTCGCCGATGCACTCGCCGAGGCGTTCCCGATCGCACCGGGTTGGCGCGAGGACCTGCAGGGTGATACGACCGTGTGTCGATGCGAGGAGGTGCCCGTCTCCCGCATCGAGCATGCCATCGATGACCTCGGCGCACGTGACGCCCGGACGGTCAAACTGCTGACCCGAGCCGGTATGGGATGGTGCCAGGGGCGCATCTGCGCGCAGACGGTGGATCGCCTGTGTCCACAGTCGACAACGCTCGCCGGACAATCCCGCGCGGCAGTCCGGCCTGTTGCCGTACCCGTTCCGCTCGGTGCCCTCGCCGCAACGGGATTCCAGACTGAGAGGAACGAAGACGATGAGTGACGCGGTGCACCTCGGCGATCCGGTCTACCTCGATCAAGAGGCAACGTATGCGGCGGCCAGCATCGGCCAGTGCGCCGACGCCCTGGAGGACGCGTTGCGGGCTGGACTTCCCGGCGAAGAGGATCCGCCGCGGCAGTTCATGGATCTGCCCAACGGCGAGATGCTGATGATGCCCAGCCGGGTCACGGGCACTCCGACGATCAAGATCGTGACGATCCTGCATGACCCGGATGGGCCAGGTGAACGCATCAAGGGTGTGCACCTGGTCTGCGATCCGGTGTCACTCGCACCACGGGTCATCATGGATGCCGCCGCACTCACCGTGATCCGGACCACCGCGATCAGCATCGTGGCCCTGCGTGCACTCGCACCGCGTGATGCGGCGAGGTTGGTGATCTTCGGTGCTGGCCCGCAGGGTGCTGCCCACCTCGATGCGATCGCCGCCGAATGGCCCCTCACGACCGTCAGTGTCGCCGCGCGCCGGCCGGAGCGTGCTGAGGCGATGGTCGCTGCAGCGCGCAAGCGCCACCCCGACCTCGATATCGAGGCCGTCTCCTCCGATGCGTCGACAGGGAGTACGGCGCAGGCTGACATCATCGTGTGCGCGACCACCGCGACGACTCCGGTATTCGCTGATCCCGGGCACGATGTCACCGCGATCGCGATCGGCGGCCACTCACCCACGGGACGCGAACTCCCCGGCGAGCTGGTCGCGCGATCCTTCGTCGCGGTCGAGAATCGTCAGGCTGCACTCCGCGAGGCCGGAGATGTGGTGATCCCGATCAATGACGGATTGATGACCGCAGATGACATCGATGCCGATCTCACCGACCTCGTCACATCGGAATTCGACCTGCCCGGCTCACGCGTCTTCAAGAGCATGGGGATGGGCTGGGAGGATGCGGTCGTCAGCGCCCGCATCGCCCGGTAGTCACGCTTGGCCTGCGCGAAACGACCACGCACCACGACGACACAGTGTTCAACCCGACACAGTGTTCAACCCGACGCGAGAGGGAGTACGTCATGTCCAGCACCCGCATCACCACCGTCGAGGCCGCATGTGCGAAGGCGCGGTCGGCCGCCGAGTGGTGTGCCGCCACCGACCTGCCGACCCGAGCGTCGCTGCTGGAAGCGATCGCCGATGCGGTGGACTCGAACGCCGATCACCTCGTGCCGATTGCGATGACCGAGAGTCGCCTGGGTGAGGAGCGGCTGCGTGGTGAGGTCGGGCGGACAACGGGGCAGCTCCGCCTCATGGCGAAGGTGGTGCGTGATGGTGCGTTCCTGGGTGTCGTCATCGATCATGCTGATCCCGCGCTGACCCCCCCGCGCCCGGACCTGCGCCGGATGAACATCCCGCTTGGCCCGGTCGCGGTGTTCGCCGCCAGCAACTTCCCCTTCGCGTTCTCCACGCTGGGCGGTGACACGGCATCGGCTCTTGCGGCCGGGTGCCCCGTGGTGGTCAAGCCCAATCCCGGCCACCCCCGATTGTCCGACGCCATCATGGTGATCGCCCAGGATGCACTGGCCGCGGCTGGTGCTCCCGAAGGTGTTCTCGGTCTGGTCGATGACGGCCTGCAGACGGGCATCGATCTGGTCGCCGATGATCGGATCGAGGCGGTCGCGTTCACCGGCAGTCAGCGCGGCGGCCTCGCGCTAGCCCAACTGGCCGCTGGGCGGCCGCGACCTATCCCGTTCTTCGGCGAACTCGGCAGCGTCAATCCCATGTTCGTGACCGAGACCTACCTCTCCGGTCACGAAGCCGAAATCGCAGCCGGATTCGTCGGTTCGTTCACCCTCGGTGCGGGGCAGTTCTGCACCAAGCCCGGATTGCTGATCGCGCCGCGCAGTGAGCAACTGCGATCGGCGTTGATCGATGCCGTCGGGGGAGCACCTGGTCAGCGCATGCTCACCGACGCCATTCGAGACACGTTCCTCGCCGGAGTCGACTCCCGGATCGCGATCGATGATGTCGAGGTGCTGCACACAGGCGGTCACGATGAGGCGGCCGATGCCGTGCGTCCCACGCTCATGTCCGTGTCAGCGGCGGCGATCCTCGCGCATCCGGAACTTCTCGAGGAATGTTTCGGGCCGATGTCGCTACTTGTGGAGTACGACGATGACGCGCAGATGCTCAGCATCGCCGATGCCCTACCCGGTTTACTCGCCGCGGGCGTGCACGCCAACGGGGAGGAGAACGTGCTCGCTGACCTGCTGCCACGTCTCGCCGCGCATGCAGGGCGCGTGCTGTGGGGTGGCTGGCCGACCGGTGTCGCAGTGACGTGGTCGATGCAGCACGGCGGACCCTTCCCGGCAACGACGCGTCCGGAGACGACGAGTGTGGGTGCGGCCTCCGTCGACCGGTTCCTGCGCCCGGTGACCTTCCAGAGTGTGCCGGAGGCGTGGCAGCCGGCCGCGGTTCGCGAGGGCAACCCCTGGGGGATCCCGCGACGTGTGGACGGCGTACTCGGCTGATTCGGCCCGAGAACGACGATTATCGGTACTAATTCCGGGGTGTTAGTCCGGTTTCGCGCCGTTGTTGTTCATCTACTCAGTCGGGTTGCGATCGTGTCGACGGCGTTGCGCACCTCGGGCACATACGCGATCACGCTGTCGAGGTCGGCGGCATCGTCGGTGGTGTGGACCGTCACGCTCACCGCTCCCGCCAATCGGCCGGCTGAGTCGATGATCGCGACACCCACGGAGGCGTAACCGTCGAGGATCTCGCCATCCTCGAGGGCGTATCCCGCACGCCGCTCTCTGGTCAGCACTGAGCGCAGGGCTGATAGTGAGGTGGGTCCTCGCCCCGTGCGCGAGACGAAGGCGGTCGGTGAGCTCATCACCGCTCGCACCTGTTCGGCCGACAGTGTCGCGAGCATCGCGCGTCCGCTCGCCGTCGTTGCGGCCGGTAGCCGCACCCCGACGTCGGTGATGTGGGTCGAGGCCCGCCGTGGACTACGCGGAGACTCCTTGAGCAGGTAGACGACTTCGCTGCCGTGCAGTGCGGCGAGGTGCACGGTGTGCCCGACGCGCTCGGCCAGTTCGGTGAGCACCGGGCGTGCGAGTGCCTCGCGTGGATCATGGCGCAGATAGGCCATCCCGATCTCGAAGGCGCTCGGCCCGAGAGTCCAGCGTCGCTCATCGGGCAGATGCACGACGAACCCGTTCTCGGTCAGCACCGACAGCAGGTGGTAGGTGGTGCTGCGCGGGATGCCGATCGCTTCGGCGAGGGCGGTCGCGGTCGAGGGTCCACGGCTGGCCAGGGCGCGCAGTAGGTCGAGGGTCGACGTCGCTGCGGGGACTTTGCTCATCGATCCGCGTCCCGATCCGCACGCCGGTGTGCGCTCCGGTTGGCGACACCACGGATGGCCACGAGAAGGCAGCATAGTCTGGGATCCCAGACAGCTGGCACCTTCGCCGCCTGTCGAGTCCCGATGGCGCCGATGAGGATGAGCCCACGAAGCGTCATCACCGCAGGTGATCCGATGGCCGCGAGGAAGGGATCCCCATGACCGATCTGGCCCACGACACCCTGAGCGGATCCCGCCCCGTGCGGGCCGCGCGCGGCACCACGCTCACCGCGCGCAGTTGGCCGACCGAGGCTGCCCTGCGGATGCTGCACAACAACCTCGACCCGCAGGTCGCCGAGCACCCCGAGGAGCTCGTCGTCTACGGCGGCACCGGGCGAGCAGCGCGCGACTGGGCGTCCTTCGATGCGATGGCCCGCACCCTGACCACTCTCGCTCCCGACGAGACGATGCTGGTGCAGTCCGGCCGACCGGTCGGGGTGTTCCGCACGCATGAGTGGGCGCCGCGGGTACTGCTGGCCAACTCCAATCTGGTGGGGGACTGGGCGACCTGGCCGGAGTTCCGCCGCCTTGAGCGACTGGGCTTGACGATGTACGGGCAGATGACAGCCGGCTCGTGGATCTACATCGGTACGCAGGGGATCCTGCAGGGCACGTACGAGACGTTCGCAGCGGTCGCCGAGAAGCGATTCGGTGGCACGCTGGCAGGCACCTTGACGGTGACCTCCGGGGCGGGCGGCATGGGAGGTGCGCAGCCGCTCGCGGTGACGATGAACGAGGGCACCTGCCTCATCATCGACATCGATCCCACTCGGCTGCGCCGTCGAGTGGAGACCCGTTATCTCGATGAGATCGCCGATGATCTCGACGATGCGATCGCCCGCGTCGTGTCGTACAAGGAGCAGCGCAAAGCGATCTCGGTCGGGCTCGTGGGCAATGCGGCGATCGTCCTGCCGGAGTTGTACCGCAGGGGAGTCCCCGTGGACATCGTCACCGACCAGACCTCGGCGCACGACCCGCTGGCCTATATCCCCGAGGGCATCGATCTGGATGATGCGCACGACTACGCCCGCCAGAAGCCGGAGGAGTTCACTGATCGGGCTCAGGCGTCGATGGCGATGCACGTCGAGGCGATGGTCGATTTCATGGATGCCGGGGCGGAGGTCTTCGACTACGGCAACTCCATCCGCGATGAGGCGCGCAAGGGCGGCTATAACCGGGCCTTCGACTTCCCCGGTTTCATCCCCGCCTACATCCGCCCGCTGTTCTGCGAGGGCAAAGGGCCGTTCCGCTGGGTCGCCCTCAGTGGAGATCCCGCCGACATCGCACGCACCGATCGGGCAGTGCTCGAACTCTTTCCCGATAACGACCACCTGCGGCGCTGGATCACCATGGCCTCGGAGCGGGTGGCGTTCCAGGGTCTGCCCGCGCGCATCTGCTGGCTGGGTTATGGCGAGCGCGAGAAGGCCGGGCTGGCCTTCAACGACCTGGTCGCCCACGGTGAGGTCGCCGCGCCGATCGTCATCGGGCGGGATCACCTGGATTGCGGATCGGTCGCGTCCCCCTATCGGGAGACCGAGGGCATGTTGGACGGCTCCGATGCCATCGCTGATTGGCCGTTGCTCAACGCGATGCTCAACGTGTCATCCGGTGCCTCGTGGGTGTCGATCCACCACGGTGGCGGAGTGGGAATGGGTCGTTCGATCCACTCCGGTCAGGTGAGCGTCGCCGACGGCACGGAACTAGCCGGGCAGAAGCTCGAGCGGGTGCTGACCAATGATCCCGGCACCGGTGTGATGCGCCACTGCGATGCCGGGTACGACGAGGCTGTCGAGGTCGCCGAGCAGCGCGGCGTGCGCATCCCGATGCGTGAGCAGGCATGAGCGGCGCAGCATCCGGTCGCACCTCGATCCTGCTCACCGACATCGGTGTGGTGTCCACCCAGACCGAGCGCGGCGATATTGCGGACGCGGCCGTCGTCCTCGACGGTGATCGCATTGCGTGGGTCGGCTCTGCTGATGCCGCTCCTGCGGCGGACAGCGCGCGCAGTCTCGGTGGCCGATGTGTCATCCCCGGCTTCGTCGATAGTCACGCGCACCTCATCTTCGCCGGTGAACGAAGTGCGGAGTTCGCCGCGCGCATGAGCGGTCAGCGGTACTCCGCGGGAGGGATCACCTCGACGGTCCGGGCGACCCGCGAGGCCACCGATGATGCTCTGCAGGCCAATGCCCAGCGGCTGGTCGACGAGTTCCTGACGTCAGGGGTGACGACATTCGAGATCAAGTCCGGCTATGGCCTTACCGTGCACGATGAGTCGCGCGCATTGAGCATCGCTGCCCACTTCACCCCGGAGACCACCTACCTCGGTGCGCACGTGGTGCCCGCGGAATTCGCTGATGACGTTGGCGGATACGTCGATCTCGTCACCGGGGCCATGCTCGAGGCGTGCCGGCCGCACGCCCGGTGGATCGATGTGTTCTGCGATCGCGGAGCCTTCGATGGTGACCAGGCTCGAGCCATCCTGAGCGCCGGTATCGATGCGGGATTGCTGCCGAGGGTGCACGCCAATCAACTGCAGCACGGCCCTGGCGTGCAGATCGCGGTCGAGCTCGGTGCGGCATCCGCTGATCACTGCACCCATCTGGATGATGCCGATGTCGATGCGCTCGCCGATTCCGACACGGTGGCCACCCTGCTGCCCGGTGCGGAGTTCTCCACTCGCTCCCCCTACCCGGATGCGCGTCGTCTCCTCGATGCCGGGGTGACCGTGGCGATCGCCACAGACTGCAATCCCGGCTCGAGCTACACCACGAGCATGCCGTGGTGTGTCGCGATGGCGGTGCGCGAGATGCACATGAC
The DNA here is from genome assembly GCA_965657825.1 of Actinomycetes bacterium. Lineage (GTDB taxonomy): Bacteria > Actinomycetota > Actinomycetes > S36-B12 > S36-B12 > M55B157. The sequence goes on along the minus strand of CBFHQG010000003.1, from coordinate 40,353 downwards.
ACCGGCTGAAGCACTCACCGCCGCCACGCTCGGTGGCGCACGGGCGCTTCGGCGCGATGATGTGGGGCGTATCGAGCCGGGTGCCCGGGCGGATCTCGTCGTCCTGGATGCGCCCAATCCGCTCTACCTGGCCTATCGTCCCGGGGTCGACCAGATCGATGAGGTGTGGAGGGGTGGCGTGCGGCTCACAGCAGGTAATGGCGATCGAGGAGGCCGTGGGTGATGGGCGAGTCCGATCAGGTGGGTGCGACCGTGACCGTGGGAACCACGGGGGTGACGATCGAGGACGTCATCGCCGTCGCCCGCGAGGGAGCGCGCGTGGTGATCGCCGAGGAGGCACTCACTGCCATGGCCCGCACTCGTGCACAGGTCGAAGCGCTCGCGGCATCGGCCACGCCGACATACGGCATCTCCACCGGATTCGGAGCACTCGCCAACCGGCACATCCCCGTCGAGCAACGCGTGCAACTGCAGCGCTCGCTCGTGCGCTCGCATGCCGCGGGAATGGGCGAACCCGTCGAGCGCGAGGTGGTCCGTGCGTTGATGTTCCTGCGCGCGAAGACACTGTGCAGTGGTCGCACCGGCGTGCGTCCCGTCATCGCCCAGACCATGGTCGACCTGCTCAATGCGGGTATCACCCCGGTGGTCGGCGAGTTCGGTTCACTGGGGTGCAGCGGTGATCTCGCACCGCTCGCCCACTGCGCCCTGGTGCTGATGGGAGAGGGTGATGCGCAGGATGCCGAGGGGTTCACCCGACCCGTTCCCGAGTTGCTCGACGACGCCGGCATCACCCCGGTGGAGTTGCAGGAGAAGGAGGGACTGGCTCTCATCAACGGCACCGACGGCATGCTCGGCATGCTCATCCTGGCCCTCGCTGATTTGGACGGTTTAGCCGACGTCGCCGACATCACCGCTGCGATGAGCGTCGAAGGACTCCTGGGGACCGACTCGGTGTTCCGCCCCGAACTCCACCGTCCTTTGCGACCTCATCCCGGCCAGGCGCACAGTGCGGCGCGGATGTACGCCCACCTCGACGGTTCACCCATCGTCGCCTCGCACAGGGAGGCCGACACTCGCGTGCAGGATGCCTACTCGCTGCGATGTGCTCCCCAGGTCACCGGTGGTCTGCGTGACACGATCGATTTCGCTCGCGGTGTCGCAGAGCGTGAACTCGCCGCCGCGATCGATAACCCGGTCGTTCTCGAAGACGGGACGGTGTCGAGCAATGGCAACTTCCACGGTGCCCCGGTCGCGTACGCGCTGGATTTCCTGGCGATCCCGGCGACCGATGTCGGTTCGATGGCCGAGCGACGCACCGACCGGATGCTGGACAAGGCCCGCAGTCACGGACTGCCCCCGTTCCTCGCTGATGATCCGGGCGTCGACTCCGGGCTGATGATCGCGCAGTACACGCAGGCAGCGCTGGTCAGTGAGTGCAAGCGACTGGCCGCGCCTGCCAGTGTCGATTCCATCCCCAGCTCCGCCATGCAGGAGGATCACGTGTCGATGGGTTGGCACGCGGCGCGCAAGCTGCGACTGATCGTGGCGAATCTACGACGCATTCTGGCGATCGAACTCCTCACAGCAGCGCGTGCGATCGAACTACGCGCGCCCTTGCAGCCGGGAGCTGGGAGTGCTGAGGTGCTCCAGCGGCTGCGGGAGCGCGTTCCAGGCCCCGGACCGGATCGCTACCTCGCACCCGAACTCAGTGCAGCCGAATCGATCGTGCGTGAGATGGAATCGTTGACGCGTCGAGCAGGCTGAGGTTGCGCATCAGCTCCTACCTGCAGGCGAATCCCGCGGCGGCTTCGAGTAGGAGTAGGGCGCCGAGGCGCACGGTGCGCTGATCGGGTGCATCTGCCGCCGCATCGATCTCGGCGATATCGATCGAGTGCACGCGAGGGGAGCGTCCAGCGAGGAACGCGATGCGGCGCAGTTCTGCGGCACTGATCCCGCCCGGGGCTGATGCCGGACAGCCGGGCGCCACCGACCGGTCGCAGACGTCGACGTCGAGGTCGACGTGGATCGGGCCGCCGCCGGCTCCTGCGATTCGCATCGCCTGTGCCATGACATCGTCGATACGACTGTCGTGTAGCGACTCCCGATTGATGACGGTGATGCCGTGGTCTCGAGCACGCTGGGCGTAGTGGGCAGAGTTGGCGAAATCCGCGATACCGATCTGCACGATGCGATCACCGCGCAGACCGGCATCGATCAGGCGCTGCACGGGTGACCCATTGCTGATGCCGTCGCGCAGATCGTGGTGGGCGTCGACGGTGATGAGTCCGGAAGTCTCCAGATCGGGGCACGCTCCGATGGCGACGGGATAGGTCAGGGAGTTGTCGCCGCCGAGGGCGAGGAGAAGTTCCGCTGAGCGCAGGGCCTCGCGGACGGCATCACTGACACGGAGTTCGCCTTCGGGACCATCGGGCTGCTCGATATCCCCGAGGTCGCGGCAGGACAAGGACGCGATGTCGACATCGTGGATCGACGAATACGTCGAGTAGCGATTGAGCGCCTCGCGAATAGCGGCCGGGGTGGTGTCAGCGCGGGTGGGGCTCAGCGAGGTGCGGTGCGTCGGTACCCCGAGCACGGCGAGATCGACCCGTGCCGTGTCTGTCCCACCGGCCAACCAGGTACCGGCCCGCGGCCAGCGCGGATCATCGGTGGTGCGGTGCTCGCTCATGCGCTCATCCTGACGCACGTCAGGTCAGTCGCGTTCGGGCGCGGGTGCCCACACGGCACAGGGACCCATCATGGTTCCTGTCGAGAGGGTTCCTGCCCCGGTCATGAGCCGAAATCCGCAACGCCTCCCTCATGGAGAATGGCGCAAAAGTTGCGGATTTCGGTTAATCGGGTCTCGGGGTCGCCGGTGACCTTCGTCAGCGGCAGGCGGGGGGCGATCAGGTCGGTGATGACCACGTCGGTGCGTCGGCGCATCTGCTCGCCATCGCGCATCGCCGGCTCGGGTGAGCCGGGGAAATCCGGTGCGCACCACACCAGCAGGTCGTAGCCGGCCGCGTCATCGATACCCGCGGTCAGCAACGCATCGTCATCGAAGTACACGATGCTGTAGACCGCGGTCATCAGCGGCAGTGGGTCCGCGATGATCCACGGCACCCCGGCATGGGTGGCCGCACGCGTGACGGTGGCGACGGTCGCCTGCTGGGTGAGGAAGATCCCCTCCTGATCAGCGAGGCTGGGGGTGCGGCCGTAATCGCGGACGAAGTCGCGCAGGTACTCCTCGGCGATGAAACCGTCGATCGATCGCGCGAGGCCCTCGGCCACGGTGGTCTTGCCAGTGCTCTCCGCACCCAGCAGGCCGATTCGACGCGGGGGCGTGGAGCGGGGTGTCGGCGCTTTGGCGTCGGTCACGCTCGCGTGCGTACCGCGCCGGCGAGCTCGTCCTCGGTGAAGCCACCCTCGAGAGCGCCGTCCTTGGCGTAACGGAACAGCACGACTGAGAAGATGCCGCGCAGGGTCGACAGTAGTAGGGCGCCGATCGCGAAGACGATCACGCCGATCACGATGAACGGCACCCCGATGGCCCACAGGTTCGACAGCGTCAGCACGAACCCGAGCACGATCACCAGGATCGCCGGCAGGATGGTGATCAGGGCGACCACACCCCCGATACGCACCCCGCCGAAGATCTGCAGGCCCCACTTGGCCTTGAAAAGTTTGGCCGACTCCTTGATCGCGGTGATGGGCCCGACCTTCTCGAGCATGATGAAGGGCACCGCGAAGAACGTGATGAGGCTCCACATGGCGAGGATCCCCGACGCAGCGATGTTGCGAACCACCGATGCGGCACCGCCCTGGTTATTGCCGCGGATCAGGCCGACGATGATGTTGATGACCGTCTGGACGAACGCCCAGCCGATCAACGGGAACAGGCGGGCGAGCGATGCGCCGATGCCGTGGCCCAGAGAGGAGTCGCCTCCGGCGAGTTCGGTATCGGCTGCCGCCACGAGACCACCGCTGGTGATCGAGATGACGATCTGGGTGGCGAAGATGCCGATGATGGCCAGCGCCACCGCGGGGACGTAGTTATCGGCGGCCAGGAACCACGCGGCGGGGGCCCAGAAGATCGCCAGGGGGATCAGGCTGCCCACGAAGCCCAGGACGGGGAAGGCCAGCAGGTACCGGTTGTCCTTGATGATGCCCCACGACTTGGTGGTCAACTGCTTGCTTTGTCCCCAGGATCCACGCGCCATGCCCGCAGGGTAGTGGGGTGGTGGCGCAGATCCAACGACGTCACCCCCTTGTGGCGGTGCGGAGCCGGGAGTAGCCTTGTTGTTGACAGTTGCTCAATAAGCATCGGCTGCCGGCGGCGGCGTTCACAGAAGGGCTCACCATGGCGAACGAGGCATATATCTATGAGGCGATCCGCACCCCGCGCGGTCGCGGCAAGGCCAACGGCTCCCTCCACAGCGTCAAGCCGGTGTCTCTCGTGACCGGACTCATCGACGAGATGCAGGCCCGCCACCCGGGTCTGGACCCGAATCAGATCGACGACCTGATCCTCGGCTGCCTCACCCCGCTGGGTGACCAGGGCGCCGACATCGCCAAGACCGCCGCTATCGCCGCCGGCCTTCCCGACACCGTCGCCGGCATGCAGATCAACCGCTACTGCTCCTCCGGCCTCGAGGCGATCAATATCGCCGCTCAGAAGGTGCGCGCCGGCTGGGATCAGATGCTGCTCGCCGGCGGTGTGGAGTCGATGAGTCGTGTGCCGATGGGCAGCGACGGCGGCCCGTGGGCCATGGACCCGGAGACGGCATATAACTCCTACTTCGTGCCGCAGGGCATCAGCGCGGATCTCATCGCGACCGTCGAGGGCTTCAGCCGCGACGACGTCGACTCCTACGCGGTGCGTTCCCAGGAGCGGGCGGCGGCGGCGTGGTCCAGCGGTCGCTTCGCCAAGTCGGTGGTGCCGGTCAAGGACATCAACGGCGTGACCATCCTCGACCACGACGAGTTCATCCGCCCCGACACCACGGTGGAATCCCTGTCCAAGCTCAACCCGTCCTTCGCCGCGATGGGCGACATGGGGGGCTTCGATGCCGTCGCGCTGCAGAAGTTCCATTGGGTGGAGCGGATCGATCACGTGCACACCCCGGGCAACTCCTCGGGCATCGTCGACGGTGCCGCGTTGACCCTCGTGGGTAACGAGGCCGCCGGTGCAGCTGCAGGGCTCGCGCCACGCGCTCGGGTCGTGGCGACCGCGGTGACCGGTGCGGATCCCACGATCATGCTGACCGGCCCGACACCGGCGACCAACAAGGTCCTCGCGTCCGCCGGTCTGACCCCCGCCGACATCGACGTCTGGGAGTTGAATGAGGCCTTCGCCTCGGTCGTCTTGAAGTGGATGCGCGACTTCAACCTCGACATCGAGCAGGTCAATGTCAACGGCGGTGCGATCGCCATGGGGCATCCGATCGGTGCCACCGGCGCGATGATCACCGGCACGGTCATGGACGAACTCGATCGCATCGGCGGTCGCTATGGCCTGATCACACTGTGCATCGGCGGCGGAATGGGCATCGCCACCATCATCGAGCGCGTCTGATCGCGCGACGGCAGAGAATCTAGGGAGCAGCAGAACACATGACGACCAACATGATCGCCTGGGAGCGCGACGCCGACGGCATCGTCACCCTCACGATGGACGAGGCCGGCGCGGGAGCCAACACGATGAACGAGGCGTTCATCTCCTCCCTCGAGGCCACCTTGGATCGCATCGCCGAGGAGGTAGATGACATCACCGGCATCGTGCTCACCAGCGGCAAGAAGACCTTCTTCGCCGGAGCCGATCTCAACCTGATCATCCAGGCCACGCCGGCCGATGCCGAGGCCCTCGAGCAGCAGATCACCCGCATCAAGGCCGCACTGCGTCGCCTGGAGACATGCGGCAAGCCGGTGGCCGCGGCGATCAACGGTGCCGCACTCGGCGGTGGCCTGGAGATCGCCCTGGCCTGCCACCATCGGATCGCCCTCGACGTGCGCGGTTCGGAGATCGGCCTGCCCGAGGTGACCCTCGGCCTGCTGCCGGGGGCCGGTGGCGTGGTGCGCACGACGCGGATGTTCGGTCTGCAGAAGGCGCTGATGGAGGTGCTGCTGCAGGGTCAGCGGCGCAAGCCTGCGAAGGCGCTCGAGGTCGGCCTCGTCGATGCGGTCGTGGATTCTCCCGAGCAGATGCTCGCGCAGGCGAAGGCCTGGGTGAAGGAGCATCCCGATGCGGTGCAGCCGTGGGACGCCCCCGGCTACAAGATGCCCGGTGGTGCACCGTCGAACCCGAAGCTCGCCATGATGCTGCCGGCCTTCCCCGCCAATCTGCGCAAGCAGATCAAGGGTGCGCCGATGCCGGCACCGCTGGCGATCATGTCCGCGGCCGTCGAGGGAGCACAGGTCGACTTCGCCAACGCGGAGAAGATCGAAGGGCGCTACTTCGCGATGCTGGCCACGGGCCAGACATCGAAGAACATGACCAAGGCGTTCTTCTTCGACCTGCAGCACATCACCAAGGGCGGGGCTCGCCCGGAGGGCTACCCGACCTACCGGCCCACGAAGGCACTCGTCATGGGTGCGGGGATGATGGGCGCCGGTATCGCCTACGTCTGTGCGCGCAACGGCATCGAGGTTGTTCTCGTCGACACGACGGTGGAGGCTGCGGAGAAGGGCAAGGCGTACTCCCAGGGGATCCTCGACAAGGCCGTGTCGCGGGGCAGGATGACCGAGGCGGCTCGCGACGAGGTGCTCGCGCGCATCACGCCCACCGACTCCCTCGACCTGGCCAAGGGTGCCGATCTGGTCATCGAGGCGGTCTTCGAGAATTCCGAGCTCAAGCAGGAGACCTTCGGTCGGATCGAGCAGGTCGTCGCTGACGATGCGCTGCTCGGCTCCAACACCTCGACCCTGCCCATCACGGGTCTGGCCGAGGCGGTCAAGCGTCCCGAGGACTTCATCGGTCTGCACTTCTTCTCACCGGTCGACAAGATGCCGCTGCTGGAGATCGTCGTCGGGGAGAAGACCTCCGACGCCACGATCGCCAAGGCGCTCGACGTGGCAGCTGCGATCAAGAAGACCCCGATCGTCGTCAACGACAGCCGTGGCTTCTTCACCAGTCGCGTCATCGGCACCTTCATGGGCGAGGCTGTGGCCATGCTGGCCGAAGGCGTGCCGGCGCCGTCGATCGAGCAGGCGGGACTGCAGGCCGGCTATCCCACCGGACCCCTCGCGCTGTTCGATGAGGTCAGCCTCACTCTGGGCCGTCGCATTCGCGAGGAGGGGCGGGTCGCTGCCGAGGAAGCAGGGGCTGCCTTCCCCGACCATCCGTCGTACCCGGCGATCGACCGCATGGTCGTGGAGTTCGACCGAGGTGGTCGAGCAGCCGGCGCGGGGTTCTACGACTACGCCGAGGGCAAGCGCCTCGGCCTGTGGGATGGACTGGTCGACAACTTCGGCGGCACCAACCTCGACATGCCCTTTGTGGACATGAAGGAGCGCATGCTCTTCGCCGAGGCCATCGAGACCGTCAAGTGCCTCGATGAGGGCGTGCTCCGGTCGGTACCCGAGGCGAACATCGGATCGATCTTCGGCATCGGCTTCCCGCCCTGGACCGGGGGTGTGCTGCAGTACATCAGCGGATACGTGTCACCCGACGGCACCGTGAGCGGACCCGCGGGATTCGTCGCTCGCGCCCGCGAGCTCGCCGCGGAGTACGGCGACCGGTTCACCCCGCCGGCGTCCCTGGTCGCACTGGCCGATTCCGGTGGCAGCTATTCCTGACGCGAACTCACTCGACACGGGTTCCACCGGTACGACGGGTTCAACCGGTACGACGAGTTCAACCGGTACGACGTCGGTCGCCACCCGCTCGCGGATGAGCGGGGGCGACCGACGCCGTCAACTCGTCGAGGTGGGGTGGCAGTTGCTGCAGACCCGAGCGATCCACGAACTCGCCCTCGATGAGGTCGCGTCGGCCGCGGGCATCTCGCGAACCCTGCTGTTCCACTACTTCCCGACGAAGGGCGACTACTACGCCGCCGTCGTCGAGGCAGCGGGGGAGCGCATGCTCAAGCCCGTGCGAGTCGCACCCGAGACCACTCCCGTCGAGCGCGTCCGCACCCTCATCGACGGGTTCGTCCGACTCGTCGAGCGCAACCGGGTCGGCTACACCTCGCTGGTCCGCGGAGCCGGCGGCGGTGATGTGCGGGTGGTCGAGGCCATGGCTCGGGTGCGGGATGCTCTGGTACCGCGCTGGCTGGAGGCTGCCGGTCGATCCGATGCCGGGCCGCTCGCACGATTGATTCTGCGCGGCTGGTTGGTCGGGATGGAGGAGACCGTCCTGGCGTGGGATCCCCACACCGTGCGCCGCGCCGATCTGGTCACTCACCTGACCACCTCGCTGTTCGCCGAGTTGGATTTGGCCGAGTCGGGGGGCTGAGGTGAGCGTGAATGCCGTGCCGGAGGCGGGGACCGTGATGGTGATCCGCCACGCTGAGAAGCCGCATCCGGCCGAGGGTGACGCCCCCGAGCAGCACGGGGTCGATGCGCACGGTGCACCGAGCGCCCACGGGCTGACCCCGCGCGGGTGGAGCCGGGCGGGGGCGCTCGCGGTGCGCTTCGACCATGCGGGTGAGCAGGGTGATGTCTGGATCCGGCCCGAACGGGTGCACGCTGCGCCGGCCACGCATGACAACCGCAGCCACCGCTGCCTGGACACCGCGCATCCGATCGCCGCACGCCTGGGGCTCGACGTGCACCATCATCATGCGCGCGGCGCTGAGGGGGCGCTGGCGTCCCAGGTGCGCAGCTGCGGTCAGCAGACCCTCATCGTCTGGGATCACGGGCACATCCCTGACCTGCTGCGCGCCTTCGATGTGGTCAATCCCGATGACATCCCCGACCCGTGGCCCGGTGACCGGTTCGATCTGATCGCGCTTCTCACTCCCGAGGGGCCGTCGGGGCGGTACCGAGTCAGCCTGCACGCGCAGGATCTCCTGTCCGGCGACGCGCCGACGGCGTGATCGCGCATTAACGACGTTCACCGCCTCTGCGCCGATACCGTCGTGTCATGACGGAGGCTGATCTCCGCGATTTATCCGGTGTGCCGATCTCCGCGCGCCTGATCCGGGTGGTGCTCGGCCTCGGTTCGCTGGTCTTCGTCGCTTCGGGCCTGCTGTTGGTGGTCTCTCCTGCTCTCATGGCCGAATGGCTGGGTTTGTCGACGGTGGTCGATGCGACCTGGACACTGCAGATGCTGGGCGCCGCTCTGCTCGGCCTTTCCGGTCAGATGTGGCTGGTCCGACGGGCACCGGACCATCCCGTGCTCGGTGCGGCGGTGGTGATGATCATCAGCGGTGGGTTGATGACGGTGCTCACGATCACCCTGCCGGGGGAGTGGACCCCGGTGCGCTGGGCCTATCTGGGTGTCGGGGCGGCGTTCTGTTTCGCCTACGTCCTGCTGATTCTGGTCAGCCGCCGTCGCCCCTGACCTCACCTGCATCGAAGATCGCCAGCAGTCGGGGTAGTTGTTCGGCGAAGGGGTCGAAGAGTGGGATCTGCTGGAGTTCGTGGCGAGACCACCAGGCGGCCTCATCGTTCTCCGGCGACAACGTGGCGTCATAGTCGGGGCGTTCGGTCACTCGCGCGCAACAGGTGTGGTAGCTCCACACGCCGGTCTCGACGACCTCCTCGTGCACGCCGATCAGGTCGTAGCCGTCGGGGACACGGCCGATCTCCTCGTCGAACTCGCGCAGGGCAGCGGTCACCGGGTCCTCGTGCGAGTCGATCGCACCGCCGGGCACCGACCAGGTGCCGTGGCCTCGATGAACCCAGGCTGCGCGACGGGCGAGCAGAAATCGCTGCGTGCCGTCGTCGTCGACATGGCCGAGCAGCAGCCCGGCCGCCCCGAACCGCCCCCACAGCACCCGGCCATTGGCCAAGGTCACCCAACCGTCTCCGGAACCAGGCGCCACAGGGCGATCGGTGCCGTCGGCCGGAGGCGAACTCATGCCGGCCAGTCTGCCCCATCGCGACAGGGCTTTGAGGACATGGTGCGAATGGAACTCCGGCCGGTCAGGCGACGATGACCTGGCGAAGCGCTTCGCCGGAGTCGAGCCGGTCCATCGCGATGTTGATCTGGGAGTCCAGGTCCGCCATCGGAATGCGGTGGCTGATGATCGCCTCGAGAGGGAGCCGGCCGGCACGCCACAGGTCGATGAAGCGAGGGATGTCGCGGCGGGGGACGGAGGACCCCAGGTAGCAGCCGGACACGGTGAGGGCCTGGGCCACCAGTCGCAGCGGCGAGATCGTGGTGGTGGCATCGGGTGCGGCGAGGCCGGTCGCGGCCAGGACTCCACCCGCGGAGAGCAGGTCGATGCCGGCGGACAGGGCAGCGGGATGCCCGGAGGCTTCGATGACAGCGTCGACGCGCACCCCCTCGGCTGCCGCCTGGTCGGGGGTGAGGGCTCGGTGCGCCCCCAGCCGCAGCGCGAGTTCGCGCTTGGCCTCGATCGGGTCGATGGCGATCACGTCGACATCGGGTTCGGCGAGTGCGGTGAGTAGCGCCGCGAGGCCGACGCCTCCGAGGCCGATCACCGCCAGGCTCGACCCCGGTACGGGGCGCGCGATGTTCCACACCGCTCCGCCCCCGGTGAGGACCGCGCAGCCGAACAGCGCGGCGATATCGGCGGGTACGTCCTCTGGGAGCGCCACGAGGGAGCGCTGGTCGACCACGGCGTAGTTCGCGAACGCGGAGACACCGAGGTGGTGCAGTACCGGACCGGAATCGTCATGGAGGCGGATATCGCCGTTGAACAGCACCCCGGCGTTGTTGCGAGCGCTGCCGATCTCGCAGGGCACCCGACCCCCGGTACGGCACGCCGCGCACTCCTCGCATCGCGGCAGGAAGGTCATGATGACGCGCTCGCCGACTCGCACGTCGGTGACCTGCTCGCCCACCTCGACCACGCGACCGGCCGCCTCATGCCCGAGCAGCATGGGGACCGGTCGCACCCGCACCCCGCTGACGACCGACAGGTCGGAGTGGCAGATCCCGGCCGCCTCGATCTCGATCAGGCACTCGCTGGGTCCCGGTGGATCGAGGGTGAGCTCGTGCACGCTGATGGGGCGTGATTCGGCATAGGGCTGGGGGGCTGCGATGGACTGCAGGACCGATCCGGTGATCTTCACGATGCGTTCTCGCTGACGGTGAGGTGGGGGAGGCCCTCGACCGCACGACGTACCTGGTCGGGGATGGAGGTGGGTCGACGATGGTCTCGATCGACGTAGACGTGCACGAATCGTCCGGTCGCTCGCAGAACGTCGTCGTCGGCGAGGAAGATCGCGAACCGATACACCACGCTGGAGGTGCCGATCCGCTCGGTGGCCAACCCGATATCGACGCGGGCAGGGAAGTCGATCTCGGCGAGATACCGGCATCCGGTCTCTGCGACGATCCCGATCGAATCGAGTCGCCGCAGATCCTCACCGATTGCGCCCATCAGCCAGCCGTTGACTGCCGAATCAACATAGGAGTAGTACGCGACGTTGTTGACGTGACCGTAGATGTCGACGTCGCTCCACCGCACGCTGGTCGTGGCCGCGATCGCGACGTCGCACCGTCGCGGAGATCCGTTGTCACTCATCTGTGCTGCATCAACTCTCAAGGGATTGATGCTTGCGGTGGCGCTCATAGGATTCGAGGATCTCAGCCTCGGCTTCCTCGCGGCCGACCCAACTGGCGCCCTCGACGGATTTACCCGGCTCGAGATCCTTGTACACCTCGAAGAAGTGTTGGATCTCCAGTCGATCGAATTCCGCGACATGGTAGATGTCGCGCACGTGATCGAGTCTGGGATCGCCGACCGGTACGCACAGGACCTTGTCGTCCCCACCGGCCTCGTCTGTCATGCGGAACATCCCGACCGCTCGGCAGCGGATGACCACTCCGGGGAAGGTCGCCTCCTGCACGAGCACGAGCGCATCGAGCGGATCGCCGTCGAGACCGAGGGTGTCATCGACGAACCCGTAGTCATGGGGGTAGCGCGTCGAGGTGAACAGCATCCGGTCGAGGCGGATCCGCCCGGTTGTGTGATCCATCTCGTACTTGTTCCGGCTCCCGGTTGGGATCTCCACGGTGACGTCGAACTCCAGGGGTGTCACAACTCCTCCTCGGGGTTGGTCGTGACCTAGTGTTCCCTACGGCGGGTCTGTGCGGGGGGCAGCCCGCGAATCGAGCAGCGGCGAGAGGGAGCACGTGGTCATCACGACGAGGCGGACGCCGAGGCGGATGCTGGCATCCGTGGCGGGAATCGCCCTGCTCGCGACCTCGGCACTGCTGACCGCGTCGAGTGTTCAGGGGCAGGAAGGCGCCCTGACCGGGCCGGCTGGTCCGGTGCTGCCGCTCGCCGATTCTGCGAACACCACTCCGCCGGATCCGGCGACATTGGCCGAACTCCTCGATGGGCCGATCGACGCCCTCGGACCTCAGGTGGGTGCGGTGGTGTTCGATCCGGCGACCGGGGTCTTGCTGTACGACCGGGACGGCGATACCCCTCGAACCCCCGGCTCGGTGGTCAAGATCCTCACGGCCGTGTCCGTCCTGCAGGCGGTCGGGCCGTCCACTCGCCTGGTGACCACGGCGCACTGGGATCCGGCGACGGCGACGCTGGTACTCGTCGGCGCCGGTGACCCGACCCTGTCGTCGATGTCCGGGGAGGGGTCCTCGCTGGCAGCACTCGCCGACGCGGTGCTGGCCGCCGGTGATGGCCCCGGGGCGGGGGCGAGCATCCAACTGGGGTACGACACCTCGCTGTTCGAAGGCCCGACCCTGGCGATCGGCTGGTCCCCGGACTATCCCGCGACAGGGGTCGCTGCCCCGGTGTCACCACTGGTCGTGGATTCCGCGCGCATCCCCGGCGGCGAGGTGCGCCAGCCCGATCCCGCGCTCGCGGCCGCCGAGGTCTTCGCCGACCTGCTCCGCCAACGTGGTCTGGCCGTCGCCGCCCCACAGCCGGGTCGAGTGGGCAGTGCGCGGCAGATCGCCGCGACCGAATCGGTGCCGCTCGCGGCGATCGTGCAGCGGATGCTCACCGATTCCGATAACGACTACGCCGAGATCCTCGCCCATCTCGCCGGGGCGGTGCGGTTCGGCGTGGGCAGCTTCGACACCGGTGCCCAGGCGACGACCGCGGCGCTGACCGGGATGGGGATCTCCACGACCGGGGTCGCACTATTCGATGGCAGTGGGTTGTCGGTGGACAACCGGGTGCCCACCCGCACCTTCGCCCAGGTGCTCAGCGCGCTCACCCGCCCTACCTCCTCCGGGTTGGCCGGGGGCTGGGGCTGGCCGGTACTCGGGGGGCTGGCGGTGGCCGGGGTGACCGGCACCCTCGCCGACCGCTTCTACACCGAGAGCACCTACGCGGGTGCGGGGGTCGTGCACGCCAAGACCGGCACGCTGTCCGGGGTGTCCGCCCTGGCCGGCACGGTCGTGGATCGCGACGGACGGCTGCTGGTCTTCTCCTTCATCAGTAATTCCGCGGTGGATGTCTTCGATGCGCGCTCCCTGCTCGATCAAGCCGCCGCCATCCTCGCCCGATGCGGCTGCCAACCCGGCGCCTGAGTCACGGTTGTGGTGGGAGGGCAGGGAGATGGGTCGCATACCCTCGAGGGTGTGAGCGATGTGATCGATTGGCCACTCGCGGTGTCCACCGGGGTTCGACTGGCCCCCGCGGGCCCGATCGTGAGCCCGGCTGAGGCCGTCGAGATCGTCGCCGATATCCGCTCCGCTGCCCGGCGTGCGATCGAGCCGGTGCGCGAGGTGACCGGGCTCGTCGCCGACGACGACACCCATCACGCGGTCGTGGTGGCCCGACCGGAATGGCTGCGGGCCAATGTGGACCAGATGCGCATCGCCGTCGAGCCACTGTCGCAACTCCTGCGGGAGAAGAAGCCCTCCGCACTCGTACGTGAGACCGGCGCGCGCACGAGTGCCCTGCAGATGGGTGCGGTGCTCGCCCTCCTGTCGACCAAGGTGCTCGGTCAGTACGAGGCGTTCGGCGAGGACCCCCGCAGACCTGGCCGACTCATGCTCGTCGCCCCTAACATCGTCCACGCCGAGCGACAACTCGACGTTCCCGCCAGCGATTTCCGACTGTGGGTCTGTCTGCACGAGGAGACCCACCGCGTGCAGTTCTCCGCGGTCCCGTGGCTGTCCACTTTCTTCACCGAGCAGGTGCATGACTATCTGCGCGCCACCGATACCGACACCTGGACGACCCTGCGCCGAGTCGCGGGCGAGATACGGTCGCGCGGCGAGACCGGCCTCGGCGTCATCGACCTGCTGCAGACTCCTGAGCAGCGCGCCATCCTCGAACGCCTCACCGCCTTGATGTCGCTGCTGGAGGGGCATGCTGATGTCGTCATGGATGAGGTGGGCCCGCAGGTGGTGCCGAGTGTCGCGATGATCCGCGAGCGCTTCGATCGACGTCGCACCCAGCACGGTTTCGTCGATGGCCTCGTCGGTCGGCTGCTCGGGCTGGAGGCGAAACTGCGGCAGTACACGCAGGGCGCAGCATTCGTGCGCGGAGTCGTTGCCGAGGTCGGAATGACCGGGTTCAACGAGGTGTGGACCTCGCCTGCGGCGCTACCGACCCCGACGGAGATCGGCGATCCGGGTGCCTGGGTGCGCCGGGTCCTGGGCTGAAGGCAGCGACCACCTGATGCCCACCACGGCGCAGATGGCCGACCGCGAGGTGCGTCGCGCGGTGCGCGCGTCCCTGGCCGATCTGGCCGCGGACGACCTGGTGCTGGTGGCCTGCTCGGGAGGCCCGGATTCACTGGCGCTCGCACGTGCGGTGGCCGCCGAACGATCGCGTGCCGGAGCCATCGTGGTCGATCACGGCCTGCAGCAGGGGTCCGCAGATGTCGCGGAGCGTGCCGCCGAGCAGTGCCGGGCGCTGGGGCTGGACCCTGTCGAGGTCGTCGCCGTGCACCTCGGCGAGCAGGTGCCAGGGCGTGGTGGACCGGAGGCGATCGCCCGTGAGGCTCGCCGGGCTGCCCTCGCCGACGCCGCCGATCGCCACGCAGCAGCCGCCATCCTGCTCGCCCACACACGTGACGACCAGGCTGAGACGGTGCTGCTGCGACTGGCCCGAGGCGCGGGAGCCCGATCACTGAGTGCGATGGCGCCGATAGCCGGGGTGTGGCGGCGCCCACTGCTGGGTCTGGATCGTGCCCTGGTGCACTCAGCCCTGGGGGATCTGCAGGCGTGGACGGATCCCCATAACACCGACCCCTCCTTCACTCGAGTGCGTGTGCGCGGCGATGTACTGCCTGCCATGACCGAGGCACTGGGCCCCGGTGTCGTTGCTGGCCTGGTGCGAAGCGCTGATCTCCTGCGCGATGATGCCGAGGCCCTGGAGCGAATCGCCGAACAGGAGTGGTCGGGGTGCTGCATGGCTCACACTGAAGGCATCACCATCGAAATGGATCTCGATCGGCTCAGCGTGCTCCCGCGTGCGGTTCGCACCCGACTGCTGCGCCGCGCCGCGATCGAGACGGGGGCGCCACCCTCTGCGCTTACCCGCGATCACATCCTCGCCGTGGAGGCGCTGATCAGCGACTGGCACGGTCAAGGACCCCTCGATCTGCCGGGTCCGCTCCGCGCCAGCCGGGGATGTGGCAGGCTTCGGTTCGACCGCAGCGATCCTCTCGGGAGTCCACCTCGTGCATAGCGATCACGCCAACGGCGACCTCGCCGCTGTTTTGTTGACCGATGACCAGATCCAGGCCCGACTCGCGGAGGTTGCCGCGCAGGTCGACGCCGACTACGACGGTCGCGATCTCCTGCTCGTCGGCGTCCTGAAGGGTGCGGTCATCGTCATGGCCGACTTCATGCGCCACCTTCGCTCCCATGTGTCGACTGACTGGATGGCGGTGTCCAGTTACGGTTCGGGCACGACTTCATCGGGTGTCGTACGGATCTTGAAGGATCTCGATATCGACCTCGTCGGCCGCGATGTGCTGATCGTGGAGGACATCCTCGACACCGGGCTGACCCTGTCGTGGCTGATGAACAACCTCCGCTCTCGCGGGCCGGCCTCGGTGGAGGTATTCACCTTCCTGCGTAAGCCTGAGGCGGTCCAGGTCCCCATCACCCCCCGCTACGTCGGATTCGACATTCCGAATGAGTTCGTCGTGGGGTACGGCCTCGATTACGACGAGCGCTATCGCAACCTGCGTGAGGTGGCCGTCCTGCGCCCCGAGGTGTACGGGCACTGACGCCTGCGGTCGGGGCGGAACGAGGGGCGCCGGTGTACCGTCTGAGTCAGGATGAATGTCAAGCGGCTGTTCCGTGGACCGATCTTCTGGGTCGGCATCGTTGTGCTGCTCGTGCTCGTGGGCTCCAGCATCGTCTCCGGGCTCGGCGGCCCCACGCAGGTCGATACCAGTCAGGCGATCTCAGACATCCAGAACAATCGGGTCGCCTCGGCCACGATCGTCGACCGCGACCAGGTCCTCGAACTCACCCTGCGCGATGGCGGCGAGATCGTCAGCCAGTACGTCGATGGGCAGGGCGTGCAGTTGCAGAACCTGCTCCAGACCAAGGTCGACGCCGGGCAACTTCCCGATGGGTACAACATCGTCGTCCCGCAGGACAACCTCCTGGTCAGCCTGCTGTTCACCCTGCTGCCCTTCGCCCTCATCATCCTGCTGCTGTTCTTCTTCATGAGTCAGATGCAAGGCGGTGGATCGCGGCTGATGCAGTTCGGCAAGTCCAAGGCCAAGGTCGTCACGAAGGACATGCCGCAGACGACCTTCGCTGATGTCGCCGGTGCCGACGAGGCCGTCGAGGAGTTGCAGGAGATCAAGGAGTTCCTGTCCGAGCCGGCGAAGTTCCAGGCGGTCGGTGCGAAGATCCCCAAGGGCGTACTGCTCTATGGGCCTCCCGGAACCGGTAAGACGCTGCTCGCGCGTGCCGTCGCCGGTGAGGCGGGTGTTCCGTTCTACTCCATCTCCGGATCGGATTTCGTGGAGATGTTCGTCGGAGTCGGGGCGTCGCGCGTACGCGATCTGTTCGAGCAGGCCAAGGCCAACGCTCCGGCGATCATCTTCGTCGACGAGATCGACGCGGTCGGGCGTCATCGTGGTGCCGGCCTGGGTGGGGGTCACGATGAGCGCGAGCAGACGCTCAACCAGATGCTCGTCGAGATGGACGGTTTCGACGTCTCCAGCGGTGTGATCCTCATCGCCGCGACCAACCGACCCGACATCCTCGACCCCGCGCTGCTGCGACCAGGTCGTTTCGATCGGCAGATCGCGGTGGAGCGCCCCGATCTCAACGGCCGCTACGCGATCCTGCAGGTGCATGCTCGCGGAAAGCCGTTCGCCGAGAATGTCGACCTGATGTCGGTGGCCAAGCGCACCCCGGGATTCACCGGTGCTGACCTAGCCAATGTCTTGAATGAGGCGGCCTTGTTGACCGCGCGCACCGGCGGCCAGCTCGTCGACGACGAGGCCCTCGATGAGGCGATCGACCGGGTCATCGCCGGCCCGCAGAAACGAACACGGGTGATGGACGACCACGAGAAGGCGATCACCGCCTATCACGAGGGTGGTCATGCGCTCGTGGCTGCCGCGCTGCCGGGCACCGACCCGGTGCACAAGATCACGATCATGCCGCGCGGTCGGGCGTTGGGCTACACGATGGTGCTACCCGATCAGGAGAAGTACTCCACGACACGCAGCGAGATGCTCAACCAACTCGCCTACATGCTCGGTGGCCGAGCTGCCGAGGAGTTGATCTTCCACGACCCGACCACGGGTGCGTCCAATGACATCGAGAAGGCCACCGCGTTGGCTCGTGCGATGGTGACCCAGTACGGCATGACCGAGAGGCTGGGTGCGATCCGATACGGCCAGGAGCAAGGCGAGGTGTTCCTCGGGCGCGACATGGGTCATGTGCGCGACTACTCCGAGGACGTCGCAGCGGCGATCGATGAGGAGGTGCGCACACTCATCGAGACCGCACACCAGGAGGCCTACGACATCCTCGTCGACAACCGGGATGTCCTGGATCGACTCGTGCTGGAGCTTCTGGAGAAGGAGACCCTGGACAAAGCCGAGGTCGAGGCGGTGTTCACCGATCTGCGCCTACGTCAGACTCGCCCGGCCTGGACCGGCTCGTCGCTGCGGCAGCCTGATGAGCGGGGCCCGGTGGGAGCAACCGCCCGAGCGTCAGCGAATGGGGCAGCGAATGGGGCTGTGAGCGGCACGGCGAACGGCAGCGTGAACGGCTCCGGATACGGCACCGCAGGCGAGGCACCCGGTGGTTCTGCCCAGGAAGCGACGAGCGGAGCCAGCCCCGAGCACGAGTGAGGCATGCTGTGTCGGTGAGTATCCCGTCGGCCTTCCTAGTCGAATCGAGCCTTGCATGAGCCACGACTCCTCCGACATCGATCCCATCCGCCACAGTGTGGAGCCGCCAGCGCAGGGTGAGTTCGATGCGCAGCGTGCGGAGCAGGCCGTACGCGAACTGCTCATCGCCGTGGGTGAAGACCCCGACCGTGAGGGATTGCGCAAGACACCCGCTCGGGTTGCCCGGGCGTACGCGGAGATCTTCTCCGGATTGCACATGGTCGGCGAGGACGTGCTCACCACCACCTTCGATGAGGGTCATGACGAACTCGTCCTGGTCCGCAATATCGAGGTGTACAGCACGTGTGAGCATCACCTTGTTCCGTTCCACGGTGTCGCCCACGTGGGCTACATCCCCGCGCAGGACGGCCGCATCACCGGGTTGTCGAAACTGGCCCGATTGGTGGACGTCTACGCCAAGCGGCCGCAGGTTCAAGAGCGGTTGACGACGCAGATCGCGGATGCTCTGGAGCGTGTCCTCGAACCTCGCGGCATCATCGTCGTCATCGAGTGCGAGCACCTGTGCATGTCGATGCGGGGGGTGCGGAAGCCCGGGGCCAAGACGGTGACGAGCACGGTGCGTGGTCAGCTGCTGGATCCTGCCTCGCGTGCAGAGGCCATGTCCCTCCTCATGGGCTGACTGGACGAGCACGATGCGTCATCCTGCCGGCCTGCCGCAGCCACTGGCCGATCTCGAGCGAACGCTGGTGATGGGCGTGCTGAACGTCACCCCGGATTCGTTCTCCGATGGCGGGCGGTGGGTGGATCCAGCGATCGCCGTCGCGCACGGCACTCGGATGCACCGCGACGGTGCCGACATCGTCGACGTCGGAGGCGAGTCGACGCGGCCGGGCGCTCAACGCATCGACGTCGAGGAAGAACTCACCCGGGTTGTTCCGGTGGTCGCAGGTCTGGTGGCGGCCGGAGTCCCGGTGAGCATTGACACCACTCGGGCGGAGGTGGCTAACGCGGCTGTCGAGGTGGGTGCGTGCATGGTCAACGATGTCAGCGGGGGCCGTTCGGACTCACGGATGCTCACCTGGTTGGCGAGCGTCGAGATTCCCTATATTGCGATGCACTGGCGTGGGCCGAGTGACGTGATGGCGAGCCTCGCGGTGTATGACGATGTGGTGGCGGAGGTCATCGCCGAGCTTCAGCAGCGCCTGGATGCACTTGGTGCCGCCGGTGTCGATCTCGCTCGGGTCGTGCTCGACCCGGGGATCGGTTTCGCTAAGGAGGCCGATCACAACTGGGCCCTGCTGCGCGAACTGTCGACGATCATCGAGCTGGGTCAGCCTGTTCTCGTGGGCGCTTCGCGCAAACGGTTCCTCGGTTCGCTGCTGGCTGACGAGACCGGTGAGCCGCGACCCATGGAGCAGCGTGATTACGCCACCGATGCGATAACAGCACTGGCTGCGGGTAACGGAGTGTGGGGAGTGCGTGTCCATGATGTGCGGGGTAGCCGAGACGCGGTCGCGGTGGCGTCCGCCTGGCGAGAGGGGCGGGCGCGTTGATGAGCCCATCCGAGTGGGGTGACCGGATCGAGATTCGCGGACTACGCGGGATCGGCTATCACGGGGTGTTCGAGCATGAGCGCCGCGAGGGCCAGGAATTCCGCGTCGATGTGATCCTCTTCGTCGATATGGCGCGCGCAGCAGTCAGCGATGACCTGGCCGACACGGTTGATTACGGCACGATCTCCACCGAGGTGCACGCCATCATCACGGGTGACCCGGTCGATCTGATCGAGACCCTCGCCGCGCGCATCGCCGATCAATGCCTGACCCACGCCGGTGTGCTCGGAGTCGAGGTGGCGGTCCACAAACCGCAGGCTCCGATCACCGTGCCCTTCGATGACGTAGTGGTGCGCATCACGCGGCGGCGATCGCCGTGACCCCGCTCACGAACTCCACACGCGCGGTGCTCGCACTCGGGGCGAATATGGGCGATCGGCTGGCGGCACTGCAGGGCGCGGTCGATGCGCTCACAGCATCGGATGGTGTCGCGGTCCTCGCGGTGTCGGGTGTGTATTCGACCGATCCGGTGGGCGGGCCGCAGCAGGATGACTTCCTGAACGCTGCGGTGCTGATCGACACCGAACTCTCCCCGCATGAACTGCTCACCCTGGCGCATCGCATCGAGGCTGATCATCACCGCACCCGCGAGGTGCGCTGGGGTCCGCGCACCCTCGATGTCGATCTCATCGTGATGCGCACAGCCGACGGCGAGATCGTGTTGGACACCGAGGATCTGACGCTGCCGCATCCGCGTGCCTACGACCGAGCTTTCGTGTGCGTGCCGTGGGCTGATGTGGAGCCTGATGCGGATCTGCCCGATCTCGATACAGCCGGTGTGCAGCGCACCGATCTGCAACTGGTGATCCGATGATCAAGCGCACGAGCATCGCGTGGCTGGTCGCGATCGTGTTGATCGGCATTGCGGTCGGCTGGGTGCTGGTGCGGATCGTGGATTCCACAACGGGGCGCATCCTGGGCGTTCCGCTGATCGCCAGTCTGGGTCTGTGGGCGCTGGCGATCGGGGTGCTGCTGTGGGCGGTGGTGAGCCGGCCGCGCCTGATCCATCCGGATGACCGCGGGCACTCGTCGCGCGGCCCAGAACCGGTGCATGTGCCGACAGGTGACCCGCAGGCGGTGCGCCGGGCTCATCCGGACCGGATGCCCCCGCTTCTTGCGGCGCGTACAGCGGCGTTGGCGATGGCCGCATCGCGCACCGGGGCGCTCATCGGTGGGTTCTACCTGGGCATCATGGCCGCGCTGATCGGGGTGATCTCGACGCCGAGCGGATCGGATTCGGTGACGGCGAGCCTCATTGCGGCGGGTGCGTGCGCTGTGTTGGTCGGCTCGGCGATCTGGCTGGAATCGATGTGTCGCCTGCGCGGCGGAGACTAGGCGAACCGAGCAGGCTAGGGTTCAGTGCATGAGTGAGGCACTCGAGGATCTGCCCTTCGACGAACTGCGCCACCGCGCGTTCCACACCGCCGAGAGGCATCTGGATATCGCGTTCTTCTCCAGCGTGTTCTCGCATATGCCGGGCATGCATGCCATCGAGGGGGAGGGTGGCGATCTCGGGTCGACCGGCGGGACGATCATCGAGACGGTGAAGGCCGCGCGCGAGATGTTCGCCAAGAACCCGCAGCTGGATCCTGACACCGAGGCGCTGCTGCGGGCGAAGTTCGCGACCTACCTCCGCGACCGCGGCGAGGCCTGACTCCACCCCTCATCCGCACCCGTCACCGATCCAGACGCCCCGTGAATTCCCTGGTGATGGGTCTCGTTAGTCGGCGTCGGGGGTCTGTCAGACGATGACGGCGCGCAGGGTCGTGCCTTGCTCGCCGTGACCTTCGCGGGTCCATGTAGTGGCTAACTGGTCGATGATCTGCGAGCCGAGGCCAGGTGAGGTTGATGCGGTCACATGACCGTCATCGGTCACCGTGATCAACAGGCCCTCGTCCGAGGTGGCTACCTGAATGCTGATGTGGCGAGCTTTGCCGTGACGCACGGCGTTGGTGACGGCCTCTTCGACGATGAGCGTGCAGGAATGCGCAGCCAGATGGTGATCTGGGCAGCCGGTGGTGTCGATGTCGATGTCGCACAGTCCCACCCAGGGTCGGGTGACGTCATGGAGACCCTGGCGCATCGTGCGCCCACTATGCAGTGATGCGGCGTCGGATGGCAGGGGGTCGAGCAGTGCCTGTCGCGCCTGTTCCAGCGATCGGAGGATCGTTGCATCATCGGCGTGATCACCTCCGAGGGTGAGCGCCAGGGCCGCAGCGGTCAACTTCGTCTGCACAGAACCGTGCAGCGCACGGGATGCTTCTGTGACGACATCCGCTGTGACGCGGCGTCGATGGATCTGCTCCTGCCTCTCGCGCTCCAGCCTGCGCTGCTCGCCCTCAAGGCGGGCAAGAGCGTTGCCACGCCAGGAGCCGAGTCCGGAGAGGACGAGAATGAAAAGGGTCCCGAAGGCTGCATCGAGGATGAGAGTTCCGAACGCCAGCGGGTTGTTTGTCCAGTCTGGGTCAGCAAGGGGTCGAAGTACCAGAGGAAGTTGCATCACGACGAGAGTGCTGAGGTAGATGCCCATGTGATGTTGGGAGTGTTTGCGCATGAGCGAATTTGCCCACGGCATGACAGTGACGATGTAGGCCACTCCGATAAGGAGCAGCAGCGACGCCATCAGGGGTGTGTAGGTGGTGAAGTACACCTCGGTTTCGATAAGGAGAAACAGCATGGTGACGGGGAGCGGATAGAAGCGCGCTGTGTGGACGATGGTCGAGATGAGGTGCCGAGACTTGACGGTGGCGGCTGATTGGTGAGCGAGATGATGCAGGTCGTGGCTGAGCGATCGCACCTGCTCCCTGGCTGTGTCGTGCAAGACGGTCGCGATGCTCTCCCGTGCTGAGCTCAGCGATAGATCATGTTCTCGCCTGAGTTGATCGTCGAGGTGACGTGCGGCGGGCGAGAGCAAAGCGTGGACTTCGCTCCTAACCTGGGAGCGGACCTCGTCGATCAGCTGGGCCTGCTCGGCGCTGATAGTGCTGCGAGCCTGCGCCTCGCGCAGGAGTTGCTGCCGGTCGCGGCGAATGCGACGCCAGGTCGAGAGCAGTAATTCAAGTGAGATGACCCACCACGGCAGGGTCACGCAGTACACCAGCAGGCTCACCCACAGCGACCAGCTCGACGAGGGAATTCCGACGGCATGTCGATAAGCATCAGAGTTCAACGCGATGGTCAATACAAGTGCACTCACGATGAGCAGGGCGATGAGGCCGATTGCCGTCAGACGTCGTGTCCGGGCGAGGATCGCACGGAGTAGCACGAGGCAGACCGCTGCCCCGGCGAGGATTCCGGCGAGGAAGAGCAGAGCACGAGGGAATGACGTCCCCATCCCCCCGGTGAGGAACTCCCCGGTCATGCTGAAAGTGGCCACGAGGCAGTTGATCGCGAAGCCGAGCCAGGTGGGGCGACCCTCGATGGGGATGCGGTCGCTGAGTGTGGTCTCTGCTTCGGCGTGGATGGTGGGGCGGTCCAGTTCTAAAGTCATGGGCGCCTCACCTCGCACCGGTGAATCGGAAGTAGGCCTGGGTGATGAGTACCCGGTGGTTCATCTCTGACGAAGTATCGAGACCGAGCTGATCGGCGAGCCTCGCAATCGCCTTCTCGACCGTGGACACGGTGATGTGCTGGCGTTTGGCGATCTCAGTATTGGTGTAGCCGTCAGCGACCAACCGCATGACCTCGACCTGCTTGTCGGAGATCCGACGGTTCCTGCCGATGGATTCCCTTGTGGGGAGTGTCTCGAGATACGTGGCGGACTTCGGGTCGATGCTGATGTGAAGTGCGGCCTCGAGAACATGAGGATCCTGAACGGAACGCTTCACCAGGTACACCGATCCTGCTGGCATGTCCCCAGTGTGGCCGAGCAGCCGCGGATCGGCATAGCCGGTGAGGATCACAATGCCAATGTGTGGGCTGAGATGGCGGAGTCCGTGGGCCAGGTCGATACCCGAGGGTCCATGGCCGAAGTCGAGGTCGACGATCGCCGCTTCGGGCTTGGTCATGCGTAGTGCGTCCATGCCGGCGGTGACGTCGGCTTCTTCGGCGACGACATCGTGGCCGAGTTCTCGGACGGTTGATCCGAGCAGCATGCGGGTGAAGCCGTCGTCGTCGACGATCATCACGCGCATGTTCCTCACCTCCGCTTCCACGGTAGTGCGCTGTGGCTGATGCGGGGTGACAAGCCCGGTGTCTGGTCGGAATGTGGAGGATGTCCTCACATTTAGAGTCCTCCGTCGATTCTTCCTAGGTGTTTCGTGGGAGTGGCACCTATGTTGAAGGCGATCGTCAGACGTTGAAGTCTGCGCGCAACGCTGTGAGGAGTTCTCGTGAGTAGTCCTGGTTCCCCCCGCCAGGTTCGACGTCGCCGTGGTCAGCGGATGGCGGCGGTGTCGCTGGTGGCTACCGCGAGTTTGCTGGGCACGTATCTGGGCGCTCTGCGGCCGCAGCCCACGTATGCCGCCCCCGGTGGCGGTCAGGTGGGGACGCGCAACGGTCTGGCGCCGCCGGTGACGCTGTCTGGCTGTGAAGATGTGCCCGGTGTGAAGACCTATGTCGATGACGATACGACGTTGCAGGCGGCGATCACCTCGAGCGTGGATGGCGACATCATCTGCATCACCGGGACATCGGGGTTCCGGTTGTCGCAGACACTCTTTCTCGACGACACCAGCATCACACTGATGGGTGATGACAGTTCGATCACCCTGCTGCCCGCCCAGGACGGTGACGACACGTCCCTGCGACACCTGGATGTCGACTTCTCGGACCCTGGTGATGACAGTGTGATTATCCGCTCGCTGACCTTCGCCGGAGATGACACGGTGGCGGGTGACGGCGCCGCACTTAGAGCCAAGGGGGCGAATATTCTTGATCAAGTCCGCATTTACGATGCTGTTTTCTCTGGAAACATTGCTGATGGTAGGGGCGGTGCTGCCTACACAGGCGTTGATACGTTCATCTATAACTCTCGCTTCATGGGGAATCGTGCCGTAAAGGGCGGTGCGGTATACACCGTTGAGGAATTGGAGATCGAATATTCGAGCTTTTCGCAGAACACGGCGTCAGATAAGGGCGGTGCCGTGTACAGCGAGGGTGACACGTTGGACATCTACAATACGGAGTTCACCGCTAACAGTGCTGTTTACGGTGGAGCGATATCGGCTGATCACGACGTGATCCTCGCGTTTTCGGAATTCTCCTCGAATCGGGCTTCTTCCACCGGCGGCGCTGTCAACGTGACGGATCGAGACCTATTAATCTTCAACTCTGCATTCACCGCGAACGTTGCCAGTAATGGTGCTTCACCCAGTTTTAGTTCGGGTGGTGCGATCTCAGCGAGCGATGCAGAGGTGAACATATACGGGTATCAAGGAAACGAAACCGTTTTTGAAGCAAACCACGCCGATTATGTCGGGGGCGCGATCTTTTTGTTCCCGGGTTCGGACATCGACATCGCGGTGGGGTATGCCCAGACGGGTGCGACCTTCCTTAACAACACCGCAGGACAAAGTGGCGGAGCCCTAGCTGTCTTCAGCTCCCAAGGCAACCGCATACATGGCTCGACATTCGTAGGCAATCGGGTGACGTCAGGAGACGACACAGCCGTGGGCGGCGCGATATCCGCAATAAACGGGGACCTTGAAATCGAAGAGTCCTACTTTGCGAATAACTACGCGGTCAAGGGGGGTGGGATCGCCTTCGCCAGAGATGACACATCTACACCCCGTTCCCTGAATGTCAGCGGAACTGCTTTCGTGGGGAATGATGCGAAGATCAAGGGGGCTGGTCTATACGCGCAGATTCCCTATCCAGACGACATGAAAATTAACAACTCCTCGTTCATCGCAAACGGTGACGACACCGCTCCCTACACGGGGGGAGGAATCCAGGCGGTCGGTGGAGTCGGAATCACTCCGTCATACGAGGCGTTCCTTTACAACTCGACGATTTCCGGGAATAGGGCAACCCAGCACGGAGCTGGCGCCTACTGGGGGATGGAGCTGCATCCGCCCACAGGCACGTATCCCGAACCCTTTGTATTTCAGTTGTCGTATGTGACGGTGACGGATAATTCCCTGCTGGATACTTCGCGGGGAGTCGATGATGGGGCTGGCATCTTCTTCTCTGAAAGCGTGAATCTGGCATATGTGGTGAACTCAGTGCTCTGGAACAACACGGTGGACGACGATACGGCTAGTGACCTTGGGGGCCCCACCAGTGACGACAGTGTCACCTTGGTGACGTCATCGGTGACATCTTTTGCGGCTATCAAGGTAAAGGATGACAGCTACTCCCCAATCTTCGGGAATCCGCTGCTGGGTGCCCTTGGTGACAACGGGGGGCCCCGCATTGGGGCTGATGGGGCCTACTTCCTGCCCACAGCACGTCCCGCATGGAATTCCCCGGTGATCGTCGAGAACTTCCTGACGACGCGACTTCCTGTGCCGTATGACGTGGATCAGTTGGGGGCGACGCGTGGGTCTCCTGCGGTATTGGGTGCGGTGTTGAACTCGGCGAAGCCTTCACCGCCGGCTCCGGTGATTCCGCCGTCGGCTCCGTTGAGTGTTTCTGGCACGGCGCGTGATGGTGAGGCGACGATCACCTGGTCGCCGTCGGCGTCGAGTGGGTCGTTCCCGGTTTCGACGTTCCAGGCGGTGGTGTCTCCTGGTGGGCAAACGTGTCTGAGTGCTTCTTCTCCGTGTGTGATCACTGGGTTGACCAATGGCACCGAGTACACGGTGGCGGTGCGGGCGTTGAGTGGTGCGGGCTGGGGTGCCTTCTCGGCACCGAGTGCACCGTTCACCCCGGAAGCGCCGCCGGTGGAGAAGTCGATCCTCATCACCGGCACTCGAGGAGAGGTGCGGGGTCGTCCCGGGGTGATCGTGTCCGGTGAGACGACGGGCATGGCGGGGGAGCAGGTGGCGCCGTGGGTGAAGTTCCCCGGGCAGACGTCGTACACGGAGGGTGTATCTCGCGTGACGGTCAATGCTGAGGGTGATTTCACCTGGGAGCGGCGCACGGGCAAGAAGGTGTACGTGTATTTCCGGGGCATCGACAGTGACGTGAAGTCCAACCGGGTGATCATCCGCCCCCGTTGAGCGGTGAGGCCTGCGAGAACGACGGTAAACCGGATTAAGGGCGGTGAGTTAGTCCGGTTAGGCGTCGTTCTCTGTGACGACCAGCCTTCGTTAGTGGTCGAGGTCGCCGACGATGAACAAGAACGACCCGATCGCGCCCGGCAGGTCGCCGAGCGCGGTGCCCGGGAGCGCAGCACTCATCGCCTGCACATTCGCATACGACGCGGTGCGTAGCCGTACGCGCCACGGTGTCGTCTCCCCGGTGCTCACCACGAGCACCCCGTTGATCCCCGTGGCCGCCTCCAGCCAGGCGTACGCGGTGCCCACCGGGGCGCGCACGACCTTGGGCAATTGCACGTTCACCTCACCGTCGGGTAGCCGCTCCAGGCACGCCTCGATCAGGTCGAGGTCGTAGCCGATCTGTTCGGCGAGCACCGCGTACCTCGCCGCAGCATCACCCGCGGTGCCGACCGCGACCCGCAGCACATCGGCGAGGTCGGCATAGGCAAGGGACGGGGAGTCACGGCGCAGGTCGAGGTCGAAACCACTCGCGCGTGCCACCGGACCGCTCACCGAGTACGCCACCGCATCCTCATGGGACAGCACCGCGACGCTGTCGCCGGATACTGCCGCGACCGCTAATTCAGCCAACTCCGGTAGTTGCTGCCGCGTCGCCGCGACCGCAGCGCGCACGTCGTCGACCCAACCATCCGGCGCGTCATTGGCCAGCCCGCCGATGCGGGTGACCATCGCGTGGATCCGGCCCCCGCTGATGCGATCCAGTGCGTGCTGCCACGCCTCGCGGGCAGCCAAACCAGGAACCTCCGCGGCGCTCACCCCGCGCCCTGGCAGCGTGGCGGCACCGATCAGATGCAACAGCCCGGCCATCACGCGGTTCATCTCGCACAGCGCGGTGCGCAACCATGTCGCCCGCGGCGGGGGAGTCAACCCCAGCAACTCTTCGACGGCGAGGGCCATCGTCACCTCGCTGGTCACCGCAGACAGCCAGTCGTGACGGTTGGCGAGCATGAGACCGGCTCGGTAGTCGCGCACCTCGAGCAGTTTCTCGGCCCCGCGGTGCAGCAGGCCGGGTAACGGTTCAGCCGTCGCGACTCGGACCGATCCGGTCTGAGAAACATCAGTGAAAGAGCAGCGGACACGCATCCCGCCATGGGCGCTGGGGTGCAGTTCGCCGAGGTCGAGGGTGATGTCGGCGGGGGCGGCACCGATGCCGATGACCTGCATCTCGGTCGTCACCTCGTCAGTCCTGAGTCCTGAGGCCTCGGGGGCCATCGGAGGGAGGTGCAGCGGACACGGGCCCACCCTGCCATGAAGGCACGGTGGATGTGCGAGGCAGGCACGACAGAGTAGGCATGACAGAGTAAGAAGGTGAGTTCCCACGTGCACGAGGTTGATGAGGCCTTCGCCCCACCGCAGGAGAACTGGGTGCGGGTGTCGCCCAAGCTCATCACCGCCCGACGCATCACGCTTGTCTTCGGCACCCTGTTCGAGGTCGCGTTGCTGATCGCTCTCTGGCTGATCCCACCGATCCCCACCTGGGTGGCCGCGATCGCGACGGCCGTCGTCGTCGTCGGATTCATCTGGGCGTGGTGGTTGATCGGCCGGCGGGTGCGGTCCTATGGCTATGCCGAACGCGAGACGGATCTGCTGGTGGTCAGCGGCATCCTCATCCGCCGGTTGGTCATCGTGCCCTATGGCCGCATGCAGATGGTCGACCTCACCGCGGGGCCGATCGATCGTTGGCTGGGTATCGCGACCGTTCAGTTGCACACCGCGGCAGCCACCACCGACGCCGCGATCCCCGGCCTGCCTCCCGACGAGGCGGCGGCTCTGCGGGATCGGCTCGCCGCACGCGGCGAGGAGCGATCGGCAGGCATGTGACCGGGCAGTTCCCCGAGCATTCGCAACCGGGTCAGTCTGAGCAGGACGAAACGCACCCACTGCTCGAGCATGTCCCGCCGCCCGGCGATGCGCCGCCCCCTGATCCACGGACCGCGTACGCACCGGCTGCGCTGATGGACCTGTCGATCCCGCGGCGCACGCACCCGGCATCCCCGATCGTGCTCGCCGCGCGCATCGTGCCCGCGGTCTATATCGGCATGCTGCTCCCACTCGGTGGGCTCTGGGAGGACATCGGGTTGCCCGCGGCGATCGGTGCCGCGATCGCGACCATCGTCATCGCGGCGGTCGCAGCAGGATTCGGCTGGTGGTCGTGGCAGAAGCTGACGTATTACCTCGACGCCGACGGCGACCTGCATGTCGATTCAGGAATCTTCCAGCGCCAGGCTCGGCGGCTGCAACTGTCCCGTCTGCAGAGCGTCGATGCTGTTTCGCCACTGATCGCGCGCCTGCTCGGGTTCGTCGAAGTGCGCATCGAGGTGGCTGGTGCCGGTGATTCGCGTGCCGTGCTGCGCTATCTGACGAAGAGTCAGGCGGAGGATCTGCGCGTGACGATTCTGGCGAAAGCGGCACTGCGCACGAACCCTGAGGGTGCTGCGATAGCAGGTGTCGACGACGGCGAACACGACCAGGCCGCACTACCCAACCTGGCGAACCAGATGGATGGCGAACTGTTGGCCAGTGTGCCAACCGGGCGGCTGTTCGGTTCGCTGCTGCTGCGCACGACCACGGTGACCCTGTTCATCCTGACGGTGCTGTTCATCCTGTTCACCATCCGGACCCAGGGTGTCGCGTCGCTTGCCGTCGCGCTCATCACCGGTGGTGTGCCGCTGTTCGCGATTATCAGCGAGTTCTTCACCTATTCGAACTTCCAGCTCTCGCGCACGCGAGATGGGCTGCGTCTGCGGAATGGGCTGCTACAGACCCAGACCCGCACAGTGCCGGTGGGGCGCATCCAGGCGGTGGAGATCGTGGCGCCCCTGCTGTGGCGGCGCTTTCACTGGGTGCGGGTCCAACTCACCGTGGCCGGGGTCGGCGGTGAAGGTCAGGAGACCGGCCGGGCTGTGCTGCTTCCCGTCGCCCCGCGCGATGAAGCTCTCGCGATCATCGAACAGGTGCTTCCCGGGGTCACCGTCGATGACCTGCCGTGGGTGAGCGCACCACGTCGCGCCCGCTGGCGCGAGCCGTTCCAGTGGGCGTTTCTGGCGTGGGCCGCCACCGAACAGGTCATTGCCACGCGTACTGGCCGCATCACCCGCCGGATCAGTCTCGCCCCCCATGCGCGCAATCAATCGGTGCGTGTCATGCAGGGTCCGTGGCAACGTGCCCTGCGTCTCGCGACCGTCGCCTTCGACGTCGCGCCCGGCCCGGTGAGCCTGTCGGCGTTGCAGGTCGATCTGCCCACTGCGCGCGGACTCGCCGATGCCCAGGCCGATCGGGCCCGCCTGGCACGCCTGCATCGACCATGACCGACATCAGGGCACGGCAATCCCCACCGCACCACCCCCTTGGACTTCCGACCTGGTCGCGAGCCTGGAATGACGCGAATCTGGGTCCCCAGGGGTTCTACCTCCGAGAGAGGCCGCATCAGCACTTTGCGACCGAGGCGCAGACCGGTCTGCTTGCCGAGGCTCTCGCCAGATGGATCCGGCGCATCGCCGAGCGGTGGACGGAGGATCGGATCGTCGACGTGGTCGACATCGGCGCAGGATCAGGGGAACTACTCCTGTCGCTGCATCAACTCCTGAATGGACACGACTATCGACTCACCGGGGTCGACGTGCGGGAGCGACCGGCCGGATTGCCCGACGAGATCTCCTGGATCACCGGTGAGGCACCAAAGGCCTTGAGTTCGACCTGGCCTGACGGTGTCACCGGGGTCGTGCTCGCGCACGAATGGCTCGACGACCTCCCCATCGATGTCGTCGCACGAGATCAGCAGGATGTGGTGCGCGAGATCCTCGTGGACCCACGCACCGGGCTGGAGACCCTGGGTGATCCGGTGGGCTCGGACACGGATGCGGGGAGATGGTTGGACCGCTGGTGGGGTCCGGTGCGTGACCGCGCCGAGGTAGGCCTGCATCGAGATGCAGCATGGCGTGCGGTCTGCGCCGCGATCCGGTCCGGTGCTGCGCTGGCGATCGACTACGCGCACCTGCGCACCGAACGTGAGTCGGGACGCTATGACGCTGGCAGCATCACCGGATACTCGAATGGTGCAACGCACTGGCCCATCCCCGACGGTTCGATGAATATCACCGCGCACGTGGCGTTGGATGCGTGTGCCGCGGCCACTCAGCCTGCCGGATGTGTGCGCAGCCAGTCCGAGTGGCTCGACGAACTCCTGCCGGAGATGTCGATCCCTGAGCCTGCACTCGCCGAAACCGATCCCCGACGGTACGCCGAGCAATTACAGCGACACACCCAGCGCGCACGCATCCTCAACCGCTCGAGTGGCGTGTATTGGCTCACGGTCGAGTTTTCGGAGGAGGACGACACCGATGTCTGCCACCTCGATCGATGATCCGCGTGGAGTGAGCGCCTGAACTCAGCGAGTTCGAGCCGGACGTCTACCCTTGGGCGAATGGTGACCGCTGTGCCGCCGCGCCTGCGGGTGGGTGTCATCGGATCCGGCCGGGTGGGTGCCGTGCTCGGTGCGGCGCTGCGTCGTGTCGGCCACCACATCATCGGGGTCAGTGCGCGGACGGATCTGTCGCGGGTGCGGGCCGAGGCGCTCCTTCCCGGTGTTCCGATCCGCTCACGCGACGACATCGCAGCCGACTGCGACCTGCTCCTGATCACCGTCAGCGATGACGCACTGGCCGAGGTCGTCGAACAGGTCTCCGGGGCGTTTCACGCGGGGCAGTACGTCGCCCACACTGCGGGTCGATACGGCATCGGTGTGCTGCAAACCGCGACCCAGGCAGGAGCGATTCCGCTCGCTCTGCACCCGGCGATGACGTTCACCGGGACGAGTTTGGATCTCAGCCGGCTGGAGGACTGCCCCTTTGCGGTGACCGCACCGGCGCAGGCGTTGCCGGTCGCCGAGGCACTGGTCATCGAGATGGGTGGCGAGCCCATCGTGGTGACAGAGGAATCGCGACTGATCTACCACGCAGCCCTAGCGCACGGGGCGAATCATCTGGTCACCCTCGTCGCGCAAACGCGCGAACTGCTGGGCTTGGCCGGGGTGAACGAGCCTCAGCGTCTCGTCGCCCCGCTCCTCCGGGCGGCGTTGGACAACGCCCTGCGTGAAGGTGATGCTGCACTCACCGGTCCGATCGCGCGAGGAGACGCCGGCACGCTCGCCGAGCACCTCGATGATCTCGGTGAGGTCGCTCCTGCGATCGCCGCGACCTATCGGGCGCTGGCCCGCAGTACCGCGCACCGCGCGCACGAAGCAGGCACCGTGGACTCCGATCAGCTCGAGCGCCTCCTCGCAGTCCTCGATTCAGCAGGAGTCAGCGCCGCCGGTGACGGGGAGGCACTGCCGTGACCCACGTCGTCACCACCCGCGCGGAACTCTCCGCCCTCGATATGCCATCCCCCACGGCAGTGGTCATGACGATGGGTGCGCTGCATGAGGGGCACGCACACCTGATGGATGTGGCTCGTCGACGTGTTGGGGCTGACGGGCGCGTGATCGTCACTGATTTCGTCAACCCGCGGCAGTTCGGTGCCGGGGAGGACTTCCAGCGTTACCCCCGCGACCTCGACCATGACATCGCAATCTGTCGAGCCCGGGGAGTCGATGTCGTATACGCCCCGAGTGTCGACGAGGTCTACCCCGACAATCCAGCTGCATCGGGCATCTCGATTCAACCCGGGCCGATCGGAGACATTCTCGAGGGCGCTGTGCGCCCCGGACACTTCGCCGGCATGCTCACCGTCGTCGCCAAGTTGCTGCACGTCACCGCCCCGGATTTCGCACTATTCGGAGAGAAGGACTACCAGCAGCTGGTCTTGATCCAGGCGATGGTGCGGGCACTGGATTGGCCGGTTGTCATCGAGGGGGTCCAGACCGTGCGCGAGCCCGATGGGCTGGCGATGAGCAGCCGCAACCGGTACCTCGATGCCGACTCGCGAGCCTCGGCGGCCCGGATTCCCGAGGCGCTGCACGCCGGTGTCGCGTCGGCGGGGGAGGGAGCCGGTGCCGTCGAGCGAGCGACCCGCGATGTGCTCACCGCCGCCGGACTAGTCCCCGACTATGTCGTCGTCACCGATCCCGATCTCGGTCCCGCGCCCGAAACAGGTGCGGCGCGACTGCTCCTGGCCGTGCCGATCGCCGGGACTCGGTTGATCGACAACATCGCCCTCGAGTTGGCGGGTCCGTCGTGAGCAGGCTCCAGGCCGCTGACCCCACCTGGGAGGTCAGTGCGGACGTCATCGTGATCGGCTCGGGGATAGCCGGGCTGACAGCGGCCCTCGACGCGAGGCGTGCGGGGCTGCGCGTGCTCATCGTGACGAAAGGCCGGGTCGATGAAGGATCGACGCGATGGGCGCAGGGTGGTATCGCTGCAGCACTCGCCGACGATGACACCCCGGAGGAGCATCTGCACGACACCCTCGTCGCCGGTGCAGGCCTGTGCGATGTGGACGCGGTGCGGGCGCTTGTCACGGAGGGACCAGCGGCTGTCCGACACCTGATCGACCTCGGCGCGCACTTCGACGTCGATGATGCGGGGGAATTGAAGCTGACCCGCGAGGGTGGCCATTTGCGGGATCGCATCACCCATGCTGGCGGAGACGCGACGGGTGCGGAGATCAGTCGTGCGCTGGTCGCGGCCATCCTCGCTGATCCGGGCATCGAGTTGATCGAGGGCGCTCTCGCGTTGGATCTGCTGCGGGATTCCGATGGTGGAGTGCAGGGCGTCACCTTGCATGTCATGGGCCAGGGCCAGCGAGATGGGGTCGGAGCGGCACTCGCACCGATGATCGTGCTGGCGACCGGTGGCTTCGGGCAGGTGTACTCGCAGACCACGAATCCATCGGTAGCGACGGGTGATGGTCTGGCGATGGCGATCCGAGCGGGGGCGGAGATCGCCGATGTGGAGTTCGTGCAGTTCCATCCCACGGTGCTGTGGCTGGGCCCGACGGCGCTGGGCCAGCAGCCGTTGATCAGTGAGGCTGTGCGCGGCGAGGGGGCGATCCTGCGCGATGCCGAAGGTGGACACTTCATGATCGGTGAGCACCCGCTCGCCGATCTGGCTCCACGCGATGTCGTGTCGCGCGCGATCATGCGCCGGATGCTCGCGACAGGCCAACCGCATGTCTGGCTGGATGCTCGCTCCTTCGGTGAGCGCAAGTGGCGTGAGCGATTCCCGACAATCTACGCCTCCTGCCTCGAGCACGATGTCGACCCGGTGACCGAGATGATCCCGGTCTCCCCAGCCTCGCACTATGTGTCCGGGGGGGTGCGCACCGATCGCGAGGGCCGGACCGGTATCCCCGGCCTCTACGCCTGCGGCGAGGTCGCGTGCACCGGTGTGCACGGTGCGAACCGGCTGGCCTCCAACTCCCTTCTCGAGGGCCTGGTGTTCGCCACCCGCATCGGTGCCGTACTGGCCGCCGAGCGTCGCGAAGCTCGACCCGTCGTGCCCGATACGCAGGTCGTCTCCCTCGTGCCGCATTCGCGCCGCCACGAGGTACAGCAGGTGATGAGTGTCGACGCTGGTGTCCTGCGTAACGCAGAGTCCCTCACTCGCGCCTCCGAGAGCCTCTCGGCGATCGCGCGTGCAGATGGCGGTCGACCCTGTACGGAGGACTGGGAGACCACCAATCTCGTCGAGGTCGCACGACTGCTCGTGGCCCATGCCCACGCGCGGCAGGAAACCCGGGGCTCGCACTGGCGCGAGGACTTCCCCGAGCGGGATGACATCAGGTGGCGGATGCGCCTGGTGAGTCGAGTCACCCCTCACGGACAGGTGAGCACACGGCGTGAGACGGTGACCGCCATGGAGCCGGAGCGCCAGGGCGCCGACCAGGCACGAATCGAGGGCCTGCTGCGCGAGGCGGGAGTCGATCCCGATGCGGTGCGCGAACTCGTGCGCGATGCCCTCGCCGAGGATCTGGCCGGTGGTGTCGACGTGACCAGCGAGGCCACCGTGCCGCGCAGACAGCGCTCCCGAATGCACCTCGTGGCCCGGGCCGGCGGAGTTGCCGCGGGCATCCCGGTGGCCGGTCTGGTGTTCGCCGAAGCAGCAAAGGGCCGCGTCGAGATCGACCTGGCCATGAACGACGGGGATGTGGTGATGCCGGGTGACGCACTGCTCCAGATCACCGGCCCCACACGCGATCTGCTGCTGGCCGAACGCACCGCGCTGAACCTGCTCTGCCATCTATCGGGCATCGCCACCCTGACCCATCGATGGGTGGTGGCCGTAGACGGCACATCAGCGCGAATCCGCGACACCCGCAAGACCACCCCCGGCCTGCGAGCACTGGAGAAGTACGCGGTGCGCTGCGGTGGCGGGATGAACCATCGCATGTCCCTGTCGGATGCCGCCTTGGTGAAGGACAACCACGTCGTCGCAGCCGGTGGGGTGGCGCCTGCCTTCGCCGCGGTGCGCGAAGCCTTCCCCGGCATCGATATCGAGGTCGAGGTCGACTCCCTCGATCAACTCGCCGAGGTGCTCGACGCCGGTGCCGATCTCGTGCTGTTGGACAACTTCACCCCCGAGCAGATGCGTGAAGCAGTCACGATCACCGCGGGGCGAGCACGATTGGAGGCCTCCGGGGGTTTGACGCTGGAGTCAGCCGCCGTGGTCGCGGAGACCGGGGTGGACTACCTTGCCGTGGGTGCCCTGACTCATTCGGCGCCCGTGCTCGATATCGGTGCTGATCTGGAGGAACTGCCATGAGCCTGCTCGCCATCGATGTCGGCAACACCAACACGGTTCTCGGCCTGTACAACTCCGATGACGAACTCACCCACTCGTGGCGGATCAAGACCGACACCCGCGCGACCGCGGATGAGATGGCACTGACGCTGCGCGGTCTCCTCGCCGATTCACCAGCGGTCACCGGCATCGCCCTGTGTTCGACGGTGCCCGCGGTGCTCCATGAGATGCGCACCATGCTGGACACCTACTACTCCGATACACCGACGGTCATCGTCGAGCCGGGTACCAAGACCGGGGTTCCGGTGCTGACCGACAATCCCAAGGAGGTAGGAGCCGACCGCATCGTCAATACGATCGCCGCCCACCACCGATACGGCGGTCCGTGCATCGTGGTCGATTTCGGCACCTCGACGAATCTCGATGTGGTGAGCGCGAAGGGGGAGTTCCTCGGTGGTGCGCTAGCACCCGGTATCGAGATCTCCATCGAGGCGCTCGCGACCCGGGCCGCACAGCTTCGCAAGGTCGAACTCGTCCGGCCCCGTTCGGTGATCGGCAAGAACACCGTCGAGGCGCTGCAGGCCGGTGCGGTGTACGGGTTCGCCGGCCAGGTCGATGGGCTCGTGCGCAAGATCACCGCCGAACTCGGGGAGGTCACCGCTGTCGTCGCCACCGGTGGACTCGCACCGGTGGTGATCGCGGAATCCGAGACGATCACCCACCACGATCCTGACCTCACCCTGTGCGGCTTGAGCCTGGTGTTCGCTAAGAACTCCTGAATGGCGCGAAACGGAACTCGACGGTGGCCACGTTCGTACTGATCCATGGAGCCATGCATGGTGGCTGGTGCTGGCGGGATGTCGAACCACTTCTGCGCGAGGCAGGACATCGCACCTACGCACCCACGCTGACCGGACAGGGCGACCGAGCCGATCTGCTCACCCCCGAGGTCGGAGTCTCCACGCATGTCGACGATGTGGTCAGCGTCGTCGAATCACATGGATTGACCGACGTCGTTCTGGTTCTGCATTCCTATGCGGGGGTGCTCGCCGGTCCCGTGGCCCAGCGTCTCACCGGTCGACTGCGCACCGTTGTTGCAGCCGGGGCGTTCCTAATCGAGCCCGGGGAATGCCTCCTCGATGTCGAACCTGCCGCCATGGCTGCCCGGTATCTCGAACTCGCCGAAGCCGGTGACGGATGGCGCATCCCCACTTCGCCGGCATTCCTCGACCAGTGGGCCGTCACCGATCCAAGCTTGCGGGAGTTCATCGGCACGAGACTGACTGACTTCCCGCTGCG
Organism: Actinomycetes bacterium; assembly: GCA_965657825.1. Lineage (GTDB taxonomy): Bacteria > Actinomycetota > Actinomycetes > S36-B12 > S36-B12 > M55B157. Next base: position 3,210 of record CBFHQG010000003.1, on the reverse strand, counting down.
CTGTGCAACCGATCGGGTGACCTTCGATCCGCAACCACTCGCCGCGTTGCCGCGGGTGTACCTCGAGCACACCGATCCGCCACTGGCCTCCCTCGCCCACAGCATTCATCGGGCTGACTCCACAGGATGGGCCCATCGCAGGATCGCCACCGGCCACGACCTCATGCTCACTGACCCGGAAGGGACCGCGGCGGTGCTGCGGGACCTCGCTGAGCGATCGGGGGCCGATACGCTTACCGACCGTGACTGATCAATCGCCCGCACCCGATGCCGAGGATGACCTCCCCGAGCAGATGCGGATCCGTCGCGAGAAGCGCGACCGGCTCGCGGCGATGGGTCACGACCCCTATCCGGTGAGCCTGCCGGTCACCGACACCCTCGCCGCCGTGCGAGCCCGCCATCCCGACCTTCCCGTCGACACCACCACCGGGGACGTCGTTGGTGTCACCGGTCGGGTCATCTTCATCCGCAACACCGGCAAGCTGTGCTTCGCGACCTTGCGAGCCGGCGACGGCACCGAACTCCAGGCCATGCTGTCGCTTGCCTCCGTAGGCGAGGATGCGCTCGCTGACTGGAAGGCCCTGGTCGATCTGGGAGACCACGTCTTCGTGCGGGGGGAGGTCATCACCTCCAAGCGAGGTGAACTGTCGGTCATGGCAGATGAGTGGCGGATGGCCGCGAAATCCCTGCGACCCCTGCCCGTGGCGCATAAGCCGATGAGTGAGGAGGCTCGGGTTCGCCAGCGCTACGTGGACCTCATCGTGCGGCCTGAGGCTCGTGAGATGGCACGCCTGCGCGTGCAGACGGTGGCGAGCCTGCGCGAGAGCCTGAGCAGCCGCGGCTATCTGGAGATCGAGACGCCGATGCTGCAGACGCTGCACGGTGGTGCGACGGCGCGGCCGTTCATCACGCACTCCCACGCCTTCGACATCGACCTGTTCCTGCGGATCGCGCCGGAGCTGTTCCTCAAGCGCGCGGTGGTCGGCGGACTCGAACGGGTCTTCGAGATCAATCGCAACTTCCGAAATGAAGGTGCTGACTCCTCGCACTCACCGGAGTTCGCGATGCTGGAGTTCTACTGCGCGTATGCCGACTACCGCGACATGGCGCGGACCACGCGCGAACTCATCCAGGAGGCGGCTGCCCAGATCAGCCCCGACATGGTCGTCACGCATGCCGACGGCTCACGCCAGGACCTGTCCGGGGAGTGGTCGGAGATCGACCTGTACACGGCGCTGTCTGAGGCCGTCGGGCGTTCGATAACCCCGCAGACACCCATCGAGGAGCTGCGAAGTCTCAGCGCCGCAGCAGGAATCGAACCTGCCCCGACGTGGGTCGCCGGTAAGTACGTCGAGGAACTCTTCGAGCACCACGTCATCTCGACCTTCACGGGCCCGACCTTCGTGTTCGACTACCCTGTCGACACCTCGCCTCTGGTGCGGGCTCACCGCGAGCGGGAGGGAGTCGTGGAGAAATGGGACCTGTATGTCAACGGATACGAGCAGGCGACCGGATACTCCGAATTGGTCGACCCGCTCGTTCAGCGCGAGCGACTGACCGAGCAGGCCAGGCTGGCGGCCCGCGGTGATGTCGAGGCGATGCCGATCGACGAGGACTTCCTGCGGGCGCTGGAGACCGGCATGCCACCAACCGGTGGTGTCGGCCTCGGTATCGACCGACTCCTGATGTCCCTGACCGGCTTGGGCATCCGCGAAACCGTGCTGTTCCCGCTGGTGAAGCCGGTGGCACAGTGAGCGCGATGAACGATCATGCGGTCGTGGTGCGCCCTGCACGAACGACAGATGTCGTGGCGATCCGCGAACTGATCCGCAGTTACACCGACGACGGCCGTTTGCTCGCCAAGGCCCAGGTGACGCTCTTCGAGTCAGTGCAGGAATTCGTCATCGCCGAGCAGGACGGACGGATCGTCGGGTGCGGTGCACTGCACGTGATGTGGGAGGACCTCGCCGAGGTACGCAGCCTCGCAGTGCTGCCGGACCTGCAGGGGCACGGGGTCGGCTCGGCGATGCTCACCACACTGATCGAGCGTGCGAGGGCCCTCGGTGTGAAACGAGTGTTCTGCCTGACCTTCGAGGTCGACTTCTTCACCCGACACGGATTCGTCGAGATCGACAGCACCCCGGTGACCCACGAGGTGTTCCAGCAGCTGCTGCAAAGCTACGACGAGGGTGTGGCGGAGTTCCTCGATCTGGAGCGGGTCAAGCCGAACACTTTGGGAAATCGACGGATGCTGCTTAGTCTGTAGGGGCGGAGCGGGGTGATTCCGGCCGAATCCGCGCCGATCGCAGGGAGGACCGATGCGCGCAGCCCGACACCGCAGCGTCGCGGCCGCGTCTGTGCTCCTCCTCGCCCCAGCCCTGGTTGCCGGACTCGTCCTCGCACCGGTGGCGGGAGCCGATCCAGCGCCCTCCACGACGGGCCTCGAGCAGGGCTCGGTGTCTACCGCCGGCGCCTTAGGCGGGAACGTCCGGGCGGACAAGCCGCTCGCGGGTGTGGTCATCGCCTTGGATCCCGGGCACCAGCTCGGCAACTCCAACCCGGCCTTCCGCAGCCAGATGGCCCAGACACGTTTCAACGGCACGATCACCAAGGGCTGCAACACGTCTGGGACCGCGACCAACGACGGGTACCCTGAGGCGACCTTCGTGTGGCGGGTCAGCCGCTACACGAAGAACCGGTTGAAGCGGTTGGGGGCGAAGGTGCGGATGACTCGCACATCCAACTCCTATGACAAGTGGGGCCCCTGCGTGTGGGATCGCGGGATGTTCGGCGAGAAGGTCGGGGCTGATCTGCTGCTCAGCGTCCACGCCGATGGGGCTCCTGCGGCCGGGCGGGGATTCTTCGTCATCGTGCCGGCCTACCTCCCCGGGTGGACCGACGACATCGCGACGAAATCCCAGCGATACGGCCGTCGGGTCATCGAGGGGATGTCCGCCGCGGGAGCGACGCCCTCCACCTACATCTCCGGGCAGATGCTGGTCTGGAACGACATCTCGACGTTGAACTTCTCCGATGTGCCGGCCGTCCTGGTCGAGGTGGGCAATATGCGCAATGCCAGCGAGGCGGCCTTCATGCAGACCCGCGCGGGGCAGAAGGCCCACGCCGATTGGCTGGTCGCCGGCGTCCGAGCCGCCCTCCGCCGGTAACCCCCACCCGTCTGAGTCACGGTTGTGGTCGCTAACTCGGCGA
>CBFHQG010000002.1:70098-70437 GCA_965657825.1 Actinomycetes bacterium | reverse complement strand
CCCAACCCGTTCCCCAAGTCCATCTACGACAACGTCGCCTTCGGGCCCCGTCTGCAAGGCCGCAAGGGCAAACTCGACGATGTGGTCGAAGAGGCCCTTCGGGGAGCTGCCCGGTGGGATGAGGTCAAGGATCGCCTCAAGGACAACGCCTACGGTATGTCCGGAGGTCAGCAGCAGCGCCTGTGCATCGCCCGAGCGATCGCCGTTCAGCCGGACGTGATCCTCATGGATGAGCCGTGCTCGGCACTCGACCCGGTGTCGACCGGTCGCATCGAGGATCTGATGGTCGAATTGAAGAAGACCTACACGATCGTGATCGTGACCCACAACATGCAGCAG
>CBFHQG010000002.1:0-70088 GCA_965657825.1 Actinomycetes bacterium | reverse complement strand
CGCGCACCGGCGTGCTGGTGGAGTACGACGTGACAACCAAGATCTTCTCCAAGCCCGACGACGAGCGTACGGAGAACTACGTCTCCGGGCGCTTCGGCTGATCGGTCGAGGGCCGAGCGGCTACGCCAACTCGTAACCTGCTTCTTCGACCGCGTCTCGCACGACCGACACTGCCAGCGGACCCTCGCTGGTGACCGTGACCGCACCCGACTCCAGATCGACATCGACTGACTGGACCTCGGGCAGTTGATCGAGTTCGCCGGTGACGGCCTGGACGCAGTGCTCACAGGTCATCCCCTTGACCTGGTACGTCGTGGTCGTGATGCTGCTCATGGGGTCTTCGCCTCCACATAGTCCTTCAGACGGCACAGCGTCGCATCGATAGCCTTGGCATTCATCGCATCGGCTCGCATCACCTTCAACAGCAGGGTCGACCGTGCGGTCGTCGCATCGAAGGTCTCGGTCACCCGGGTGCGCGTGTCATCGATGGGCTCCAGCTCGTAGCGCCAACGGTGCCCCCCGATATGCGCCCAGGCGATGCGCCGGTTCTCCTCGAATTCCTTGACGGTGTTGCCCATCCGATACGGCGCCTTCATGCGCATATCCATGCGGAAGGTATCCCCGAGTGCGAGTCGCTTCGGGCCCGTTATCGCCTTCTGCACCGTCCCCGAGCCGTCGAAGGCCGCGTGCTGATAGGGATCGGCGACGACATCGAAGATCGCCGAAGCCGGCGCATCGATGACGACCGAACGCGACACGACCCAGCGATTACCCGTATCGATCTTCTGCACATCGCATGTCATGCCGCCAGCCTAGGAGCACGTGCTCGAACACGCAGGTGCGGGCTCGTTCACCGAGGATTCACCTGGGACATCGCCGGTTTCACACCCGTTGGGTTCTAGCCTTGTCGTGTGCAGCCCGATCACGAGCCCTGGATAGATGACGCACCTCGACCGATGCACGAGGTGCACCTGGAACGACGGGCGGCCTTCTTGATCCCGACCTGCTCATGCGGCTGGGTCGGTACCGCACGCCAGAAGGTCGCCACCGCCCGCGAGGAGGCTCGCGATCACGCGCTGTTGTATTCCTCCTCGGACCTGTCGGGCCTCATGCTGCCTGAGTTCGATGGTCTCGAGCAGCTCAGCGCCCTCGACGAACCCGGTCCTGCTGAGCGCGACCCAGACGCCTGAACACTGGCGCAGCACGTAGGACAACATCGGGAATCGCACCGAAGACTCGCACCTGGGCCCCCCGCCAGTGCGGCACGCTCACGATACGCCGATGCCGACCGAGCACGGAGACGACTGAATCGGCGACCTCCTCCGGTGTGGTCAGCCGCAGGCCGGTGAACGTCAAGGCGACCGCCGGATCATCGATCACCTCGGTGATCATCGGCGTGAGCATCCCGTCGGGACAGACCACACTGAATCGAATCCCCGTCACACCGGCCGCCGTGAGATCACCGTCGAGCCCGAGGGTGAAGGACAGCACGCCGGCCTTCGTCGCCGCATAGACAGCCTCGCCCGGGACGGGCACCCACGAGGCGAGCGAGCCGATGTTCACCACCCGCCCGCGCCCGCGGCCACCGTCGCGCTGACGCATCACCGACACCGCTGCACGAGTACCGTTCATCACCCCGAGGAGATTGACCGCGACGACCCGCGCCACGGCCTCATCGTCACTATCCGCTGCGCTCCCCTGGCCGAGGATGCCGGCATTGTTGACCCACACATCCGGTTGCACCTCGCTGGCCAATGCTCGGCAGGCTGCAGCATCGGTCACATCGAGAGTGCGATCAGCACCGGTGATGTCGGTGGCGATCACCTCGTAGCCCACCCCGCGCAACCGCGACGCGATGACCTCGCCGAGACCTCGCCCGGCTCCCGTGACGACAGCGACCCCCCGCACGCTCATCGCGCAGCCACGATGCCCTTGCCGAGGACCACGATTCCCCCATCGCTGATCGTGTAACGCTCGCGATCCGCGTCGAGATCGACGCCGATCTGAGCCCCATCGGGGACGACGACGTTCTTATCCAGGATCGCTCGACGCACGACCGCGTTGCGCCCGATCCGCACACCGGGCATCACCACCGACGACTCCACATAGGCCCCGCCGGCGATCTGCACATCGAAGCTCACCACCGAGTTGCGTACGTGCGCACCCGACACGATGGAACCGGCACCCACCATCGACTCATGAGCGTTGCCGCCCTCGACGAACTTCGCCGGGGGGTATGGAGGCAGGTGGGTGAGGATGGGCCAGCCTCGGTTGTACAGATTGAATATCGGATGCACGGACACCAGATCCATGTGCGCATCGTGGTAGGCATCCAAGGTCCCCACATCGCGCCAGTAGCCTCGGTCTCGCTCGGTGCTACCGGGCACCTCGTTCCGGTCGAAGTCGTAGACGATCGCCTGCCCCGCGTCGACGAGGGCCGGAATGATGTTGCCGCCCATGTCGTGCACCGAGCCCTCGTCGGCAGCGTCCGCCCGCAGTGCCTCGACCAGCACCTCGGTGTCGAACAGGTAGTTACCCATCGAGACGTAGGAGTGGTCCTCATCGCCGACGATGCCGGGGGGATCGGCCGGCTTCTCTAAGAATCGTGAGATACGCAGGCCGTCCTCGGCCGTTTCGATGACCCCGAACTGGTGGGCCAGCGAGCGCGGCTGACGGATTCCCGCAACGCTCACCCCGGCACCGGCGTCGATGTGGTCGACGATCATCTGCATCGGGTCCATGCGGTAGACGTGATCGGCCCCGAAGACCGCGACGTAGTCGGGCGCCTCATCATTGATGAGGTTCAGACTCTGGAAGATCGCGTCGGCACTGCCGGTGAACCATCGAGGACCGAGTCGTTGCTGCGCAGGCACAGGGGTGACGTAGTCGCCGAGCAGGGTCGGCATCCGCCAGGTGGTGGTGATGTGACGGTCGAGCGAATGGGACTTGTACTGGGTCAGCACGCACACTCGACGCAGCCCTGCATTGATCAGATTCGAGAGTACGAAATCGATCAGGCGGTACGCCCCTCCGAAGGGAACGGCCGGCTTCGCCCGGTCGGCTGTGAGCGGGAGGAGTCGCTTGCCTGCGCCACCGGCGAGGACGATGGCGAGCACCCTCGGCCCGGTCTGCATACTGGCCAGGGTAGTCCTCCGAGAGCCACCGCGTCAGGCCCTACAGTGAGCGCATGGAGACGATCCGGTGAAGACGGGATTGACCTGGTGAAGGTCGCCCTCCTCACCCGCGAATGGCCGCCCGATGTCTACGGCGGAGCGGGTGTCCACATCACGCACCTGGCCGAGGCCCTGGCGGCACTCGTCGACGTCCAGGTCGAGTGCTTCGGTGAATCACGGATCGACGCGCACGCCCACGCCGTGCCCGACGACCTCATTGAGGCGAACGCCGCTCTGGCGACCCTCGGGGTGGATCTGCGCATGGTCCGCGACACCGCGGATGCCGATCTGCTGCACTCCCACACCTGGTACACCAACCTCGCCGGGCACGTCGGTGGCCTGCTCCATGGGGTCCCCCATGTGATCACCGCGCACTCCCTGGAACCGATGCGGCCATGGAAGGCCGAGCAACTAGGTGGTGGGTACCGCGTCTCCTCCTGGGTCGAGCAGACCTCGTATCTGAATGCTCAGGCGATCATCGCGGTCAGCGAGGGTATGCGGCGGGATGTGCTGGAGTGCTACCCGCAGGTCCCTGCCGATCGCGTGCACGTCGTGCACAACGGCATCGACACCGATCTGTACCGACCCGATCCGGACACCGAGGTCCTCGGGCGCTACGGCATCGACCCCGAGCGCCCCTACGTCGTCTTCGTGGGGAGGATCACCCGCCAGAAGGGGATCGCTCACCTCATCGCCGCTGCTGAGCGCTTCGCCGATGACGTCACCCTCGTGCTGTGCGCGAGTTCACCGGACACTCCCGAGATCGGGATCGAGACTCACGACGCCGTCAGCCGCCTGCGCGAACGACGGGGGGCTGATGCGGTGGTGTGGATCGAAGAACACCTCGATCGAGAGTCGGTGATCGGGCTGCTCACCCACGCGAGAGTCTTCGCCTGCCCGTCGGTCTACGAGCCGCTGGGCATCGTCAACCTCGAGGCGATGGCCTGCGAGACCGCCGTCGTCGCCAGTGCGGTCGGCGGGATCCCCGAGGTCGTGGCCGACGGCGTGACCGGGCTACTCGTCCCCTACGACCCGGCCGAGCCCCGCGCCTTCGAGCATGCGTTCGCCGACGCAGTGAACGACCTCGTCGCCGATCCGCATCGGGCCCACGCGATGGGAGTGGCCGGCCGCGCTCGCGCCATCGCCCATTTCGGCTGGCAGGCCATCGCCACTCAGACGGTGGGCGTGTACGAAGCGGCTCTCGCACGGTGACCGAGCTCGCCGAACCGCTCCCCGGCATCCCCACCGCCAAGCACCGCCGGCAGCCCCTCGGCTACTCCGTCTACGCCATCGCCGCATTGCTCTTCGCCATCAACGGCACCGTCAGCAAGTCGATCCTCGTCACCGGGATCTCCGCCGCTCGATTGACCGAACTCCGTGTCACCGCGGCGTTCTTGATCATGCTGGTGATCGTCGCGATCACCCGCCGGTCGGCGTTGCGTATCCGGAAGGATGAGATCGCGCTCCTGCTCGCCTTCGGCGTCCTCGGCATCGCGATGACCCAGTGGCTGTTCTTCCTCGCTATCGAGCGACTCGCCGTCGGTGTCGCTCTCATCATCGAGTTCACCGCGCCGATCATGGTCGCCCTGTGGTTCCGGTTCGGCCGACGCGAGGCTGTCCGGCCAACGGTGTGGGTGGGTTTGGCGCTCGCACTCGCTGGTCTCGTCCTCATCGCCCAGGTGTGGCAGGGCTTCTCCCTCGATGTGCTCGGGGTCGCCGCGGCGTTCGGGGCCGCCGCGGCCCTGGCCAACTACTACATCCTCGCCGAGCACCAGGTCCATCGCCCCAATGGCCGCGACACCATCTCCTTGACCATGTGGGGGTTCGGCGCTGCGGCCCTGTTCTTCGCGATCGTCCAACCGTGGTGGTCCTATCCGTGGGAGCAACTGGGTGGCTCCGGCCAGCCACTCGGCGTCGATGGTCCGCAGGTACCGGTGTCGATGCTCGTGGCCTGGATGGTGATCCTCGGCACCGTCGCCCCGTTCTGGCTCGTCGTCGCCTCGCTGCACCACCTCACCTCGGCCCAAGCCTCGACCATCGGGATGATCGAGCCGGTCCTCGCTTCGATCGTGGCGTGGGTCGCGCTCAGTGAGATCCTCACGCCCCTCCAGATCATCGGCGGCCTCGTCGTCCTGACCGGTGTCTACATCGCCGAGCGTTCCCGTTGACCGACCTGCCATCGAATGATTCATCCGGGGTAATCTGAGCCGCACGATGAGCGCCCCCACCTCCTCTGCAGCCCAGCACGGTGTCGTGCTGCGACCGGGACCGGATGGCCGCGTGAGTTCGACCCGCATCGGCCAGGCTGTCGTCGCCGACGCCGCGCGGGTCCACGATCCGGTCCTGGCCGATTGGATCGCCGGCCTGCCCCGCTGGCACCGCGACTACGTCGAGGCATTCCGAGCGCTCCTGACCTCGGCGGCGGCGGATCCCACGGGTGCTGCGCAGATGTCAGCGGCCGGCGCGGAATCGCTGATCGCTCACGCCGGGTACTCCCGTGCCGAGGGGATGACGAGCATCGCCGAGGCGTTCGCTCACGACACCGAGCCCGGATACGACACCCTCACCGTGCGCGGCACGGCGATGCGCGAGCGCGACCTGTCAGTGCCCTACCGCGGTCGACGACTGTTCGGCGATGACCTGCGTCGGCAGTTGCACGCCTGGATCGACACCGGGATCGCCGAGCCGAGTTTCGCCGCAGCCGTCGAGATGGTGCTGGATAACCCCGACTGGCTGGATCTCTCCGACATCGATGTGGCCGTGCTCGGCGCCGGGGCTGAGATGGGTCCGACCCGTTCTCTCCTGCGCTGGGGCGCTCGTGTGCACGCGGTCGACCTGCCGCGCCCGGCGGTGTGGCAGCACCTGATCAACACCGCGCGAGCGACAGCCGGAACCTTGCACCTGCCCATCGAGCGGGGCACGCTGCCGGAGGCATTTCGCGATGGGGCCGTGGTCGGCGAGGACGATGATGCGACACTCGCCGCGTTGGCCGGGGCCGATCTGCTCGGCCGCGCCCCCCAGGTGCGCACGTGGCTCGCCCGCATCGGTCGACCCATGGTGGTGGGAAATTACACATACGCGGATGGGGCGACCCATGTGCGACTATCGCTGGCCACCGACGCGATCATGACCGATATCGCCGAGCGGTTCCCCGGCTCGACCCTGGCCTACCTCGCCACACCCACCGATGTATTCATGGTGCCCCTCGAGGCGGTGGAGGAATCCCGGGCGCGCTGGGCGCAGCGCGGTGCCGGACGAGTGTTCCAGGCCCCCCTCCGCCTGGCGCGGCAGTTCGCTCCGAACTACCCCGATGTGGTGACGATGACCAGTGGTCGCCAGGTGGGGGTCAACGACAGCCTCGTGCCCCAGCAGGGTCCCAACTATGCGCTCGCCAAGCGGTTCCAGCGCTGGCGGGCGACGATGCTGCGGGAGGCGGGTCATCGGGTGTCGCTGAACATCGCGCCGGCGACCCGTACAGCCTCGGTGGTGAAGAATCGCGCGCTGGCCGCGGCCTACGCCGGTGCGGGACGCTTCGGCGTGGAGGTATTCGAACCGGCGACGTCGACGACGCTGATGGCGGCGCTCCTGGTGCATGATCTGCGCAATCCAGACGCGGCGGCCGATCCTCGCGTGGTCCTCGATCACCCACTCGACCTGTTCATCCAGGGGGCCAATCACGGGGGCCTGTGGCGGGTCGCCTACGCGCCGCGTTCGGTCCTCGGAGTCGCCGCCCTGCTGGGCATGTTCGAATCCCGCGCCTAACCCCCACCCACTTCGCGTCTGAGTCACAGTTGTGGTCGTTAACTCCGTGAGTTAACGACCACAACTGTGACTCAGACGAAGGGTCGGCTAGACGATGTTGAGTTCGGGGCGCAACTCCCCGGTGGTGAAGCGATGCACATCGAGGGGGGAGATATCCACGAACGGCGCCATGCCGAGGTACAGGTCACGCAGGATCTCCCCCACGGCCGGCCCCTGCAGGAACCCGTGCCCGGAGAACCCGGTGGCGTAGAGGAACCGTGACACGTCACGGGCCTCACCGAGCAGGGCGTTGTGGTCGGGGGTCACCTCATACAGGCCCGACCAACCGGTCTGGACTCCAAGGTCGAGCAGCGCAGGCGCGCGGCGCTCGGCGAGTTCGGCGAGTTTCGCGGGGAACTCCGGATCGCGCTCGAGATCGAAGCCGGCCGGATTCGCCTTATCGGAGAAGCCGGTCAGGATGCCGCGACCCTCGCGGTGCCAGTACAGACTCGTGCCGTATTCGATGGTGAATGCCATATCGATCGGCTCGGGCATCGGCTCGGTGACGAGCAACTCCCGGCGGTAGGGCGTCACGGGCAGATCCACCCCGATGTAGGCGGCGATCTGCGGTGACCACGCACCCGCGCAGTCCACGACACAGTCGGTTCGCACCACGCCAGCGGTCGTGTGCACCGCCGCGATCTCGCCCCCCACCGAATCGATACCCGTCACCTCCACCCCGGTCCGAACGGTCGCACCGTGACGACGTGCACCGGTGGCGTACCCGAGCACAACAGATTCCGGTGCGCAATGCCCATCGCGCGGCGACCAGGCGGCCGCGAGGACACCCTCGGGATCCAGCAGCGGGGACAGCCGTACGGCCTCCTCGGCGTCGACCATGCGTGACTCCACCCCGAGGGAGTTCTGCAGTGCGACGGTCCGTTCGAAGGTCGAGACCTCCTCAGGAGAGGTGAGCACGAACAGGTAACCACTGCGATGCAGGTCGATTCCCTGACCCGGGCGCTGCTCGAATGCCTCGAACAACTCCAGGGACCGCAGACCCAGGGAGATGTTGAGCTCATCAGAGAAGTTGGCTCGCACTCCACCGGCCGCCCTCGACGTCGACCCGCCCGCGAGGTCGCCACGTTCGACAAGCAGGCAATCGACACCGGCCTCAGCGAGGTGGAACGCTGTCGACGCCCCCATCACCCCGCCGCCGACGATGACGACATCGGCCCGCTCGGGCAGCGCAGGTGTCACAGACGGAAATCCAAATCGCAGGGCAGCTCGATGAGGTCCATCTGCGCCTTCTGCAGCTTGCCGCTGTAATCCCAGTTCATCGACTGCCACCGGGTGAACTGATCCAGTACCCACACGCCGCTCTGCCGCGAACCATTCCCACTGCGGCCGTTGCCACCGAATGGCAGGTGTGCCTCGGCACCCGATGTCGTGTTGTTCACCGACAACATTCCCGCGGAGATGCCCTGGCGGAACTTCCAGATCGAGTAGGGATCAGAGGAGTAGATGGCACTGGAGAGTCCGTAGCCGTGACCGTTGCTCAACTCGATGGCCTCGTCGAGGGTGTCGAAGACTCCGAGACCGACCAGTGGGCCAAAGGTCTCGGTGTCGTAGAGCGCATCACCCGGACGGATACCTTCGACGATCGTCGGATGGGCGAACCAACCGCCGTCGGGGTCACCGATGAACCCTGCCCGTGGCTGCGACGATGTGATCCGCCCGACCGCGGTGGAGCCGTAGACCGTGTGGTGATCGGCGATGAGCCCGAGGTGCTTGTCGTGATTGACCAGGTACTTCTCGTCGATCAGCGGTCCGAACAGCACATCGGCGAAGGGGTCGCCGACGATCGCGTTCTGCGTCGCGGCAACGAACCGATCGCGCACCACCTCGTAGATGTCGCGGTGCACCCACATCGTGCCCAGCGAGGTACACCGCTGGCCGGCGGAGCCGAATCCAGAGAACAACGCACCTTCGATGACCAGGTCGAGGTCGGCGTCGGGCATGACGACCATCGGGTTCTTTCCACCGAGCTCCAGACATGGCGACTGCAGGTGGCGCCCGGCGAGTTCACCCAGACGACGCCCGACATCGGTCGATCCGGTGAAGCCGAGTTTGTTGACGTATCCCGCCTGCATGGCCGCATCAAGCCCATCGAAGGTCGTCGGACCATCGGCGACGACGACCTTCAACACATCCCGGGGCACACCGCCCGCGTAGAACAACTCCGCCATTGCCAGGGCGATCGCTGCGGCATGCTCGGCGGGCTTCCACACGATGGTGTTGCCGGTGACGAGTGCCGGCACGATGTACCACGAGGGCACGGCCGCCGGGAAGTTCGCCGCGGTGACGATCGCTGCTGTGCCGACCGGCATCCGGAAGGTCAGCAACTGCTTGTCCGGCATCTCACTGGGCACGGTCTGGCCGTACAGACGCCGGCCTTCGCCGAGGAAGAAGTCACAGGTGTCGATGACCTCCTGCACTTCACCGAGGGCTTCGGCGTAGACCTTGCCGATCTCACGTGTCACCAGCGCCGAGAGCGCCTCCTTATTCGCCTCCACCAATCGACCGACCTGGGCGATCACACGGCCCCGCGCAGGGGCGGGGATCGAGGCCCACTCGGGCTGGGCAGCCTTGGCTACTCGGCAGGCCTCGGTCACCTCGATGGAGGTGGCCAGGGGCACCTCCATGATGACCTCGTCGAAGCGGGCGGGATTGCGGGACACGAAGTTCGTCATGCCGGCATCCTCCCACCTCGGCATCCCCGGCGGCGGGGTGGTGGGATATGTCCCGTGAGCGACGAATCGAGCCTGGGAGCAGCCCTGCTCGATGCGCTCGCCGAATCCGGGGTCGAGGTCGTCTTCGGCCTGCCCGGGGTGCACAACCTGCCGCTGTGGTCAGCACATCGGGAGGGTCATCCGCGGATCATCGGGGTCCGCCACGAGCAGGCAGCGGTCTACGCCGCCGACGGGTACGCCCGGGCCACGGGGCGGCTGGGGGTGGCGATCACCACCACCGGACCTGGTGCAGCCAATGCCCTCGCGGCCTTCGGCGAGGCTGCCACCTGCGGCTCGCCGATCCTGGTGATCGCCAGCGATGTGTCCAGTGCCCTGCGTCAGGCGGGGCCGGGTGAACCGGGTGCGCCCCGCGGGATCCTGCATGAGATGACCGATCAGGCCGCGATGTTCGCCGCATTCGCCGAACACGGAGCCGTTGCGACGACGGCCCGCTCCACCGGTGAGGCGCTGGCTGCGATCCACGGGGCGATCGCGGCTGCGAGGACGACCCCGACCGCTCCGCGCTACCTCGGCATCCCCTCGGACCTCCTCTCCGCCGATCCCGGTGAACCCGCTACCGGCGCACCTGCTCGCCCCATCGCTCCCCCTGCGCCCAGCGAAGCGGATGTGGCCGACCTGACTTCCCTGATCGAGGCAAGCCCTCGCATCGCGATCTGGGCCGGTGGCGGGGTCGTGCAGTGCGGGCATGCAGGGGAACAGGCGGTCAGCAGGCTGGCCGACCGGCTGGGGGCTCCCGTGGTGACGACATACGCCGGTCGCGGATTGCTCGCCGATCGTCCGGCCATCGTCACCGCGCCGGTGCACGAACCGGAGGTCGCCGATCTGATCGCCGGCGCCGATCTACTGCTCATCATCGGCTCGGATGCCGACGGCATGAACACCCGCAACTGGCGGATGCCCATCCCGCCGCGGATCGCCGCGATCGGCCTCGGTGCCACCCTGCCGCGCACCTTCGACTTCGATCCCCTCATCGCTGCCGATCTCGTCGCCACCATCGAAGGAGTGCTCGATTCACTCGATGCTCGAGGGTCCGCCTCGCGGCCTGCGTGGGCGGATCCGAGCATGTCCGAGCAGGTGCGCCAGCGCCTGCGCGAGGAGCCGGCGACCGCGACTCCGATGGCGTTGGTCGACGCCATACAGAACTGGCCCGACGACGGCGTGGTGGTGTGCGATATGGCGGTCTCGGGCTACTGGGTGGGTGGCTATGCACCCCAGCCGCGCCCGCGACGCCTTCAGTATCCGGTCGGCTGGGGAACGCTCGGCTACGCCCTTCCCGCGGCAATCGGGCCCGCCGCAGCGGGTATCCCCGCCCTCGCGGTGTGCGGGGATGGCGGCCCGATGTTCGCCCTCGGCGAGTTAGCGACGCTGGCCCAAGAGCAACTACCGGTGACACTCCTCATCGTCGATGATGGTGGCTACGGGATGCTCCGCTACGACCAGCAGGTCTTCGGCCACCCCGAGCGCGGGGTGGATCTGCTCACCCCAGACTGGTCGGCACTGGGTGCCGCATTCGGGATCCCGGTCCAGATGCTGGCCTCCATCGACGAACTCTCCCCCGCTCTGGCCGCCGACAGCTCCGGGCCGCGGATGCTGATCATCCGTGACCGATTCCTACCCCCCCGGACCACGAGTCCACGCTGGTGTGAAGACGTAGACTGAGGCCTATGTTCACCAGGGGGCGAATGATCTCCGCCATGACCGCCGCAGCACTGGCCCTCGCCATGATCCCCGCGATCGCGGCGCCGGCCCAGGCTGCGAAGAAGAACTCCCATCGTCTGGAGAATCCAGCCCGCCAGGCCACCTTGACCCTGCCGATGAAGGAACGCGACCGGGGCGCCCACGTCCGCATCCTGCAGGACCGCCTGACCTGGCTCGGCTACGACATCTCCTGGCGGGAGCGGGTCGAGGGCAAACTCGGCTCCTCCACTACCGCTGCCGTGCGCAAGGCTCAGGACAAGTTCTACCTGCCGGAGAACGGCACGGTCGACAAGCGCACCTGGACGACCATCAAGGACGTCGCAGGTGATGTCGGTGCTCTGCCACGCACCTGCCGGACCGAATCCAAGGTGCTGTGCATCGACAAGACAGCCAAGGTGATCCGCTACATCAAGAACGGCAAGGTCGACCGAACTGTCGACGTGCGCTTCGGTGTTCCCGGCCTGGAGACCCCAACGGGCACCTACCGCGTCTGGTTCCGCTGGCGCGATGCGACCTCGGGCATCAACGGACCGGACGTGCCGCGTGCCCCCATGCCGTACGCCCTGTTCTTCAACGGTGATATCGCTGTGCACTACTCCCCGACCTTCGCCTCCACCGGCTACTACCCCAGCGGCGGCTCGCACGGCTGCGTGAACGTCGCTGACCTGCAGGATTCCATCTACCTGTTCAACGAGATTCCCACCGGCGGCCTCGTGCACGTCTACTGGGGCTGACCCTGCATACCTTCGCGCATCCACTGCGCGTGGCACTACTCGGTTACGGTTTATCCGGTCGGTACTTCCACGCACCCCTGATCAACGCGGATCCACACCTGGAACTCGCCGCGATCGTGACAGCCGATCCGGCAAGGCGAAACCAGGCGTCCACTGAGCACCCGAACGCTGCGATCTATAACTCCGCTGACGAGGTGTGGAGCAACGCCAAAGAGTTCGACCTCGCGGTCATCGCGACCGCCAACTCCGCGCACGTCCCGCAAACGCGGGCAGCCTTGTCCGCAGGCTTGGCAGTCGTGGTCGACAAGCCTCTCGCTGCGACCGCACAGGATGCACAGGGATTGATTGACCTCGCAGAATCCCACGGGCGCCCGCTGCACGTGTTCTTCAACCGTCGCTGGGACTCAGAGTTCCTCACTGCCCGACATGCGATGAACGACGGCCTGCTCGGCCGGGTCCACCGTCTGGAATCACGGTTCGACCGCTGGCGTCCTCAAGCCAAGGGTGGCTGGCGCGAGACTGGCGGACCCGAGGAGATGCCCGGCCTGCTGTACGACCTCGGCAGTCATTTGATCGATCAATCCCTCGCGCTGATGGGCCCGGTGGAACGGGTCGCGGCCAGCGTCCGCACACTTCGAGACGGGGTCCGAGGCGATGACGACACCCAGGTGCTGCTGTGGCATGTCGGTGGCGGTGTGAGCCTGCTCATCATGAGCGCTGTCACCGCGTTCACCGAACCCCGCCTTCGCCTCCTCGGGACTCGCGGCGGCCTGGAGATCACCCGACTCGACGGACAGGAGGATGCTCTGCGTGCGGGAATGTCGCCCCTCGCTGAGGAATGGGGCGTGGAGCCGATCGAGGAGCAGGCCTGGTACGTCGGGGCCGACGACTCCCCCGCTCGACCTCTGGAACGCCAGCGCGGGGCCTGGCCGGAGTTCTACGCGGGGGTTGCCGCGTCGATCCTCGATGGTGCACCACCGCCAGTGGACGCTCAAGATGCGGTCGCCGATCTACGCGTGATCGAAGCCGCTCATCAAGCCGGACGGGAGGGCGTGACGGTGGTCCTCAACCCCGCGGCAGCCCACGTCAGTCCAGGCTGAGCGAACGAACACCTCGGGCCTGCGCGGTCACCGCGGCTGGATCAGCGAGCAGGCCCGTGAACGCAACCTCAGCCCCGCCGATGAGCGTGGCGTCGCGACGCAACACGGCGGGCATGACGCGTACCTGCTCACGCGCTGCGGGCAGCGCACGATCGAGTTGCGCGACGACCTGCTCAGGGGCCATCGAGTACACCTCGGCGAGATGACCACCGAGCACGACGGCCTGCGGATTGAGCAGGTGGACGAGATTGACCAGGCCGATACCCAACCAGTCGGCGACCCCGGCGACGACCTGCATCGATGTCGGATCACCCTCGCGAGCAGCGAAGAGGATCTCGGCCAGCGACGCCGAGGTCCCCGTGGCACGACGAACCGCATCGACGAGAGCTTCCGCTCCGATTTCGGTCTCCCAGCATCCTCGAGCTCCGCAGCGGCAGATACGCCCGGAGGGGTTCACGCGCATGTGACCGACCTCACCGCCGTAGCCACCGGCACCGATGAGCGGGGCAGCATCCACGATGACGCCGCCGCCGATACCGACGTCGCCGGCGAGGAACACGACATCGTCCGCCTCCTGTGCTGCTCCCCGCAGGTGCTCAGCGACGGCACCGAGATCGGCGTCGTTTCGCACCCAGAGCCCACCGGTCATCGGATCCAGTACCTCCCCGATGAGATCTCCGAGCGGCACATCGACCCAGCCGAGATTCGGCGCCTGCCGGACCAGCCCATCCTCGGATCGGACTACCCCGGGGATACCGATCCCGGTTCCGATCCACGCGGCGCCCTCGGGTGCCTGCTCCAGCACATCGCGGGCGAGCTCGGTCATCTCAGCGAGGATGAGCCCCGGATCGCCCACGGCTTCCCGATACCGCCTCTCCTGCCGGACGAACACCTCGCCGCCCAGACCGACCACGGCCGCCACCGTCCGCTCGACTCGCACATCGAGGGTCAGCACAATCGCCGATGCGGACATCGGCTCCACGAGGAGGGAGGGGCGTCCGACTCCACGAGTAACGGATCCTTTCTCGCGAACCAATCCGGACTCCGATAATTCGGCGACGAGTGCCCCTACGGTGCTGCGATTCAATCCGGAGATCGCGGTGATCTCCGAGCGTGACAGAGCCCCCCTTCGATGCAGCAGGGTGAGGACGAGAGACAGGTTCGACCTGCGGACCTCATCCTGGGTCGCGCCGACGAGTGGAGCCACCGGGGGTCAGCGCCCCGTCGACGACGCTCGGCGCCGGGATATCGCGTCGACGCTCGCTGCGATGAGCAGGACGAATCCGGTGACCGCGAACTGGATACCCGACTGCTGGGTAATGAGCGGCAGACCGTTGGCGATCACCGCGATTACGAGCCCACCGATGACGGCGTCGCGCACCTTGCCGCGCCCACCGAAGAGGCTCGTTCCGCCGATCACCGCAGCGCCAACCGCGAAGAGCAGGGTTTGGGCTCCACCGGTGGTCGGCGAGACCGAGTTGTCACGAGAGGCGAGAAGTACACCGGCGATCGCGGCGAGCGTGGAGCAGAAGATGAAGCAGGTGATCATCAACCCGCGGACGTTGATACCCGCCCGTCGGGCTGCTTCTCGATTGCCGCCGACGGCGTAGACGTGTCGCCCGAATCCGGTGCGCTGCAGAATGAAGGTGAGCACAACGAGAAGGCCCAGGATGACGACGACAACCCAGGGCACACCCTGGATGACGATGTTCGCGGTGGCGAGTTGCCGCTCCTGGTTGAGCAGGTAGGTCGCCATCAGCACCAGCACGGCCAGACCCACGACCTTGATCGCCCAGACACTCAACGACTCCGCAGGTAACCCCGCACTGCGACGGCGACGGATCGCGAGCAGGTTCACCAAAGCAAACGCCGCGATGACTACTCCTGCCAGCACCCAGCCCAGCCACACAGCCATGTTGCCGTTCATGATGACCAGCAGGGCATCTTCACGAATCGGGATCGTCCCACCCTCGCCGATGATCAACAGCATCGCGCCCTGAAGCGCAAGGAACATGGCGAGGGTGACCACGAAGCTGGGGATTCCCAGGAGCGAGACGAGCATGCCGATGGCCAGACCAATGACGGCTCCGGTCAAGAGTGCTGCGAGCAGGGCGATCGGCCAGGCCAAGCCGAGGTTGGTGAGCGTGACGGCAAGAACGGCGGCCGCTGTGCCAGCGGCAAAGCCCGCGGACAGATCGATTTCACCGATGAGCACCACGAACACCAGGCCCATGGCCAAGACGATGATGGCCGCACTCTGGTTGATCAGATTGGCGAAGTTGAAGATCGACAGGAAGGTAGATCCTTCAAGGACGCCGAAGAGGACGACAAGTGCGATGAGCCCCAGGACGGCGGGCAGGGAGCCGATGTCGCCGCCGCGCACACGCGCGAGATAGTCGCGAACGGCCTGGCCCACACCACCGGTGGCTCCGGCTGCCGCCAAATCGACCTCAGTGACCTGCGCGGTCATGCCGCACCTCCCAGTGCCGCCTCCTGAAGCCCGATGTCACCCGAGCGACCGGTGGTGATGAGCTCGACCACTTGCTGGGCGCTCACTCGCGCCTTGTCTACCTGAGCTGCTAGCTGGCCGAGGTACAGGCAGGCGATGTCATCGGCCACTGCCTGGACGTCGTTCATGTTGTGCGAGATCAAGATGACTCCAAGACCGTTGTCGGCCAGCCGTCGCACGAGGTTGAGCACCTGCTCGGTTTGGGCGACACCGAGCGCAGCGGTCGGCTCGTCGAGGATGACAAGTTTGGAGTTCCATAGGACAGCGCGGGCGATTGCCACGGTTTGTCGTTGACCGCCAGAGAGGCTGGAGACCTGCTGGCGCAGCGACTTCAGCGTGCGGACGCTCAGCCCGCTCAGGGTCTCGGCGGCGTTCTTCTCCATCGTGGTCTCATCTAGGGTGACACCGCTCTTCATTTCCCGGCCGAGGTACATGTTGTGGACGACGTCGAGGTTGTCGCACAGCGCGAGATCCTGGTAGACGATCTCGATACCGAGCTCATTCGCCTGTTTGGGCCCGGCGATGTGCACGGGTGAGCCCTCGAAGACCACCTCGCCCTTATCGAAAGGGTAGATGCCCGCGATCCCTTTGATCAGGGTCGACTTACCGGCGCCGTTGTCGCCGACCAGCGCGGTCACGCGACCGGGTCGGACATCGAGACTGACATCGCGGAGCACGTGAACCGGCCCGAAGCTCTTGTTCACACCGCGGAGGGAGAGAAGGGACTCGTCGCTCATGGGACCTCGCTGTCGATCGGGTGGTGCCTCAGTGTGCCAGGAATGGGTTGGGGGTGGGCCGTTTTCGACCCACCCCCAACTCATGTGCATCTCGCTCGAGAGGGACTGCTATCGAGTCGAGCGCAGGGTTACGGCGTGATGCCGTACTCCGCGCACTTCTCCTGGATAGCAGGCGTCGCGCAGACGCGGTCGTACGTCGTGAAGCCATCGTCGATGACCTGCTTGACGTTCTCCGGGAACACAGCGATCGGCTCGAGCAGGACCGACTTCACTTCGACACCAGTCTCGGTGTCCACGACGGTCTTGTTCGCCAGTGCGTCCGCCGCGGGGATATTGCCCTTGAGCAGATCGATCGCGAGCTGGGCTGCAGCGTCTGCCTCAGCCTTGATGGCCTTGTAGACCGTCATGCACTGCGTGCCGAGCAGGACGCGCTGGAGACCCTCGTCGGTCGCATCCTGGCCAGTCACCGGGATCTGTCCGGCAACACCGTTGCGCTCGAGGACGGCGATGGCCGCGCCACCGAGTCCGTCATTCGCTGCGGCTACACCGATGAGATCGCCACCGGTTTCGGTGTACATCTGCTCGAAGATGGTGCCGGCCTTGGTGTTATCCCAGTCGGGAACACTCTGGTCGGCAGCGATCGTGTATCCGGCACCCACGATGACAGCCTCGTAGCCCTCCTTGAACAGGGTGGCGTTGTTGTCGGTGGGTGATCCATTCAGCAGAGCGACAGGGCCGGCGTCATTGCCGTTGTTCTGCATGCAGGTCACGAGACCCTCACCGATCTTGGTGCCAACTGCAACGTTGTCGAATGACACGTAGTAGTTCGCGTTGCCGGCCAGGGTCAGGCGGTCGTAGTCGATCGTCGGGACGCCCTGGTCGTTGGCCTTGGAGATGACCGCGGCAGCCGACGGGCTGTCGAGGTTGACCAGCATGAGCACCTGAACTCCGGAGTTGAGCATCTGATCGGCGATCGTGGCGAACTTGGCCTTGTCACCGTTAGCGTTCTGGATGTCGTACTCGACGCCGGCGGCGTTGAATGCCTGCTCCAGGAACGGACGGTCGGCGGTCTCCCACCGAGCGGACGAAGCAGCGTCGGGAAGGATGACTCCGACCTTGCCCGTCGTCTCGGGAGCAGGAGCCCCCGATGTGGATGATGTGGTGTCACCACCGCTGCTGCCGCCACAGGCGGCGATGAGGAGGCCTGCGCCCGCTAGCGCGGCGAAGGTCCCGAAGGTGCGCTTGGACATGCGATTCCTTTCCCGGCAGGGCGACCCTGCGGTGATCGTGTGCAGTTAAGGAGCGGTTATCCAGTTGTGCGTTCGTGTCGTGCTGTGAGGGTGAAAGACTCGTCTAGGTCCCGAGGATCGTGTCGATCACCAACTGGTCCAGTTGCTCATTGCGGTAGCCGCGACTGGCCAGGGTTTGTGGGTCATGCTGCTCGGCGAGCAGAGCATGAGCGGTGGCAGATGAATACGGACCGACCGTGGGTTGGGCGAGTTCGGCCACACCGGCATCTGCCAGTGCCTGCTGGACTCGCGGGTCGGCATCGAAAGCTCGTGCCTTCTCCCGCAGTATCAGGTACGTCCGCATGCAACCACGTGCGAAGTCCCAGATACCGTCGCCGCCCTCGTTGCGATAGGGGCGAGCATCGAAGTGCAGAGGCCCGTCGTAACCGGAGTTCTCCAGCAGTCGCACAAGGAAGAAGTCATCCTTGATTCCTTCGGAGCCGAATCGGAGATCCTGGTCGTAGCGGCCGATCTTCTGGTCGTTCAAGTCGATGTGGAACAACTTGTCCTGCCACAGGGCCTGCGCGACACCCTGGTAGAAGCTCAACCCCGCCATCGTCTCGTGGGCGACCTCTGGGTTGAGCCCGACCATCTCGGAGTTGTCGAGGGTCTCGATGAAGGCGAGAGCATGGCCGACCGTGGGCAAGAAGGTGTCGCCACGCGGTTCATTGGGCTTCGGCTCCAGGGCGAATCGGATGGAGTACCCCTTGTCCTTGACGTAGCCGGCCAGGAAATCCAGAGCCTCGCGGTAGCGATCGAGGGCATCTGCGGGGTTCTTCGAGGCCGCTGATTCCACGCCCTCGCGGCCACCCCAGAACACGTAGGTCGGTGCGCCGAGCTCGGCCGCGACATCAAGATTGCGCATGGTCTTGGCGATCGCTACTCGACGGACATCACGATCATTGGAGGTGAAGGCTCCGTCTTTGAACATCGGATGCCAGAACAGGTTCGTCGTGGCCATGGAGCACACGATCCCCGTCTCGGCCAGGGCGGCGATGAACCGGTCGAGCTCACCGCGGCGCTGGGACTCCGACGCCCCGAAGGTCATGAGGTCGTCGTCGTGGAAGCTGACCCCCCACGCACCGATCTCAGCCAGTCCCCGGACGAAGTCCACGGGGTCGATAGGAGGTCGGGTCGCATCGCCGAAAGGGTCGCGACCAGGATGACCGATCGTCCATAGGCCGAAGGCGAAGCGGTCGGCGGTCGTGGGCGTGTAGGCCTCCATCCGCTCCCCCTTTCGAAATTGTTGTGCGCCAGAACATAGGCGTGGAAGCGACCGGGCTGCAACCAGATTCAGTCTCGAACCTGTAACGTTTCGGTAACCCGGTATTCATGCTGCGGGGCAGGCCGGTGAGCGGTGATCTCAGGCGCCGTACCGCTGCCGCCGCGCCTCCTGGAAAGCCTGGCGGATATGCGCCCGGGGCTGCGGTTCGAGTGCGATCGTGTGGGTCGACACCCACGTCGGGGGCTCGTTGGCCCCGGTCAGCGCCCAGGCTGCCTGCCTGGCGGCGCCGTCAGCGACGTACTCACCTGGCGCTGGCACCACGACCGGGATCTCGAACAGGGTGCACGCAATCTGCTGCACTGCCGCATTCGCCGCTGCCCCTCCGATCAGCAGAAGACGACGTGGGAGGACACCCAACTCCTCGAGCGCGCCGACCGCATCGGCTAGTCCGCACAGCATTCCTTCCACCGAAGCTCGCGCGAAGTGTGCGGGTGTCATCGTCTGGCGGGTCAGTCCGACCAGCGTGCCCGTCGCTTCCGGCAGGTTCGGCGTGCGCTCCCCATCGAGATAGGGCAGTAGCGTCAATCCATCACACCCCGGTGGTGCAGTCAGCGCAAGCTGCGTGAACTCCTCCATGGACACTCCGAGCATCGCAGCCGTTGCCGTCAGCACCCGTGCGGCATTCAACGTGCACACAAGAGGCAGGAAACGTCCCGTTGCATCGGCGAACCCCGCCACCGCACCACTGGCGTCAAAGGTCGGCACATCCGAGACGGCGAAGGCCGTGCCCGACGTCCCCAGGGACACCACGACGTCACCTGGCTGTGCACCCACACCGAGTGCGGCCGCCATGTTGTCGCCGGTACCTGCTGACAGAATCGCACCGGTTCGGGTGTGTCCCACCACCTCCGCAGGCGCGGCGACCCGCGGTACTTCGAGATCGCGCCCGAAGGCCAGGCGCAGCAGGTCCAATCGGTAGTCGTCGCCGGCCGGTGACCAGTAGCCGGTGCCTGAGACGTCTCCTCGGTCGGTCGTCGCGACCTGCGGCTCCCCAGCCAATCGCCAGGTCAGCCAGTCATGCGGCAGCAGAATCTGTCTCACGCGGTCGGCGAGCGCCGGTTCGTGACGTGCCAGCCACCGCACCTTCGACACCGTGAACGATGCGACCGGAACGCTTCCGATCGCATCGGCCCACGCCTGAGGGCCCCCGAGTTCAGCGATCAAGTCCTCGGCATCCGCTGCTGAGCGAGTGTCGTTCCACAGCAGTGCGGGGCGCACCACGTCGCCCCCCTCATCGAGGGCGACCATGCCGTGCTGCTGCGCTCCGATCCCGACCGCGGCGATCTCACCTAGTGCACCCACACTCTGCTGAACCTCATCGAGCGCCTCACCCAGCGCGATCCACCATGCCTGTGGATTCACCTCGGTCCCGTCGGGGTGATCTCGGCGAGCCTCACCGACCAACTCCCCCGATTCAGCATCGCGCACGACGACCTTCACCGATTGGGTCGAAGAGTCGACCCCCGCAACCAAGGTCATGGCGGGACGCTATCGGAGCAACTCCAACCACGACCGGCATATGACCGATCAACACAACCGGTGCGGACGGGTTCACTGCCTACGGTGACGCCGCTATGGCTGACACCCTCATCCCCGCATCCCTGTCGCAGTCGCGCACCCTCGTACTCGCCGGCATGCTCATCGCCGCACTCACAATGATCCTCAGCGGTTGCGCGACACCCGTGGCGAGAAGTGACTCATCGACGCTCCAACGGCCGGCGACCCAACCACGCCTGCCGACCGACTGGCCAGAGGAAGTCGCTGCGCCGCAGGGATTCACCCTGGAGTTCGCCGTCGGCGGTCAAGACGATGGCCGGGATGATTTCGTGGCGCAGTACGTCACCTTCGGCAACCAACTGAGTGAGGTTGACTCCTACATCGAGTCTCTCACCGCCACCGGCTTCGCGCTGGAAGAAGCCCGGGAGGATCTCGGCATCTGGGTACTCAAAGGATTCGGCGTGCGCGTCGAGGTCGTCGTCGATGCGAGCTATCCGAATTTGACCTGGCTCGCTGTCACGGTGTCGTGAGTACAGCGCACACATCGATGAGCGCGCCATGACCGGACCCTGCCTGTCGGGCATCTGTCGAATCCCTCTCGGACGGCCCACGGTGGTAGACGAATCGCCAAATCCTGGCGAGGCCAGACCCCACCGAGAGAAGACGTCCCCGAGGAGACATCGTGACCGACACCCATCCCCAGCCTCACGGGCGCACCTACGCCCGCGGTCGGAGTTCCCCACGGCGGCGCTGGGCCACCACCGCCGGTATCGGCCTACTGGGTGGCCCGCTCATCGCCGGCTGGATGCTGCTGCCCACCGCGACCGCTGCACCCGCTGAGAAGGTCCAGATTTGCCATGCGACGAATTCAGTCAGCAATCCCTACATCGTCAACAGTGTGAATACATCGAGCGTGGACGAAGAGGGAAATAAATTCCTCAACGGTCACGGCGACCACACCGGTCCGGTGTTCGATCCAGCCGATCCGCCAGCGTCCTGGGGCGACATCATCCCGCCCATCACCAACCCCGACACCGGGACCACTTTCCCGGGATTGAACTGGCCGGCCGGTGAAGCGATCTGGACCAACGGCTGTCAGGTGCCGACGATGTCACCCAGTCCCACGATGACGAGTCCGTCTCCGACCGAGACGTCGCCGACTCCGACCGAGACGAGTCCGACTCCGACCGAGACGAGTCCGACTCCGAACGAGACGTCGCCGACTCCGACCGAGACCTCGCCGAGTCCGGGTTCCACTGTCACCGTGACCGCAACGGTGACCGCGACCCAGGTGATTGTTGTTCCCGGTCCGGGTGTCACGACCACGGTGACGGCAACACCGACACCGACCGAAACCACCCCGACGCCGACGGAGACGACGGTGACGCCGAGCCCCGGAACCACATCGGCGACTCCCACGCAGACGAGCCCGACTCCGACGGAGACGACGGTGACGCCGAGCCCGGGCACGACATCGCCGAGTCCGACGACGGGCACACCCACGACGACGACGCTCAGCCCGAGCCCGGGTGTCACCGTCACCGGGACCGGATTCCCCACCGGTGTGGCAGCCGGTGGCGGTCCGATGGCGCCCCTTCCTGGGATCGGTGATCCGATGCGACCCGCTGCACTCTGGGTGGTGTCGGCCGGCCTGACCGCGATGGGCCTACTCGCCTTCGCCCGGGTGCGTCGGCTGAACTAGGCCACGCCTGAGGAGGGGACGCACGGGATAACCTGATCTCGTGCGTCCCCTCCTCATCTTCGACGGCGATTGCGGTATCTGCACCACGTCGGCCAACTTCATCCGCCGCTGGATCCGACCGGATTCCGACGTCGAGCCATTCCAGTGGGTGGATCTGGCACAGTTCGGTCTTACCGAGAAGGAGTGCACCGAAGCGGTTCAGTTCGTTTGCAGCGATCGACAGGTGCAGTCAGGCAGCCGCGCAGTGATGGCCTTGCTACGCACCGCACCTCAACCGTGGCCGGTGCTCGGCGTCATCGGGGACCTACCCGGTGTTTCCTGGGTCTCCGATCGCACCTACCGATGGATCGCTCGCAACCGCCACCGCTTGCCTGGATCGACGCCCGCATGTGCTGCGGCATAGTCAAATTTTGAGTAAGTGGGTCGCCGGGGGCTCGAACCCCGAACCTACGGATTAAAAGTCCGCAGCTCTACCATTGAGCTAGCGACCCGGGGGTTCCACTCCTTAATCCTTAGAACCCAACCCTGATGGCTTCCTTAATGTACTAGTCCGCGCACGCGGTCACGCCGAGCGCTACCCGGCGGGTGCACATTCCGCGGAAAGTCTGCGGGGGCCACGACGCTCGGCATCGCATGTCTACCGGTCGCTACTTGACGCATCACTGCAACGTCGGGGGTAACTCCGTCTTCGACCGAGGTCAGGTCGTGGCGAGCAGTTGCACATCGAAGACCAGGGTCGAGTTCGGCGGAATGTCCCCCGTCTGCGTATCGCCGTACGCCAGGGTGGGGGGAATGATCAACTGGCGTCGACCACCGACTCCCATGGTGGAGATGCCCTCTTGTAAACCCACGATCGTCCCCTCCAGGCCGGTAGTCACGCCACTGCCACCTTCGATCTGCCTGCCGTCAAGGAGCCACGCTGCATAGTCGATGGTCACCGTGGGTGCAGCACCTGAGGGCTGCGCGCCTGTACCCACGACGATGTCCCGGTACTGCAGGCCGCTCGCTGTGGTGACCAATCCCGGAGGTGAACCTGCCGCGACCATTCCGATCGGACCGTGGACATCCGAGGGGCTGACAACGGCGTCACCGACCGTGACCGATCGAGTCGAGTGATCGAGGATCGGCAACACGCTCGTCCTCGAGCCATTCCGCCCGACCCACCCCACATGGATCGCATCGGCTCGACCGTCGCCGTCGGAATCGATACCGGCTGCGAAGGATTGTGCGCCGGTGCGATGTCGGCCGGTGGTGAAGGACAGCAGTTGCGCGCTCGGATCATCGCCCACCACGCCGTCGCGCACGACAACCTTCACCGTCTTACCCCGGCGCTGGGCGATGATCAGATCCGGGATCCCATCCTTGGACACCCGCGCGACCGAGACGTGCAGACCCTCGCGTGAAACCTTCGCGATGCGGATGGTGCGCAGCGTCGGCACGGCGGACCGAGACGTGTCACGGATCTGCACCTGGCCGCCCGACCGCGCGCCACCGGCAACGACGAGTTCGTCTCTGCCATCGGGAAGCAGGGGATCACTCACGCCCGCACCGAAGGTGCCGAAGTCGCCCGCGGCAAGGGTGACGCGTGAGGGACCGGTGATCGGGCGCGGCGAGAAGGAACGGCTCAACTCGAGAGGCTGTGTGCCGCTCGGTCGCGACACGTAGACCTTGACCTTGCCTCGGCCGCTCGTCCTGGCCACGGCAAGATCGGCCAATCCGTCGCCATCGAAGTCACCCGCTGTGACAGCGATTCCGCCGCGGTATCGGGATCCGAACGGTCGGAGGTCGAAGGTGGAATCTCGAGACACCGTCAGGTTGCCCGAGTTATCGACAGCAACAGGGAAGACCCGGACCTCACCGACTCGCCCGGGTCCGGGTGCGACGACGACTTCAGCGGCGCCATCACCATCGAGATCGCCCAGCGTCGTTTGGACTCCACCGCGGAAACCAGACTTGTAGGCGAGGAATTCAGTCTGCACCGCCGAAGTCGACGGGTCGATCAACTGCACCCGCGGACCACGAGTGGAATCCGAACGAGACGATCGATGACGCGGGACGTCATCGCCCCAGCTCGGAGACACCCCGATGCTGGCGGGAAGCAGCCTGTCGGTGTCGGTTGCTGTGATCGTTTGTGCTCCATAGACCACCGTCGCCGTTGCGACCAACTCAGCCACGGCATCCGCTGCGATCGTGGCCACGATCGTGAAGGTCGCACTACCCCCCGCGGGTAGATCGACCATCGTCTCTGGTGCCGCAGCCCCGACATCCGGGCCCACTGCGTCTCCGGCATAGACCGCCGTCCACGTGGTCTGGGTA
This sequence comes from Actinomycetes bacterium, assembly GCA_965657825.1. GTDB lineage: Bacteria > Actinomycetota > Actinomycetes > S36-B12 > S36-B12 > M55B157. The sequence goes on along the minus strand of CBFHQG010000002.1, from coordinate 45,494 downwards.
ATCTCCGCCGGCAAGGTCATGGTGACGGCTGCGCCATTGGCCGCCTCGTCACCGACATTCTCAACCGTCAGGGTGTAGGTGACCTGTGAGCCAGCCGTCGCGTACTCCCGCTCCACACCATCGGCCAGGTTGTCCTGCAGGGTGAGCGTGATGTCCGAATCCGCCGCGGCAATGGACGGCGGAGCCACGATCGTGAGCGCTACAGCGCTCGGGATCACGAGCAGTGGCATCAACCGAGAAGCCTTCATCGCATTCCATTCCCCGCCGTCGTCATCACCGTGCCCTCCACGCGTGCATTCCAGGCGTGCACTCCAAGCATGCGTTCCAAGCAAGCATGCGCTCCAAGGTAGTCCGCGCGGCTACCCGATGCGCGTTCAACGGTGCTGCGGCCTCACGCCCTGGCACCGAGCCCGCACCGGCAGAATCCTGCGCCCAGTGCGAATGTGCTAGCGACCCGTGGGCTCCGCCTTTCCACCCGCGGAACCCCTCACCAACGCCTGCGCTAGACGTACAGGGCAGGTCTACTTTGCCATGCGAATGGCCACCTCACCGAGTGCTGCGAAGCTATCGGTCATCGCGAAATTCGAGGTCACTGCGAGAGTCACCTCAGAATCCACAAGATAGGCGGCGTTGGCGACGAATCCATTGATGGATCCTTCGTGCCCCCACGCTGTGCCCTGCCCATCGATCTCGTACTGCAGTAGCCCCAGGCCAGCACCCGTCCACCTGGTAGGACCGAACGCCGGAACTCCGGCCAGAGCTGACTGCGATTGCGGCGTCGCTGTTGCCATCAGGTCCCGGTGCTCGCGATCGAGCACCTCGCCGCCGACAAGTTCGGACATCCAGTGCGCCATGTCCCGTGGAGTCGACACGAGTGATCCAGCCGCCCAGGCCAGGGTCCAATCCGCTCCATCGATGACCGGCAGTAGCGAGAGTCCAGGCATTGGCGTGCACTCAGGTTCACCGGGGTAGCCGCATGCCAAGCGGGAACCAGCGATGGTCGGTCCCTCACCAGCCCCCGCCCACACATAGGTCGAATCCAAACCGAGGGGCTGCAGGAATCGAACTCGAATCTGGGTGTCCCAGTCCTCGCCAGATGCGAGCTCGCTGATCAGGCCGAGCATCATGTAGTTGGTATTGCTGTATGACCAGGACGAATCGGGTTCGAACAGCGGAGCCATCCCTGCAGCTAGGGCGATGGCCTCCTGAGGACTCTCATCACGGGTCAACCCGGCAGCAGAGGTGAAGTCCGCGATCCCACTGGTGTGCCCAAGCAACATGCGCACCGTGATGTCATCTCCACCCGGGTAGTCCAGCCAACGCGAGATGGAATCATCGAGGGACAGCGTGTCCTCCTGGTCGAGCACCATGATGAGCGCAGCCGTGAATGTCTTCGTCAGGCTCCCGACGTGGAATCGATCCGATGGGGTCAGCGGTGTGTTAGCGGGAGGGTCCGCCGAACCGGACACCGCAGCAGCAACCCCCCGTTGCGAAACGACCGATGCGCCTAGACCCGGGACTTCCACACTCCACGCGGATGCATTGGACTGTCGGATGTCATCCAGAATCGTCCTGAGTTCAGAATCCGTCCCGGTGGACGACGGGGACAGGCAGCCACCGAGTACCAGTGCCGAGACGGCTACCGCTACTGGTATGCGCCGGAGTGATCCAGTCCGACGCATAGACGAAGTCAAGCACACTTCACCAGGTACACCGCTCGCTCGGGAACCCGGTCGGGGACTTGCACGCGACCCAGGCAGCGCCTCCGCACGTGACGGTTCAGGTCATCACGACGGGATCGTGCCGGTTGGTCCGGTGCCCGAAGACTGGTGAGCCACGATCCGGAAAACACCCTTGCGGTTGGCACCGGGGAGTGAGCGTCGGGTGAACCACCCGTATTAACCGGTCACTGAACAGGCAGCAGCCTACGAATTCGAGGTGGCTTCCACCCACTCCAGTACTGTTTCTCTGGCAGGTCGTATCCCCCCGATGATTGGCGCCGCGTTGAAGATGCACGGTCTGGGTCGGCGTCATGGGAGATAGTCGCTGGCATCACGTCGCCACCCTCATCGATCAGACCGATGCTGACGTACCCCAGGCATCACGCATCTGCACCGCCGGTTTGGGCCTCCTGGGTGTGACAACTCTCAGCATCGCCCTGGTCATCGATGGCACCTACGCCCCCATGGGGAGCAGCTCCACGCTCGGTGCATCCCTCGATGATCAGCAGTTCGCCATCGGGGACGGCCCGACCTTCGCGGCGGTGAACTCGATCGATCCGATCCTCGCCGAGGATCTCCTCGATCACGCCAGTACGGTGCGGTGGCCCCTGTTCTCCTCGGTCGCCCCCCGAGATGACGCCCGGGCGATCTTCGCCTTCCCGCTTCGGATCGGTGCCGCCAATCTCGGCGTGATGTCGGCCTACCGGGCTCAGCCGGGCGCGCTGACATCCGAGCAATTCACCTACGGCCTTGTTCTCGCCACCTTCGCTGGGGCCGAGATCGTCCGCAGCCTCTCAGGCCAGCCCGAGCTCGCCGAGCAAGCGATCGATCCCCTCTCCTACGACCAGTCCACCGTTCAATTCGCGGTGGGCATGATCGCCGAACGCTTCTCCATCAGCATCGTCGATGCTCTCGTTCGTCTGAGAGCCCATGCTTTCACCAGGGAATTGACCGTTACTGAAGTTGCCCGCATGGTCGTGGCCGGACGCATCGTGCTCGACCTGTGAGAAAAGGGGAAGAACCATGTCAGAGGAGACGATGAGTCCGAGACTGGACCCAGACTCCACCGAGGTCGCCGAGACCCTGATCGAGATCACCGGCGCCATCGCCAGGGGGGCCGAGACCATTGAGATCTTCACCCATCTCGCCCAGCGGTGCGTCGCGATCCTCCCCGTAGCCGGTGCGGGGATCCTGCTGCGCGATGCGGCCGGCGACCTGCAGGTCATCGGAGCCTCGAGCCCCTCGGCCCATCTATTGGATTTATTCCAGGTGCAAAACGAGCAGGGACCGTGTCTGGTGTGCCTGCAGACCGGGGAGCAGGTTTTCGATCTCGACCTCTCGCCCACCGGGCCCTGGCCACGATTCGCCTCCCTGGTCCGCGACAAGGGCTTCGCCGCCGTGTACGCCCTGCCGCTGCGTTCCCGACACGTCGCGATCGGGGCGTTGAACCTGTTCACCACTCAGGCGTTGAGCCCCGACCGGCTCGTCGTAGCCCAGGCGCTAGCGGATACCGCCACCCTCTCACTCCTGCAGGTCGATACCCAGACCGACACCATGCTGGTCATCCAACGCATTCACAAGGCGGTCGAGGCGCGCAACATCTTCGATCAAGCCCGAGGAATGCTCGCCCAGAGGTTCACGATCGACTCAGAGGAAGCCACGGCACGGTTGGTGGATGCCGCGCACGTCACGGGGCTCTCACTGACAGCGGTCTCCCGCGCAGTGGTCACCCGCGACGCCAGCTCACCCGCAACCGCACTCCTGGCTGCCCCGATACCCCACGACGAGTAATCCACCAGCTCCTATGAGGGCGATCAATCAACGTGACACCACTCTGTGTGGCAGGGTGAGTCCAGCACGGACACACCTTCACCGAATCGAGGATCCCGATGTCGTCCCGACTTCTATCGCGTCGCGATGTGGACTTCCTGCTGTACGAGTGGCTGGCAAGCGAGAAGCTCCTCGCCAACGGAACCTACGGTGAACTAGATCGACAGGCCGTCGACGACCTGATGGACCTCGCCGAGCGACTGGCCGAAGACAAGTTCGCCACCCACAACCACCGCAACGACGCCGAGGAGCCGATCTTCGACGGCACCTCGGTGCGGGTCAATCCCGAGGTCGCCCCCGCGCTCGCCGCCTATTACGAGGCCGGATTCGGTGGCTTGTCCATGCCCGAGGAGGTCGGTGGGATCGAGGTGCCCAGCGTCATCTCCCAGGCAATCGGCATCTGGTTCTCTGCTGCCAACGTCGCCACCTCAGGTTATTCGTTCCTCACTCGGGCCAATGCGAATCTACTTTTGGCGTACGGCACTCCAGAGCAGATCGAGCGGTGGGTGCCGCCCATGATCGAGGGCCGGTACTTCGGCACGATGTGCCTGAGCGAACCGCAGGCCGGCTCGTCACTATCTGACATCACCACCCGAGCCGAACCTCAAGGCGATGGCACATACCGGATCCACGGCAACAAGATGTGGATCTCCGGCGGCGACCATGAGCTGAGTGAGAACATCGTGCACCTGGTTCTAGCGCGCGTCCCCGGGGCACCTCCCGGAGTCAAGGGCATCTCGCTGTTCATCGTCCCGAAAGTGCGCGAGGACGGCTCGAGTAACGATGTGAGTCTCGCGGGGCTCAACCACAAGATGGGGCAGCGAGGCCTGACCAACTGCCTGCTGAACTTCGGTGAGAACGATGGCTCGATCGGCTATCTCGTGGGTGAGGAGAACAAGGGCCTGGCCTACATGTTCCACATGATGAACGAGGCTCGTATTGCAGTAGGAAGCGGCGCGGTCGCTCAAGGTTACGCGGGTTACCTGACCGCACTGGACTACGCCCGCAACCGGCCACAGGGTCGACCAGTCGGCGCGAAGGATCCGAACGCGCCGATGGTGCCGATCATCGAACATGCCGATGTGCGTCGCATGCTTCTCGCCTCGAAGTCCTATGTCGAAGGCGGCCTGGCCCTGGAGTTGTTCTGCGGCATGCTGGTGGACGAACTGCAGACCGGCGAGGACACCGAGGCGACCGAGCTGCTCCTGGAGATCCTCACCCCCATCGCGAAGAGCTGGCCCTCAGAGTGGTGCCTGCGCGCAAATGACCACGCTATCCAGATCCACGGCGGCTACGGCTACACCCGGGAGTACTCGGTCGAGCAGCGCTGGCGGGACAACCGTCTCAACCACATCCACGAGGGCACACACGGCATCCAGGCCCTCGATCTGCTCGGCCGCAAGGTGACGATGCACAACGGAGCGGCCCTCGGTGCACTGGCCCAGCGCATGCAGGCGACGATCGAGCGGGGACGCGCGGCCGGCGGTGCACCTGCACAGCACGCTGATGCCCTGGCCGCCCGGATGCAGCGCATGCTCGAGGTGACCGCAGCTCTCTGGGCTGACCGTGACCCCATGACCGCCCTCGCCGATGCGACAACCTACCTCGAAGCTGTCGGCCACGTCGTCGTCTCCTGGATGTGGCTCGACGTTGAACTTGTCGCCACCGGTGATGACGACTTCTACGCTGGCAAACGCATGGCCGCTGAATACTTCTTCAGCCGTGAGCTCCCGAAGGTGGATTGCATGTTCGATCTGCTCGCCGATAAGGACAGCCTCTACGTCAGCCTCGACGAAGCGGCCTTCTGACTCCTACGGCGGTCAGGCTGGCAGCAACTCCGCCGCACCGAAAGACACCGCGAACCGCTCGCACCAGATCGACACCGCGCCGAAGTCACCGATCTCGACATCATCTGGAATCGCATAGTTCTGATCGCCCACGTTGCCCTTCAGATCCCCCAGGCTGAGGTAGGCACCATCATCGAAAACTCCCCATCCGTCGACCCCATCGATGACAGGTTGATCGCTCAGCCAGACTTTCAGATCCGGACCATCGCTGGTGGACAGGCCTTCGATGCGCAACACGCGAGTGCCATCGGCCAGCTCCAGGATTCGCACCCGGCCAGTCGTCTCGTGCTCATGGGAGATGAAGGAACCCTCGACCAGCACGATCGGTTCGACAGGTGCAGGAGTCGCTGACTCACTCGGGCTGGGTGTAGCACCGGGTTGCTCAGTGACAGTGGGAGGGGCAGCGGACACATCATCGGAGACCGCTAGGTCACTTGCGGAGGTGGGTACCGCCTCAACGACCTCGACCGTGGTGAACAGTCGCCAGGGCTGGAACAGGTACAGACCCGCCGCTAGGGCTAGGACGACGACGATGCCCACAGGTATCGCTACGACAGGCTTCAATAGCGTGCGCATAGTCAGAGTCTCCTTTACATCGTCGGTTGGTGGACAGACGCACGGTGGAACCGCTTGGTTCCCCTCATGATGTCCGGCGGTAGCGGATCAAGCTGCCGCTTACCCGCTCCGCGACCGTCATGAACTCGTCGAACCACGAGGCTGCAAGAAGACTCACCCGATTCATAGCTCCTGGTTCCTCGAATAGGTGTGTGGCTCCTGGAATGATCTCCAGCCGGGCGGGGCCACCGAGTCGCTCGAGGGCGAACTCATTCAACGTGAGCACCTCTGCATCATCACCGCCGACGATCAGTAGCGTGGGCGCCTCCACCGACCTCAGGCTGGTTTCAGCCAGATCCGGTCGGCCACCTCGGGAGACGACTGCACGGACGACAGCAGGACGTCGGGCCGCTGCTGCCAATGCTGCTGCCGCACCTGTGCTCGCCCCGAAGAGGCCGAGGGGCAGGTCGCCGAGCCGATCGTCTTGAGCACACCAGTCGACGACCGCGATGAGTCGCTCAGCGAGGTAGTTGATATCGAATACGAGGGAGCGATCATGGGATTCGTCCTCGGTGAGCAGATCGAACAGAACCGTGGCGAATCCAGCCTCGTTCAAGGACGCAGCAACCTCCTGGTTGCGCGGACTGAGCCTGCTGCTTCCGCTACCGTGCGCGAAGACGACCACACCGTGGGCTCCGCGTGGAATCCCGAGCGTGCTGTGCACCTGCCACCCTCGATGATGCGGATCGGTGACGGAGACGACGACATCGTGTCGCGATGACAGCCGCAGGATCGTGGCGATCTCAGAGTCAGTGACAACCTCGTCTTCTTCGTAGCGGTCATCGATCGAGCGGGCCTCGCTCACTACGGCCGGGCAGACCACCTCGTCGGCGACCGTCTGGAGGTTCTCCACAGCGGTCCGCCAACCCAGGGGGGCTGCCACCACCACTCGTGCTGCTCCCGCCCGGCGAACGTAGGCCACCGCCGAACTCATCCGTACACCGCTTTCTATCCCGTCATCGACGACGATGACGAGGCGATTCGTCACGTCGACGAGTGGCCGGCCCCCTCTGATCGCGAGTACCCTCCGCTTCACCTCACTCATACCTCGGTGGACAGCCGCCTCTACATCAACCGGATCCAGCCCTTGGCGTTCGCAGGTGTTGCGATCGAGTATCGAGACGCCACCTTCGCTGACCGCACCGATCGTGACACCCGGGTCGTTCGGATCAGTGACCTCAACGACGACGAGCGCATCCAACTCAGCGCTGAGACGCTCGGCGACCTGTCGTGCCACGACGACACCCTCGGAGGTCAGCGCCAGGATCAATGGGTGAGCCATCGAGTATCGGCGCAGCGCCCTGGCCAACTGGCGCCCGGCGTGATCGCGATTCCAATAGGACTGTGAGGCAAGCATGCTGACGTAGCCCTTCTAGGTGGAGTGGAGTGTGACCATTCACTGGATCTGTATCCGGTAACCCGGCGCGCGAACCCGACCTACGTTCGATGACAGGCGGGGAGAATCCCCGGCCTCGACCAACGGATGGAGGACCAATGAATGCGAGTGTGCAGACCGGGCGATCGCCTATGCGGCACATCTCGCAGCCGACATATCGCGATTAAGTCCTGACGATCGGTGCATTCGATCGTCACTCATGCGTTGACGGTCGGGTCGGGTTGGGGCAGGATCCCACGATCGATCGCAGCATCGACTGCCTCGACCCGACCCGGCACCTGCAGGTATCGGTAGATCGCCATCGTCTCCTGCCGGACGGTGGACTCACTGAATTTCAACGCCCGGGCGATCTGCCCGTTCGTCATCCCCTGCGCCATGAGTTCAAGGACCCGCTGCTGACGAGCTGACAGCGACTTCGGTCGCCCCCGATCAATACCGCGTCGCCAATCAGCACTCGCATGCTGCGGCTGTCCACTGGTCGATGGCGCCTCGCCTTGCTGAGTCTGCGACCAGGAGCCCCAGTGCCTTGCGTAACCACTGCTCGAGGCCTCCTCCGGTGCACTCAGCCATTCCAGGACGAGGGCGAGGATGGGCGCAAGGGCGGTCAATTCCGCTTCGGCTTCCGGCGCGATCTGCTCTGAATCGAAGCGAACCTGCAAGATCCCGCGCAACCGCGAAGGCGTAGCGAGAGGCCACACGATCTGAGGGCCTTCGGGGGGAACCGTCCTCGAGCCCTCCGCATCGGGCACGCTCAGATTCGTCTGCGGCAGCTGCCAACGCAGAACATCGCTGACGAGCGGGGTGTCCAGTGCCGAGCGCCGATCGAAGTCCCCCCTGTTCTGCTCGGTGCCGAAGGCACCAAGAAGACGAAGTCGACTACTCGAATCCACCGCATAGATGGCGGTCTGGCGAGGTTGAAGCGAGGGTAGTCCGCTGAGTGTGAGGAACTGCGACACCTCGTCCATCGTGGGACGGTGCAGCAGCAAATCGATCAGGTCACGACTCACCTCCTGCGGAGATCGAATGACATCGGGGGATGGTGACGACTGAATGTGTGACATGGGGTCCTCTCCCGTTGAGTGAGCGGTCAGGTAGCGGGCACGACCATCGATGAACACGCTCTCGCGCAAACCTCACGGTCACCTACCGTGGAGTTCCCGGTCACTGCTCGAAACGCTCTCATCGCGGTTGGTTCAGCGTCATCACTCACAGTGCAGAGGTCAATATGACCGGTGCACACCTGACCGGCTATCGATGGTCATCGTCCGGACTGACCGAACACCCGACGGCAAGGATCTTGAGTACTGGGCGAGTGTGCATCGACAGTGGACGGGTGATCCAGTCCACCGACATCGACTCGCAAACCGACACTCTGATCCGCCGTCTCGATGATGATGGGGTTCCACTCGAGATTGTGGGAGACCTTCGATGGCATGACATCGATTGGGCGAGCAGTGCACTCAGGGAACGCAAGCCATGTGGGCATCGATGTCTTCTCGGTCTGACACTTGGCCTTACCGACCGTTCACCGTTCCGACACCACCATCTTTCCTCGGCGACTATGTTCGCCCTGGCATCATTACGTGAACGGGAATTTCTACGACGTGTCCGCGAAGGAGCATCGTGGTACCCCAGCGATCCGGTGCTGACTACCCGGGACGGTCGACGGTTGCACGGAGCGGACCTCCCGTTGCTGGACGATGCCCTGGCCGACCATGGGGTGCCACACCCCCATTCCCCGTACCGCGTCCTCCCGCTTCCAGAGGGGGCGACATAGTGTCTCCGTGAACATGACGGGTACACGTGTGCTCGTCGTCGATGACGATGACTTCACGCGATTCCTCCTCGTGCGGACCCTCACCAGTTTCGGGTACGACGAAATCGGCGACGCAAGGCTAGCCGTCACCTACGAGCTCAGGGCGTCGAGTGCGTCTCTTTCGAGCGCTGCGACACCAAGTTCGAGCAGGACATCGGTAGCACCACCCATCAGATCCGCCTGTCCGGCGGCGCTGCCGACCTGGGCACCGGCGAGGATCCTCTTGCGGATGGATTCCAAGATCACGGCCAATTTGAAACACGACAGCGCGATGCAGGCATCGAGGTGATCGACGTCGCGCCCACTGTCTGCGACATAGGCATCGACCAGCTCACGCCGATCCGGGAATCCTTCATGATCGGTGACCCCGCCAACAAGCGGCAACTTCTTCAAGGCCACATCATCCGGGCGCGTCCAGTAGACCAGCAGTAAACCCAGATCGGTGAGCGGATCACCGAGCGTTGACATCTCCCAGTCGACAACCGCCGAAACCCGCATCGATTGCGGATCCACGATGGTGTTGTCCAGTCGGAAATCCCCATGCACGACCGACCACGGAACTCCCTCGGGGATCTGTCGGACACGGGCCTCGAGGCGATCGGCGAGTTCCACCGCGAGCGGGAGCTCGCGGGTCTGGCTGAGCTCCCACTGCTTGCGCCATCGCTGCGCCTGGCGGATCAGGAATCCCTCCGGTCGGCCGAGTTCACCCAGACCCACCGCCGGTGCATCCACCGCATGCAGCCGAGCCATCGTTCCGACGAGTTCGAGACTCAACTCCCGAGCCTCAGCCGGGGTCAGGGAGGCGGTCTCCGCTGCTGAACCCATGACCAAACCCGGAACGAACTGCATGACATGGAAGACGGACCCGATCACATCGGGGTCCTCACACAGTGCGATCGGCTCGGGGACGACGAAACCTCCCGCAAACATCCCCGAGATCACCCGATGCTCTCGCGCCATATCGTGCGCACTCGGCATGACATGGCCGAACGGCTGCCGGCGCACCACCCAGTCCAGATCACCCTGGCGGATGCGATACGTGACATTCGATCGGCCCCGCGCGAGCAACTCCGCCTCGATGGGTGCCGCGGGATCCACCGGGAGTCCCTGATCGGCGAGCCAGCGCAGCAGACTGACCCGATCGAGCCGATCGACGGCTGATTGCTCGGGCGCTGATTCCTGTGTCGCCATAGCGCCTGAGTCTATGCAGTGCCATCCTCGACCGACACAGCGTCGAGTTCGGCGAGCAGTCGATAGCGGGTGCTCTCCTCGCAGTAGGAAGCCGTGATGCCTTGGCGCACGATCGCGATGATCTCCGCCCTCGTGAGCTCGGCGAATTGCCAGGCTGCGGTGTATTCGCGGACCAGATCGGTTCCGAACATGCCGGGATCATCGGTGCTCAAGGTGACCGGGACCCCCGCATCGAGCAGGGCCCGCAGTGGATGTCCAGACAGATCCTCCACAGCGCCGGTGCAGATATTGGACGTGGGACACACCTCGAGGGTGATGCCCTCCCCGGCGAGGTGCGCCATCAGGTCACGATCGGCTGCCGCCGCGATTCCGTGACCGATGCGCTCGGCATTCAGATCCTGCAGTGCCGACCAGACGGTCTCCGGCCCCGTGGTCTCACCCGCATGGGGCAGGCTGCGCAACCCGAGCATCCGCGCCTCGGCGAAGTGGGGAGCGAACACCGATCGGGGGACGCCGACCTCCGGGCCTCCCAGGCCAAAGCCGATCGTGCGTGGCGGGGCGTATCGCCTGATCCACTCCAGGGTGGTATCCGCGACAGTAGGGCCGAGCCCTCCGTGGACGTCGATCACATATGCAATCTCCACACCGCCGTCGGCGGCGCGTTGCCGTCCGGTCTCCATCGCATCGGCGAGTTCATCAGGTGCGATCCCGTCGGCCAACTGGGTGGCGGCGGTGACGGTGACCTCGGCGTAGCGCACGCCCTGTTGCCGTAGATCCCGCGCGAGGCCCTCGATGAGAACAGTGACGTCCTCACCCGAAGTCACCAGGCCGCTGACGGCCTGGTACACCTCGACGAAGGAATCGAAGTCCCGGAAGGTATAGAAATCCAGGAGCTCGTCCATTTCGGTCGGCACCGTGGTGTGTGGATGGCGACGAGCGAGTTCGACGACCGTCTGCGGCGACGTGGCGCCGATCAGGTGCAGGTGCAACTCGGTCTTGGGCAGGCCGCGGATCCACTCGGCATCGAAGACGGACGTCATCGCCGCAGTCTCACACCGAACAGTCGCCGCCGTCGCAGCAGGGCTGGATGTAGTGGCAGCGCGGGCAGTAGTCCTTGCCGCCACGGCGCTGTAGGTCCACCGTCTCGCAGGCCGGACACGGCCCCGGGGCTCCCATCACGAGATCCCAGGGTAGTCGCGGAACTACTCGGTGACGGTGATCGACACCACCTGGGTGGCCCCGGTATCCATGTTCGTCAAGGTGACCTGTGCCGTTCCGGGTGCCAAGGCTTCCGCACCGGGATTGAACACCGCCGAACCGTCATCGCGACCCGGGATGACGCTGACGACCTCGGGGTTGTCAGTGGCGATCATCTCCTTGGTCGGATCAGCGACGTTGAACACCACCATCCGCCCGACGCTGACGCTCACCTCGGTCTGGCCGGGCTCGACGGTGACGGGACCGATCATCTGGGCTCCTGACTGTGCGGCACTGGTCGTCGGATCGGAGGATCCGCCGGAGGAACAAGCGGTGAGGGTGCTGATACCACCCACGGCCAAGACGCCAACGGCGATCGCGCTGATTCCCCGGCGAGTGATGCTACGCATGATGTTCCATCCTCCACGATTCCCCGACCCGGTTGTCCGGTCGGCCGACGATCCTGCACACCTACAGACGCCCGCCTGCCCCCGGTGGTTCCCCACGGAGGATCCCATTGGCGGGGGGACATCAGGGCATACCGGTCATGCCGATTCACCTCGACCGGTGACAGGTGGTTCCCTCCCCGGCCCAGAAGGGACAGACTGGAGCACCATGACCAGTCGTCGACGACCCGGAAAGCCCGATGCGGCGAGTGCACCCCGGGTGGAGTTCGAGCAGACCACCCCCTATGACGCCTATGTCCGCGCCTCGACCCTGGCCAGCCTGCAGCGCACGGCCACCGACGTGCCCGGTGAGTACATGTTCCTGGTGTGCTCCCAGATCATGGAGTTGTACTTCAACCTGTTGGCCTTCGAGTGGCGCACCGCGCAGAAGGCACTGCGCGGCAATGACCTCGGCGAGGCCTTGGTGACCCTCCGACGCAGTGTCGATCACTTCACGGCACTGAATGCCAGTTGGGTCAGTTTCCGCTGGATGACTCCCGCGGATTTCAACTCCTTCCGCGAAGAACTCGGCGAAGCCTCGGGTTTCCAGTCATTCCTGTATCGACACGTCGAGTTCCTGCTCGGCTTCAAAGACCCCGCTCTGCTGCGCCCGCACAAGCATGTCGCCGGCGACCACTATCAGCGCCTGCTGGACGCCTTCGCCGAACCGAGCCTGTACGACGATGTGCTCGCCTACCTTGCTCGGCAGGGATTCGCCATTCCCAATGAGGTGCTCGATCGCGACACGTCGACCACCTATGAGGCTCACGACGCAGTGGAGGATGTGTGGGTCGACCTGTACGGACGCACCGCACACGGTGATCCCCTGCGTGAACTCGCCGAGATCCTCACCGATCTTGCCGAGCAGTTCAGTGACTGGCGGTACCGCCATCTGATGGCGGTACGCCGCGCGATGGGCGCGAAGATCGGCACCGGAGGCTCTGCAGGTGTGGCATGGCTGGAGCGCAGCCTGGTGCGCCAAGCCTTCCCCGAACTGTGGTCCTCCCGCACGCGCATCTGACAGGCTGACGCCCGTGCGTTCCTATGAGCCCGACCTCGATGTCGGCGACCCCGGCTGGCGTTCGCTATTCCACATCCCGCCTTTCTCCGGAGACCACCCCGAGATGGCGTACTTCGCCGGCAATTCCCTGGGCCTCCAGCCGCGCGCGACAGCCCCGGCCGTCGAAGTCGAACTCAGTCGGTGGGCGCAGTGGGGTGTCGAGGGTCAACTGACTGGCCCTCGACCGTGGAAGGACTACCACGAGGCATTGCGTGATCCCGCGGCTCGCCTCGTGGGCGCTCTACCGGAGGAGACGGTGGTGATGAACTCCCTCACCGTCAACCTGCACCTGCTCATGGCCACCTTCTATCGGCCAAGCGGTGGGCGCACGAAGGTGCTCATGGAGGACATCGTCTTCCCCTCCGATGGTTACGCCGTCGATGCTCAGGTGCGCTGGCACGGTCTAGACCCGGCGGTCGAGGTGATCCGTCTGCGACCGCGTGATGGTGAGGACATCCTCCGCACCGAAGACATCCTCGAGGCGATCGACCAGCACGCCGGCCATCTGTCTCTCGTGATGTTCAGCGCGGTGAACTACCTGACCGGCGAGTGGATCGACATGCCCGCGATCACCGATGCGGGGCATGCTGTCGGCGCCATGGTCGGCTTCGACCTCGCTCACGCAGCCGGCAATGTGCCGATGAGCCTTCACGAGTGGGATGTCGACTTCGCGGCCTGGTGCTCCTATAAGTACCTGAATTCCGGACCGGGTGCCGTCGCCGGTGCGTTCATACATTCCCGCCATGCGCGCGATACGTCACTGCCGCGACTGGCCGGCTGGTGGGGCACTGACACCGCGACGCGATTCCGTATGGAACGCCACTTCGACCCGCCGGCCACGGCTGATGCGTGGCAGGTGTCGAACCCGCCGATCCTTGCGATGGCCCCGGTCGAGGTATCGCTGGGCATCTTCGACGAGATAGGCATGCCGCAGCTACGCGAGCGCAGCCTGCGCCTGACCGGATACCTTCGCACGCTCTTCGATGAGGTGGAGAGCGAAGTGCCTCCGGGGGCCATGAGCATCGTGACTCCACCTGAGGATGATCGGCACGGTTGCCAGCTCTCAGTGCGTTTCACCTGCGACATCCACACGCTCGCCGACACCCTGCGAGACGCCGATGGAGTCATCGCCGATACCCGCAATCCCGACATCATCCGGTTCGCACCCGTCCCGCTGTACTCGACGTACCACGACTGCTGGCGGGCGGCCGATGCGCTGCGGCGTCGCCTGGACGCATGACCCACCGCGTTGTCGAGACATACGGAACCGACCCGATGCAGGTTGGCGAATGGTTCCTGCCCGAGAGCGCTAACCCGCCTCTGGTGGTGCTCGTCCACGGTGGCTTCTGGCGACCGGTCTGGCGTCGCGAGATCGAGGAGCCCAGTGCGCTGGACCTGGCTGCGCACGGCTTCGCCGTGTTCAGCATCGAATACCGCACCTATGAGAACGCGTGGCCGGCAACTCTCGATGACACCGCGGCTGCGATCGATCACGCACTGGTGAGTGCCGTCAGACACGGAGTGGACACGACTCGCCGTGCGATCTGCGGCCATTCCGCGGGAGGTGGGTTGGTGGCGTGGGCCACCTCACGGGGAGTACTGCCACCCTTCGACGCGATCATCCTGCATGCTCCGGTCGTCTGCTTTTCTCAGGCCAGCAAAGAACACCTCGGCGATGGTGCCGTCGACACGCTGATGGGCGGCCGCCCCGAGGACGTCCCCGACAGGTACGCACTTTGTGATCCCGCGGTACTCGTCCCCGATTCCGCTGGTCGCCGGGTGATCCTCCACGGCGACGCTGATAGCGACGTTCCGCTCACGCAGAGTGAGTCCTACCGGCGACATGTCATCGAGCAGGGGCAACGACTGGAGCTCATGTTGAGGCCGGGTGAGGGCCACTACGAGATCCTCGACCCAGCCTCGGCCGTCTCCGATGTGCGGCGTGCCCTGCTCCGCGAGGCCCTCAGCCTCGATTCCCGCGACTAATCCGATAGATCGTCAGCCACCCGCCGTAGACCTTCGATGAACGCCGTCACAGCGGGAGGCTCCCACCGCGATCGCACACGCGAGATCCCCACCGGACGAGCCAGGTGCGCCAGGTCGGCATCGATGGGTGTCACGATCGCGAGGGATTCATCATCGCAAGCAACGAGTTCAGGCAGCGCAGCAACACAGTCACGATCCAGGATCAGGCGGCGCAGCGTGAGCGCACTGGTGCACTCGACCCTGTCCTCCGGCCACACCAGCGCATGCGAGGCGAAGACCTGTTCGAGTTCACGACGCAGCGCAGTACCGCCTACGGGCACGATCCACGGCAGGGCGGCCAATTCGGCGAAGGTCGGGACTGCTCCCCGCAGTATCGGATGATCCGCGCGCACGACGAACACGATCGGCTCGATGTACAGGCGCTCCTGATCAATGCGCGCGTCGGTAGCGGTGAGTCGACCGACCGTGAGATCGACGTCGCCCACGAGCAACTCCGACTGCAGCACATCGGGGGTCGATTCGCGCACGACGACAGCGACCCCGGGGCGCTGTGATTTCAGTCGAGCGATCGCCAACGGGAGCAGGATGTTGGATCCAGCCAGGTGTGTACCGACCGTGACCGTGCCTGTCTCAGCCTCGACGAGGTCGGTCAAGGTGCGCCCCGCCTGCTGGATCTCCGCGAGCGCCGCTCTCGCGTGCTCGACGAAGGCCCGTCCGTAGACCGTCGGAACCACCCCCTGCGTCGACCGGTCGAACAGCGTCACCCCGACGATCGCTTCAAGATCCTGCAGTCCACGGGTCACCACGGGTTGGGTGATGTGCAGTTGCTCGGCCGCTCTGGCCAGGCTGCCCGCGTCGGCGATGGTCGTCGCCAGCACCAGATGCCGCAGTTTGAGTCGGCCGTCGAGCAGCCGATGCGCGAGAGTGACCACCCCCTCAGGCTATGCCCCCTTAGGCATGGCAGTCTCCCCAATGGGTAACCAGCGGGCATGGCACGACGAGGAATCGACCGGGAGGATGGAACCGTGACGAAATCCAGCGCCCGGGTGGTGCCAGGAAAGGCCACCCCGCGGGGGGCGTATCCCCACGTGAAGTCCGTCGGCGATCTCGTCTGGGTCTCGGGCACCTCCAGTCGCCGCGCCGATGACACCTTCATCGGGGTGGATGTTGCCGCTGATGGATCGGTGACACTCGATATCGCCGCACAAACCCGCGCGGTGATCACCAACATCTCCGATCTGCTCGCAACGGAGGGTCTCGGTCTGCAGCACCTCGTGCAGGTGACCTCCTACCTGGTCGACATGGCCGACTTCGCCGGCTACAACTCCGCGTACGCGGAGTTCTTCGACCACACCGGTCCGACCCGCACCACCGTGGCCGTCCGTGAACTGCCCCATCCCCACCTGCTCATCGAGATCACCGCGGTCGCCCACCGTGGCGCCGCTGACGAAAGGCCCGTCCCATGACCGACGACCTGACCCGCACCATCGACTTCGATACCTGGGTCACCACAAACGGCCCTGAGCTGAAGCCCCCGGTCGCCAACAAGGAGATGTTCCCCGGAGGTGAGGACTTCATCGTCATGGTCGTCGGTGGTCCCAACGCGCGTACCGACTACCACGTCGACCCATTCGAGGAGGTCTTCTACCAGATCAAGGGCACCATGCATGTGGATCTGATGACTCCCGACGGACCCGCGACAGTCACCATCGGCCCCGGTGAGATGTGGGTGCTGCCCCGCAACATGCCGCATTCGCCTCAGCGCCCCGAGACCGGCTCCATCGGCCTGGTCTTCGAACGTGTCCGCGAGGAGGGCACCCTGGAGAAGTTCCAGTGGTACTGCCCGCAGTGCAGCGCGAAGGTGCACGAGGTCGAACTGCAGGTCCGCGACATCGCCGCTGACCTGCCACCGGTGTTCGAGGCGTTCTACACCGACGAGGCTGCCCGGGTGTGTCCCTCCTGCGGACACCTGCACCCGGGCAAGGGGTGACATGCGCGTCATCGATATCCACTCGCACAACGTCCCGTGCGGTTGGCCCGATCTACAGACCGAGACCGGCGGTGCTGGGCCGTGGCCGTGGCTGCGAGTCACCAGCGAACGCGACGCGATGATCATGCTGGGTGATGAGGAGTTCCGCGCCATCGACGAGCGCTGCTGGAGCGCCTCCGCGCGCATCGCAGAGATGGATGCCGATGGCGTCGACGTCCAGGTGGTGTCACCCACCCCGGTGTTCTTCTCCTATCACCGCAACACCACCGAGTCATCGCGGGTCGCGGCGATCTTCAATGACCTCGCGCTGCAGATGTGTTCCGAGGCGCCCGACCGACTGATTCCTTTCTGTCAGGTCCCCCTCGCCGATCCGGAAGCAGCCTGCCGCGAACTCGACCGCTGCCTGGCCAACGGGCACGCCGGGGTCGAGATCGGTAACCACGTCGGTGATCGCGATCTCGACGATCCTGGCGTCGTCGAGTTCCTGCAGCACTGCGCGGCAGTCGGCGCCCCAGTCTTCGTTCATCCATGGGATATGCCCGTCACCACCCGTACCTCCCGATGGATGGCACAGTGGCTGGTCGGGATGCCAGCCGAGACGCATCTGTCGGTGCTCGCGATGATCCTCGGTGGCGTCTTCGATCGGGTCTCCTCTGACCTACGCATCTGCTTCGCACACGGTGGTGGGTCATTCGCCATGTGGCTGGGCCGGATGGACAATGCGTGGCACCAACGCCACGACCTCGTCGGAGTCTCCCAGCGCCCCCCCTCCTCCTATATCGACCGCTTCAGTGTCGATTCAGTCGTGTTCGATGAGCGATCTCTGCGGCTTCTCGTCGAGACGATGGGCCCCGAACGCGTGATGATGGGCTCGGACTTCCCATACCCGCTGGGCGAACGACCCGCCGGTCGTGTCGTTCGGGAGTCTGATTTCCTCTCCGAGGACCAGCGCGAGGCCATCCTCGGTGGCAACGCCTCGCGCTGGCTCGGTGCGACGGTGACGGCAACTCGACAGGAGGCACGCGCATGAACAGCAGTGTCACGGGCAGCAGTGTCACGGGCAGTGTCACCATCGTCGGCGCCGGTTTGACCGGGGCACTGCTCGCCACCATGCTCGGGCGGCGCGGCTACACCGTCGATGTCTACGAGCGGCGTCCGGATCCGCGAGTCAGCGGTGCTGAGCGCGGACGCAGTATCAACCTGGCGATCTCCACCCGCGGCCTCACCGCCCTGCGCGAGGTCGGCCTGGAAAGCGAGGTCCTCTCCCGCGGCTTGCTGATGACCGGGCGGATGATCCACACGGTCGAGGGCGACGAGGCGTTCCAGCCGTATAGCGCTGACGGCGAGCGTGGCATCAACTCGATCAGCCGTGGCGAATTGAATGCCGTCCTCCTCGATGCCGCCGAATCGTTGCCCTCGGTCAGCATGCACTTCGAGCATCGCCTGAGCGCACTGGATCTGGACACGAACGCCCTGTCGTTCATCGGCCCGGATGGTCCGGTCGATGTCTCCGCCGACGCAGTCATCGGCTCCGATGGCGCCTTCAGCGTCGTGCGACGAGCAATGCAATCCCGTGACGGCTTCGACTATTCCCAGGACTACCTGTCCCATTCCTACCGGGAGTTGACCATCCCGCCGGTCGATGGTGACTTCGCTCTCGATCCCGCAGCGCTGCACATCTGGCCGCGCGGGGCGTCGATGATGATCGCACTGCCCAACCTCGATCGTTCGTTCACCGCGACGCTGTTCTGGCCCCGCAAGGGCCCCGGATCCTTCGACGAGATCGATACCCCAGAGAAGGCTCGTCGCTACTTCGACGACAACTACCCGGATGCCTCCACCCTCATGCCCGACCTCGAGGAGGACTACCGACTGAACCCGATCGGTTCTCTGCTGACCGTCAGGTGCGCGCCGTGGAACATCGGTCGCGTCGCGCTGATCGGTGATGCCGCCCATGCCATCTGCCCGTTCTACGGGCAGGGTGCCAATGCCGGCTTCGAGGATTGCGTGGAGCTACTGCGCCAACTCGACGTGCACGGTGACGATTGGGCAGCCGCGTTGGCCGACTACGCTGCGATCCGCAAGCCGCAGGGAGATGCGATCGCCGATCTCGCGCTGCACAACTTCATCGAGATGCGTGACTCGGTCAACTCACCCGGATACCGAGTGCTGCACTCGGTGGAGCAGTCCTTGAATCGGGCCTTCGGGGAGCGCTACCGCACCCGCTACGACATGGTGTCGTTCTCTACTACCCCGTATGCCGAGATCGAGCCGCGGGTGCGGGCCCAGCGCTTGACGGCTGGAGCAGTGGCCGCCGGTGCACTCGGCGCCGCGGTCGGGGCTGCGGCAGCGGCGATTTCCGGCCTCACCCGCCGCTAATCCAGCAGTTTGCGCACGAAAGTACTAATTTCAGCCGGCTGAATTTCGGGATTTCCTTCGCAAAGTCACGATGCCAATTCAATCCACAGCAACTCATGCGCCACTCGCGTCGTCTGGTGATTCCCCGTAATTGTTCGATGTATGGCGAACTACGGTCCCACAACTCGGGCCCTCGCCGACCTCCACACCGCCTTCGGCTCGGCATCCTTTACCGGAGCTCAGTCCCGATTGGTGGGTATCGGCCGCCGGCAACTGCTTTACCTAGCCGAGCGGGGCATGATCACTCGCATACATAGGGACACCTACTGCCTTGATCCTGCCGTCGCCGTTCAAGCCGCGACGAACGAGGCCTGCACATTCGTGGAGCAACATGGTGTGACCCCGATCATCGGTGGAGTTGTCGCCGCATCAGTCTGGGGTATTGAAGCCGCGTCGGCGCGATCATTGATCTGGGTGCCGGTCGGATCGCCGGTCAGGCGCGGCAACAGGGGCAGAGTCATCATTCGTGAGGGCCGAATCGACGACGAGTGTCGAGTCCATGTGGGCGACACCGACTTCACCTCGCCGTTCAGGACGGCGGTCGACATCGCCTGTGAAGTGACATCACCAGGGCTGATTACCTGGATCCTAAGTCAGGGGTTGCGGCGGGAATACGAATGGCTTCGGACTCGGTCACCGCACATGCGACTCACCACCTACCAACTCTTAGACGCACTCGGTCGTGAGACGGAACACCAGATGTTGCAGCATCGACTCTCTCGGGTCCTCGATGACCACCACGGCCGTGGAATCGTCCGTGTCAAACAATGGGCGGGGATCATCGACCCGCGGCTGGAATCGGCTTTGGAAGCCAAGTCCTGGATCGAATTCCAGCGAAGACGACTCCCTCCTGCCCAACCTCAAGCGCTAGTTCGCGGGGCAAGCGGACGAGGGTATCGAGCCGACTTCAGGTGGGGCAGAGTTCTTGGCGAAGCAGACGGTGCACTGAAGTATCGCGACCCCGCCGACCTATGGAGAGAGAAGCGGCGCCAAGATGACCTCGAGCAGGCTGGATTCATCATCATTCGCTGGACGTGGGCTGAGATCACTCACGAACCGCACCGTGTCATCGAACGGATCCTTCGGGCCTTGGCCCGGGTGAACAGTTGAGTTTGCGAAGGAAACAACGGATTTTACCCGGTTGAAATTGCTGATTTCCCGCGCAAACCCGGTGATCAGGCCCGGGCAACGGCCTCAGCGATAGCGTCGAGAGCCTCGGGATTGGCCAGCGCATCACGATTGCGCACCGGACGCCCCGCCACAGTGTCGGCCACCGCGATCTCGGCCAGCTTGCCGGTCAACGTCCGGGGCAGTGCCTCCACCGCCAGGATGAGGCCTGGTATGTGCCGCGGTGAGCAGCGTTCCTTCAAGGTCGAGCGGATGAGTCTGACGAGTTCGTCATCGAGGGACGCACCGGGAGCCAACACGACCAGAAGGATCATCCGCGTGTCGTCATCCCAGGACTGGGCGAACACCAGCGAGTCCACGATCTCAGGCACGTGCTCGAGCGCGGAATAGATCTCACCCGTGCCGATCCGCACACCTGCGACGTTCAAGGTGGCGTCACTGCGGCCATGGATCACGAACCCCCCGTGCTCGGTCCTCGATGTCAGGTCACCGTGGGTCCACACACCCGGGAACCGTTCAAAGTACGTCGAATGCAGCCGCTCTCCCGACTCATCCCCCCAGATTCCCAGTGGAACCGTCGGGAAGGTGTTGCGGCACACCAATTCCCCGGCGGTGTCATCGGTCATCGGCCGGCCATCCTCATCGAAGACGTCGACATCCATGCCGAGTGCGGCTGCGGGGATCTCACCGGCCCACACCGGCCGAGTCGGATCCCCGCCGATGAAGCAGCCGACGAGGTCAGTGCCTCCGGATATCGGGTTGGGCATCACCTCGGGCCCGAGTTGGGCGGTCATCCAACGCGCAGTGCTCTCGGTCAGCGGTGAGCCGGTGACGAGCACCATCCGAAGCGCCGACAGGTCCCGGTCGTCGGTGAGCACTTTGCCTGCGGTGCGCATGGAGTCCAGCAGTCGGGCACCCAGCCCCAGGTGGGTCAGTTGCGCCCGGTCGGCGAGGGTGAACATGCCATCGACATCGGGGAAATGCGGCGCTCCATCGTGGAGGACCACGGTGGCACCAGTCGCGGGGATCGTGATCGCCCAATTCCACATCATCCACCCGGTGGTCGTGTAGAAGCAGAAGCGATCGCCCGGGCCAGCATCGCCATGAAGTCCCGCCTCCACGAGGTGCTTGATCAGCACCCCACCCTGTCGGTGGATCAGGCACTTCGGCTTGCCTGTCGTCCCCGAGGAGAACAGCACGTACGCCGGATGATCCAGTGGGAGTCGCTCGAACTCCATCGGTGCACCCTCATGGGCCGCCTGAGCCGCCGCAAGGGAGTCGACCCGCAGCGCACGGCCCGATCCGGCGGCGATGAGTGCGGCGATCTTGGTGACATCGAGCACGTCAGGGTCAACGGGTGATGACAGGTCGTCGCTGCCGGGGACGACGAGCACCGACCGCAACGTGGGGAGTGCACGAGCAAGTTCGACGAGGTGATCACGCCGATCGAACCGCTTACCCGCCCAGTGGTAGGAGGTTGTAGCCACGAGCAGGACCGGATCGAGTTGTCCGAAGCGATCGACGATCGCCGGGACACCGAACTCCGGCGCCGCGCTCGACACGACGGCCCCGATGGATAACGCTGCAAGGGTGACGACATAGGCAGCCTGCGAGACAGGAAGCACGATGGCGATGCGATCACCCGCGCGCACCCCTCGATCTCGCAGTGCGGCAGCGGTGCTCGCCACCTCATCCAGCAGGAGATCCCGGGTGAGCTCGGCTGTGACGGTCAGGTCGCCACCGGATTCCGAGGTGAACACCACGAGTGGAAATCCAGGGGCATCACGCTCGGGGATCTCGCGCAGGATGTTCTCGGCGAGGTTCAACCGAGCCTCGGGGAAGAAGACAGCCTCCGGAAGCGTGGCTGGCTCGGTGACGATGCCGCCCTTCTCGCCTACGACTCCGAAGAAGTCCCACACCGCATCCCAGAACTCCCCCGGCTGCTCGACCGACCAGGTGTGCAGCGCTGCAGAGTCAGAAAGTTCCCGCCCGGTGCGCTCGATGACGTACCGACGGAAGGTGTCCATCCGCGTGTCGGCGAGCCGAGCGGGGTCCGGCTGCCACACGGGTGCCCCAGTCACCCCGACATCCTGACAGTAAGCCGAAATCCGCAACTCCTTAGGGGCGACAACATTCCAATCGTTGCGGATTTGGGTTCAGGCGGCGTCGAGGGTGGAGATTCGGCGGCGCGCGTTGCGTTGAGATGGCGACTGGCGCCCCAGCACCGCCGACATCGTGCCGAGCATCGCTGCCACCGCCGGTCGCGCGATGGGCATCGGCACCCGCGGGAGTCTCAGGATCGCTCGGTAGTCGGCCGGCAACGTCGCCACGGCACCGGCGAACAGCACGGCGTAGGGCGGGCGGGCCGGCAGCGGAAGCGGCGGGTTGCGGATGAACTTCACAGTCCGCTCCGAGGCCGCATCTCCGCGCAGGATCGGTTCGAAGCCGCGCAGCTGCTCGCGCAGTTCAGCCACCGACCGTGGTGGGTCCTCGACCCCGACGAGTTCGCCAGCTTTCGCCCACTCACGGACGTACTCATCCGCACCCCCCGGGATGGGCTGACCCCACACCAGATGGGTGGCGAGGAAGGAATCGGTGAAGGCCACGTGCACCCATCGCAGCAGATCAGAATCCGAAGCGCTGTAGGGCAGCTGTCGCCCATCAGTGCCGGGATAGGTACCTCGGACCTTGCGGTGCAGTCCACGCACGCGCGCGCATTCTCGATCGGCCTGGGCGGTATCACCGAAGGTGACGACGGTCAGCCACTGCGTCGTTCCCGCCAGCCGGCCGAGGGCGTCATCCTCGTACCGGGAATGCTCGGCGACACCGGCGAGCGCGGCCGGGTGCAAGGCCTGCATGAGCAGCGCCCGCACCCCACCGACCAGGGTCGGGAGCGATCCGTGCACCGCCCACGTGGCCGATCCCGGGCCGAAGTACCCCGGATCGCTGCCGTGCTCGAGTTGTGCGACCCAGTCGGGCTGGCCGTCCGGGTCGCCCGACACCATCCGACGGAATCCACGCGCGATCGCATCGGCCGCCGAGTCGACGAACCGATCCGGCGAGAGCACGCTGAACATGGAAGCCACCCCGCCATCCTGCCCCACCCGCCGACCTCCTGCTCACCGTGGCACTCTTGTTGCACCATGCAGGTCTGGCTCGATGTGTTCGGCGTCCGCGGTCGGCACCGCGCGAGCGCGCTCGCCTTCATGGCCGCCCACCGGCGCGCCATCCGCCGACTACCGGGGGTGGGTTTCGCCAAACTGCTGGGCACCGGATCGGGTGAGACGTTCACGATGCGCGATGCCGATCCCGATCACTGGGCGATCCTCACGGTGGTCGGCGACGACGAAGGACGCCGCGGTTTTCTGACCTCACGGCCCTTTCTTCAGTGGCAACGCGTGGCCTACGAGAGTGCCCATATCCGCATGCGACCCATCGCTAGCCAAGGCACGTGGTCGGGCGTACGGCCCTTCGATGGCTCGGTCGCACCGGTCAAACCCGATCCCGATCAGCCGGTCGCTTCCATTACCCGGGCTCGACTCAAATCCCGCATGCTCGCTACGTTCTGGCGTGCGGTGCCTCCGGTCGTCGAGGACCTCAGCGAAGATCCCGCGGTGCGTTTCACCCTGGGCATCGGAGAGGCACCTGTGGGGCTGCAGGGCACGTTCAGCATCTGGCGCTCCGGGCGGGACATGTCGGCCTTCGCCTACCGGCGACCGGCGCACCGTCGCGCGATCGAGCAGACCCGCGAACTCGACTGGTACGCCGAGGAACTCTTCGCCCGCTTCGCGGTGGAATCGATGTCGGGCACCTACCGACAGCAACCCCTCACCGACTAGGTGCGTCCCGCCACAAGGGCAGCGCGCACGAGCAACTCCACACCGATACCAATCGCCCGCTCGTCCACATCGAAGGTCGACGCGTGCAGATCCCGTCGTGGGCCATCACCGGAGTGCGTGCCGAGTCGGGCGTAGCTCGCCGGCACCCGCTGGGCGTACCACGCGAAGGTGTCGCCCCCCATGGATCGCGGGTTCTCCACAACCCCCGCTGTGCCCACCACTTCGATCGCCGCTTGATCGACGATGGCGGTCGCCGCTGCATCGTTGTGCACCGGGGGCACTCCGCGGCGATAGGTGATCTGCCACGTTGCCCCCGATTCGCTGAGGATCGCGGCGAGTTCGGTCTCGACGATCTTCCCGATGCGATCCCAGGTGTCGACGTCTGCTGTGCGGACCGACCCGCGCAACACCGCACGCGCTGGGATCACGTTTGCGGCATCCCCACCATGAGCGGAACCGAACACGACGGTCACCTGCTCGGGTGAGTCAGCAGCCGTCACGATCGCATCGGGTAGTTCAGTGAGCACCCGACCCATCACCCGCGTCAGGTCGACAGTGAGGTGCGGGCGGGCTGTGTGGCCACCCGGTCCGGAGAGTTCGATCTCCATGATGTCGCTCGCCGCGGTGATCGGCCCGGTCCGCAGTCCGATCTGCCCGACATCCAATCGAGGATCACAGTGCACGCCGAACATCAACGAGACGTCCTCCAGCCACCCCTCCTCGATGACATCCAAAGCACCCCCCGGCATAGATTCCTCGGCTGGTTCGAAGATCAAACGAACGCCTGCCGCGATCTCACCGCGTTCGACGAGCGCCTGCAGCACGAGACCGGCGCCGAGCACCACCGCCGTGTGCACATCGTGGCCGCATGCGTGCGCGACTCCGGGTACCCGTGAGCGGTACTCGCTCTCAGTCATGTCCGCCATCGCGAGCGCATCGATGTCGGCGCGCAGTGCCACCACTGAGCCGCTGGAGGTATCGCCGATATCGCAGACCAGACCGGTTCCACGATTGAGCACGATCGGATCGAGTCCGGATACGCGTAGCCGTTCGAGGAGCGTCTCCGTCGTCGCAGTCTCCTGCCAGGACAGTTCCGGGTGCGCGTGGAGTCGCCGCCGCAGTGCACGCAGTTCATGCTCGCGCGCAGCCACCAGAGCCTTGATCGGGTCACTCACCGCGGCGTGCCTCCCGCGACCTCTTCACGCAATTCCTGACGCGCCACCGCGACGATGTCCTCCAGCGTCGCACCCGTCGCGAGCAGCACACGCTGGCGCTCGTAACTCGCCCCCTGCTGCAGAATCCTCAGCACCTCGCGCAGATCGTCGACGCAATCCAACCGCTCAGCCAGCGGCATCAGATCCTCGACAAGATCCACCGTCACCTCACGAAGGGGACGGGTATGACCTGCATCATCGAGGACGAGTTCGGCATCCAGCCCGTACCGTGCCGCTCGCCACTTATTCTCTCTGCGCACCCACTCCCGGGGCACCGGTAGTCGCTCCCCGGACTCGATCACGTCATCACACCACTGCACCAGGCACTGGGCGAGGGCCGCCATCGCTCCCGCCTCCCTCAACGTGGGCGTCGCATCACACATGCGGAGTTCGACCGTGCCGAATCCTGGATGCGGTCTGATGTCCCACCACACCTCGCGCACCGTCTCGATGGATCCAGCAGCGATGAGTGTGTCGAGGAAGGCGTTGAACTCCGCCCAATCGCTCAGGTGAGGCGGCAGACCTGTGGTCGGCATGGCCTCGAATACCTTCGTCCGTGCGGACGCCAATCCGGTGTCCTGGCCGTGCCAGTGTGGGCTCGACGCGGAAAGCGCGAGGAATATCGGCAGGTATCCGCTCAGGGTGTTCACCGTCGCAATCGCCTTCTCGCCACTGCGAACACCCACGTGAATGTGCATCCCGTGCGTCATGAGTCGACGTGCGGGCCAGGCAATGCGATCGACGAGTCGCTCATAGCGTTCACCGGGACTGCGCGTCAGGTCGTGCCAATTGGTGAAGGGATGCAGACCCAAACCGATGAGACCAATGCCGCGGCTCGCGCACGCCGCATCGAGTTCGCGAATGCTCTCCGCTAGATCGGCGCGCGCCTCGCGCACCGTGGTGCACACCCCCGTGACGACTTCGACGGTCGACTCGAACAACTCGTGTTTGATCCGGGGATGCTCACCCTCGGGATGGGGGGCACCGATCTCATCGAGGATCTGCGAGGCCGCGCACACCAGACCGCCCTTCTCCACATCGACAAGGCCGAGTTCGAGTTCGATACCGAGACTGGCGGTGGGAGAGGCGTTGAAATCCAGGGCCATCGCACCAGCCTAAGCACCAGCGCTAGCGTGCGGGGCATGTCCGAGGGAACCGGTGGCCGGATCCGTATCGCTGAGCACGTCATCGGCGCCCCCGGTTCGGCCGTTGCCGCAGGCGGCTCATCGTCCACGGTCTCCGCAGCGGCGACAGTCCTGCAGGAGGGTGGATCTGCAGTGGACGCCGCCCTCGCCGGCATGTTCGCCGCAGCGATGACCGAACCCGTGCTGTCCAGCCTCGGCGGTGGCGGATTCCTCCTGCATGCCGAGCCCACGGGGGTTCCGCAGTACCTCGACTTCTTCGTCGATACTCCCGGGCTGGGCGGCCAACCCCGTCACGCATCGATGACAAGTGTCCGGGTGGTGTTCGGTCGGCCTGATCAACCCCAGGCTGAGCAGGTGTTCCACGCTGGCTGGGCTTCGGTCGCCGTCCCCGGCTGCTTCGCCGGCTATCTCGATGCCCATGCCCGCTGGGGTTCACTACCACTGGCTCGGATCGTGGCTCCCGCGATCGAGTTGGCTCGACACGGAGTGGTCCTCGATGACATCCAGCGGGATTTCCTTCGCCTGGTTGCCGATGTCCTCGCGGTAACCCCTGCGAGCGCGGCAGTGTACGCATCGGCGATGGAGGGTGCACCCTTCGTCAATCCTGGGTATGCGCAACTGCTCAGCGCCCTTGCTGCCGGCGCGACGATGACCGATCCGGTCTTCGCCGATCCGCTGCTACGCGGCATGGCGGACCACGACGGTTTGATCACCGCTGAGGACCTGTCCACGTACACCCCGCGACTGCGGACGCCGCTGACGATGATGCGAGGCAGCGCTCAGGTGTGGACCAATCCGCCCCCGTCCTTCGGAGGCACGATCGTCCTCGAGGCGCTCGGCGGCATCGATGAACAACCCACCGTCGATTGGGCGCGCGTCGCACGATCACTGCGCGAAGCGACCGCCCAGCAGAGATCTCGTGACCTCGCAGCGCAATCGATGACCGTCTCTCGTGGCACCACGAGCATCTCGGTCATCGATGCTCGAGGGCGCATGGCGACGTGCACCACGTCGAATGGATCCTCTTCGGGGACCCAGGTCGATGGTGTCCAGTTGAACAACATGCTGGGTGAAGAGGACCTGAATCCCACAGGGCTACATGCGCTGCCACCCGGGGTCCGGATGGGTTCGATGATGACACCGACCATGGTGGACCTGCCCGATGGTGCACGTGTCACCTTCGGCAGTGGCGGCAGCGAACGCATCCGTTCGGCGCACGTTGCGGTACTCACTCGCCTGATCGATGAGCAGTCAACTCTGCGCGATGCGGTTACCGGTCCGCGAGTGCATGCCACTGCCAACGGGATCGAAGTCGAGCCGGGAATCGATCCCGACACCTTCGACACCTGGTCGGATGTCGGCACGGTCCGGTGGTGGCCGCAGCGGGATCTGTTCTTCGGTGGAGTGCACGCGGTGCGACTCAATGTCGACGGCACGACCGAGGCGATCGGGGACGCCCGACGAGGTGGCTGCGCTGCCGTCGTGGATCCCGCCTGAACCCATTGGCATCACAGAACGACACCGCGCCGGACGCCACGGGGGGTGGGCGTCCGGCGCGGGTCGGCTAGGTACCGCGTGCCAGAACGGGCGTCCTCGAGGGACGAATCAGTCCTGTTGTGAACCCAGCGTTACCTCCACGGTCCGGGTTGCCCCGTCGCGCTCGACCGTGAGGGCGACCGTGTCACCCGGTGCCAGGGACCGGATGTCGACGATGAGATCGGTGGAGTCGGCGATCAGATTGCCATCTAGCTCGGTGATGATGTCGCCATCGCGGATCCCCGCCTGCTCTGCCGGGCCATCGGGGGTGACGCCGTTGACGCGCGCCCCCGGACCGGAGTATGTGATGTCGAGGGTGACTCCGATGATGGGTGTGGTCGAGGTGCCGGTGGCGATGATCTCACTGGCGATGCGATTGGCGGTGTCGATCGGGATCGCGAAACCCAAGCCGATGGATCCGGCTTGACCGGCAAAGGAGCCACCCAGGGTGGCGATCGCGGAGTTGATCCCGATCACCGCGCCATTGCCGTCAACGAGCGGGCCACCGGAGTTACCGGGGTTGATCGCCGCATCGGTCTGGATCGCGTTGATGAACGCCGTCTCCCCCTGACCACCTGCCGTCACCGGGCGATCCAGCGCACTGACGATTCCGGAGGTGACGGTGCCTTGAAGCCCCAGCGGTGAGCCGAGGGCGATCGCGGTGTCACCCACCTTGAGTGCGGCTGACGATCCGAGGGTGACCGCCGGCAGACCTGTTCGATCGACCTTCACCACGGCGAGGTCGTAGCCGGGATTCGCTCCGATGAGCTCACCGCGCGCAGTGGTGCCATCGGCGAAGGAGATCTCGATCGATGTGCCGCCGGCCGTGACGTGGTTATTGGTCAGGATGTAGCCGTCCTCGCGGATGATGAACCCTGAGCCGGTGCCGGCCGCGCCATTACCGGCGACGTTCAACTGGACCACCGACGGCTGCAGGGCCTCGGCGACCGCCGCGATGGAACCATCGGCCGCGGGGCTCGGCGGCTGGGCC
Source organism: Actinomycetes bacterium (assembly GCA_965657825.1). Lineage (GTDB taxonomy): Bacteria > Actinomycetota > Actinomycetes > S36-B12 > S36-B12 > M55B157. Next base: position 16,128 of record CBFHQG010000002.1, on the reverse strand, counting down.
GTACCCGCGGAACCCCCTCCGGAGATGACCGTCGTGGCGGTGGCATCCGGCGCGGTCAGTCGCGCGGCGGTGAACCCGACCGCTCCCCCGACGGTGCCGGCGACCAGCGCGCTCGCGGCGACCGCGATGCCTAGGACCGCCCACCGACCGCCGCTACCCCTGCTCGGTGGTGTGGGGGGCGTAGGCGGAATGGGCGCGGGTGCCGGGGGGATCGCCGACCAGTCGTATCCGGCCTGCCCGTAACTGGGCTGCCCGTAGGTCGGCTGGCCGTAGGTGCCCGCATAGGGGTCGTGTGCGCCGTACACCTGCGCATAGGGATCACCCGTGTTGGGAACGCCCGTGTTGGAATCGTCCCGGTAGGGGTCGCCCGAGTGGGGATCGTAGGCGTAGGGATCGGCGTCATACGGATTCGTCGGGTGCACGGTACTCACAATGCCTCCAGGGTCTGCTCCCCGAGCGCGCGGGGGGTGGCCACTACCTCCTATGAGACGCCCTGGAGGGGCGCGAATGTTCCCCGGAACCGGTCTGCGAACGGTCCTCTTACACAGTTCTTACATTCCTCTCTTACATTCCTCCGCACCGTCCCCTCTTCGTGATCGGCACCTCCTTCCTCCATCAGCACCCCCTGTGTTCAGTGGCGGGGGTGGAACGGCGTGACTGGTTCCATGCCGGCGTCACACGCTGATCGGGCATGCTGGGGGGATGTCGACCGGTCCCGAGGAGCACCCGGCGGAGGCCGTCTTGGCCCAGGCCCGTGCCGACGCCGAGGCCGCCCGCGCCCAGGGATCCTCCTTCGCCGTTGCGCTGGCCCTGACCCAGGCCGGGCATGCCCTGCTCACCCTGGGCCAGCCCGCGCAGGCCCTCGAGGACCTCGCCGAGGCGGAGGGCTATCTGGACCTGCTGCGCACCGACGGGGAGCACGAACGAATGCGTCTGCTGAGCATCGCGTCTCTCTCCCTCGCTCCGCCCGGTGAGAACCTCGGCGATCTGGACACCCTGGAGGCATGGGTGCGCGTGGGGCAGGCCGGCGCGTACGAGCAGCTCGGTCGACTCGGCGAGGCGCACGCGGCGATCGAGGCCGCCCGACCCTTCACGAAGGGGTGGCGGCGCCGCGACCTGCGCAAAGCCCTCGACGTCATCTCTGATCGGCTCGCCCGCGCATCCGGCACGGGGGCGGACGCGCTGGCTGCCAGCGGTCGTGCCTCCCACGACGCTGCCCTGCCCGAGGTCGAGCGCCGACAGGCCCGATACGAGCATGCCGCCCTCCTCACCGAGGACGGCCGCTTCGCCGAAGCCGTCCGCGAATCGCTGCTCCTCCTTCGCGACTGCGATGACGATCCGTATCTGCAGGCGCGAGTCCGTCAGGTTCTGGGCGCCGCGCTCGCCGGTACCGGGCGTGATGATGACGCGCTGCTCAGTCTCATCGAGGCCTTCGAATCCTTCGCCGCGCTGGGTGAGGATCGTGCGGTCGCCCTCGCCGGCCCTGGACTTGCCCAGAGACTCACGGCAGACGGTCAGTACTCCCGGGCCGTGGAGGTCCTGCGGAGATCGGCTACTGCTGCGCGCACGCTCGTCGCACGCGGTGAAGCCGACGCCGGGATGCAGGCCGATCTGCTTGGCGCCCTGGCGACGACCATGGATGACGCCGGTGACTCCACTCGCGCCATCGAAGCATTCGCCGAGGCGGTGACAGCAGCGGAGGCATCAGGTGACCCGGTGCGGTTGTCTGACGCCCAGCATGGTGAGGCAGTGGCGCGAGCACGCACCGGCGACCCTGGCGAAGCCGTGGAGGCGATCGCACTTCTCGATGCAGCACGCGCCGGGTATGACGCAGAGGGCATGACCGATCGGGCTGCCGGTTGCCATCAGGAGGCCGGTGCACTCCTTGCCCGACTCGGGTCTCATGACGCTGCACACTCGCGATACTCGGCAGCGGTCGAGGCCTATGCGCAGATCCCCGAGGTCATCGCTACCGAATCAGCAGAAGCTCGCCATGCGGCGCATTACAATCTCGTCGTGCTTCAGTCACTGCTCGAGGGTTCACGCACCGAGGCTCCCGACGATGCATTCGCATCGGGTGGTCACGCGATGGTTTTCGATATCGACGGAGACACGCCCCGAACCGGACGCGAGATCGGGCCTGACGCGAGGTGACGGCGCCGACCTCCATCGACGCCGCTGCTCAGGCACTCCTCGACGGCGCGCTCGTCGTGTTGCCCACCGAGACGGTCTATGGCCTTGCCGCTCGAGCCGATGATCCCGTCGCGGTGCAACGCATTTACCAGGTGAAGGGGCGTCCTGCCGGTCACCCACTCATCGTGCACGTCGCCGACGGGCTCGCCGCCCTGTCCAACACCTGGGGTGCCGACGCCGCTCCACTCCCCCGCCTGTTAGCCGAGGAGTTCTGGCCCGGACCCCTCACCCTCGTCGTACCGCGCGGGCCACGCACTCCCGACATCGTCACCGGTGGGCAGGCGACGGTTGCTATCCGCGTGCCCTCCCATCCGGTGGCCGCTGCGGTCCTGCGGCGCATGGATGAACTCGATCCGCAGGGTGCGCCGCATGGTGTTGCCGCACCGAGCGCGAATGTCTTCGGCCGCGTCTCGCCCACCTCCCTCGAGCATGCTGCCGATGAGTTGGCTGATCGGCTCGGGCCGGACGACGTCATGCTGGACGGTGGCCCCAGCGAGGTGGGAGTGGAGTCCACGATCGTCGACTGCACCGGTGATCTTCCGCGCATTCTGCGTCCCGGTGGAGTGACTGTCGATGAGATCGCCGCTGTCTGCGATTGCACGCCGCAGCAGATGCACGACGGGGTCAGCGATATCCGCGTGCCCGGCTCCCTGCCCTCCCACTACGCCCCTCGAGCGCAGGTGATCATCAGCCCCGATCTCCAGGCAGCATTGGCTCTCCTCATGGCCCATGTCGAGATCGGTGCGCAAGCCCAGCGGGTCGGTTTGATCGCACCGGCGAGCGAGCCCACTCCCGAGGGCGTGCAACGACTCGCGTCACCGCAGGGCAGCGACGACTACGCCCGCAGCCTGTATGCCGCGCTTCGCCGCGCCGATACCGATGACCTCGCCCTGGTGCTCGCAATCCCACCGACCCCCGATGACGGCCCGGTTGAGGCGGTCCTCGATCGCCTCCAGCGCGCGGCCGCCCCCCGCTAGCCCTTCTTCGGGCGATTCGCGCCCATATTGGGCAGCTATCGCCCGAAGAATCCCCCGAAGTTTGCGCGCGACCTACTATCGACTTCGTGAGGGCCTGGCGCGTCTTAGCACCGCATCATGCGGTCGACCGACTACTGCGCGCACCGGAGCGCCACGTTCGCGCCTATGCGCCCGTCATCGCCATCGCCGCGATGCTCGCGAGCGTGCTGGCATTTCCCGCACCGGCAGAGGCCTCCACCAAGAAGCAGTACTCCGGACGTATCTTCGCCATCGGGGATTCGGTGATGATCGGGGCCCGCACCTGCCTGGAGGCGCGCCGCTACACCGTCGACGCGGTGGGCTCGCGCCAGATCTCAGCCGGAATCGAGACCCTGCGTGCCCGACGATCGTCCCTGCCGAAACGTGTCGTGGTGCACCTCGGTACGAACGGCGGGGCGTACCCCGCTGACCTCGACCGAGTTGTCAAGGCGATCGGGAGGAAGCGGCTGATCATCTTCGTCACGATTCAACTGCCTAACAACTACTCCCGCTACACCTTCGAAGAGCGCACGAACGCGGCGATCCGCGCGCTGCCTGAGCGCTACAACAACGTCCGGGTATTCGACTGGAACGCGATCACCAATAACCGTCCGTACCTGTTCTGGGCCGATGGGTTCCATGTGAACCCGAAAGGATGTGCGTCCTATGCGAAGCGTCTGGATAACATCGCCCGCGCTCGTCGCTAGTCGTAGCCGAGTTCGTGTAACCGATCGTCGTCGATGCCGAAGTGGTGAGCTATCTCGTGGACAACGGTGATGGTGACCTCCTCGATGACGTGCTCGAGGGTGTCGCAGATGCGCAGGGTGGGGTTGCGATAGATCGTGATGCGATCTGGTAGCGCGCCTGCGTATCGGTAGTCGCGCTCGGTCAATGCGAACCCCTCGTACAGGCCGAGCAGATCCGGGTCATCTGGTGGACCGTCGTCCTCGACGACGAACACGACGTTGTCGACGAGTCGGGCGAGTTCACCGGGGACAGCCTCTAGCGCTTCGGCCACGAGATCCTCGAACTCCGCGGGGTTCACCTCGATCACGTGATCATCCTGACACGCGCGCTCACCACACCGGGCTCGGCTCTATACCAGCGCCTTGTAGGCAAGCAGCGCGGCGATCAGCAACAGGATCACGGTGTTGATCGTGCGCTGATGAGCCTGGGAGAAGGTGTTGAGATTGTGCAGGAAGCCATCCATCCGATGGCCGCCGATGGAGACCAGAAGCGGCGGAATTACCAGGGGCAGCACCGCCCCGATCAGGAGGATGAGGGCGGCGAGGATCTTGGCGTCTAGGGCAGCGTTGGTCTGCGTGATGTGGTGGCTGCCCGCGAGGACGATGATGAGGGTCGATCCGTTCAGCGCCATGGCTGCTACGCCGAGACCGAGGAAGACCGAGGAACGGTCGCTGCTGAGCAGGCGTTGGATCCGACTAGGACCGGATCGCGCCTTCTGGTGTCGCAGCCACGGCAGGAGCGCAAGCACGACAAGCGCGAGTGCGAGAACACCCTCGATGATGCGGTCGATGGGGTCAGGTGCGTTCCCCGAGCCTGCGACCTGGGTCAGCAGCGTGCGGCAGACGAGGATGAAGAGCGCAGTGAAGGCGGTACCACCTGCAGCGAACAGCCAGGCTCGACGTCGGGCATGCTCACCGCTGGCGAGGATGAGGATGACGACGGTGAGAACTGCGGGGCTGACGGCCGCACCAGCAGCGAACGGCAGGGTTCCGATCAGGAGGCTATCCACGCGTGGTCACTCACCTGTTGCCCTAGAACGAACACACCCACGATGGGTGAGCGACAGTGTGGCAGGACTCCTCTGAAGTCCACCCAGTGCTCCTCGGTGTGTCGGGCAGTGGTCCGGCTGGCGGGGGCCAGCTGCCCTACGCTGACGGGCGAGCCAGCAGGGTGAGAACCTAGAGGGGTCCCGACGTTGGGGTGGCCGTCGGCCTCCCCTATGCTTGGGCGGTCTCCGACGGCGTTCGGTCGATGGCGACCGAGGTCAGGTCCCCATCGTCTAGCGGCCTAGGACACCGCCCTTTCAAGGCGGCAGCGCGGGTTCGAATCCCGTTGGGGACGCGAGTTCCACCCACTTTCTCACGAGAAAGTGGTGCCTCACCGGGGTCATCCCCATCGAGGCCCCGTAGCGCAGTTGGTTAGCGCGCCGCCCTGTCACGGCGGAGGTCGCGGGTTCGAGTCCCGTCGGGGTCGCCAGGTCGGCTCACAAGGCCGGCCCCTCGGCCAGGTAGCTCAGTTGGTACGAGCGTCCGACTGAAAATCGGAAGGTCGACGGTTCGATCCCGTCCCTGGCCACCCAAACTCCGTCACAAGACCGCGAAATCAAGCGCTCGATTCCTGCTTGTCGATCTTCGTGTGTAACAGAGAGTGTCACAACAGCCCCCGAAGCACGGTCGCAAGTTCGCGCATGATGAATTCAGCGTGGGCACGTTAGTCATCCACGAGGCGGTCGGACAGTTCCGCCTAGCCGCCCTGGATCGCCTTCCAGGCAAGGAGCACCGAGATTGCGCCGAGGATGGCGGCGTTAATGACGCGCTGGTGCGTGGTCGTGAAGGTGTTGAGTCGATGGAGGAATCCAGCTGCCCGGGAGCCGCTAATCATCACCAACGCAGGTGGGACGACGAGTGGAAGCACCGCGCCGATGAGCAGCAAAGCCGCTGCGATGACCTTGCCGCCCAACGGTGCGTCAGCCTGGGTGATGTGGTGACTGCCCGCCAGGACGATCACAAGAGTTGAGGCATTGAGGGCCATCGCCGCTACGCCCAAGCCGACGAAAACCACAGACTTTCGACTACTCAAGAGGGCTTGGATCCGACTCGGTTTGCCCGTCGTCTTGGGTTTCCGCAAGACGATGAGGATCGCCCAAGCACCCAGAACCACCGCAAGCGCAGCGTCAATGATGCGGTCAAGAGAGTGAGGGCCGCCGGTAGCACCACCCACCTGAGTCAGCAACGTTCGGCAAATGACGATGAAGGCAGCGGTCAGCAGGGTGCCGCCGATCGCGAAAAACCAGGCACGCCTCAAAGCGTGGCTTCCGCTCGCCAGGATCAGGACCACCACGGTGAGCACGGCCGGGCTCACCGCCGCTCCCAGGGCAAAGGGGAGCGTGCCCAAGACCACGCCGCTCACCGCTGCGTACCCGCCACAGCATCAGCCTGATACCTCCCGGACGAATGGCCAGGTGATGCCACGAGTGCAAACGTCACGCGGACAGTCGCCCCACCGCGCCATCCCAGCGGCCGCTAGGCCAAACTGGTCGCGTGGTCGCAGACCCGAAGTCTCCCCGCCGGCGCTTTCGCTTGACCTTCAGCCAGCGCGTTCCCTTGGGCATCGCGCTCGTCCTTTCCCTCTCCGGCATCGTCTACACCGCCGTGGCTGTGAACGCGGTGACGACATCGCTCACTGACCAGTCCGAACAAGAAGTCAGCAATGTGCAGGCCGCCATCAGCGCCCTCGTGCAAATTGAATACAACGACATCGTGTCCTACAAAACTGAGGCCTTGGAGAAGCGCAAGCAGAGTTTGCGGGACGTCGCCGCCCCCATCGTGGCCTCCCTCGATGAGTTCGCCGCAGCGGCGGAGAGCGGCGAACTCACCACCGCGCAGGCGCAGGCCCGCTCCCTGGACATGGTGAAGAACGTGCGATTCGGTAACGATGACTACTTTTTTGTCTACGACCTCGATCTCAACGCAATCGGCCACCCCGACGATCGCATCCAGGGCCGCAACCTCACAGATATGCAGGATGCCGACGGGAGGTACTTGCTACGCGAAGCACGTGAACTTGTGCTGACGCAAGGCAGCGGGTACCTGGACTACAACTGGGAGAGGCTGGACGGAGCACTGCCCGCACCCAAGATCGGCTACATGTTTCTCTACGAACCATGGGATTGGCTCGTCGGGACCGGCGTCTACGTCGATGATGTGGACGCCGAAGTTCAGCAGCGACTCACGGCCATCCAATCTGAATTGCAGCAGACCTTTGCAGATCTCACCTTTGCTGGGGATGGTTTCTTCTTGATCCTCAACCGCGCCGGCGAAGTTATCGCCAGTGGATCACCGGCGGTGTCTGTCGCGGCGCAGACGTCCGCAGGGCAGGAGGCGATCGCCTCGATCCTCGCCGCCGCACCGACCGAAGCAGGGGTCGAGCTCACGACGACCATTCAGGCCCCCTGGAACCCTGATGGTGATGACGCCTGGCGTGTTCAAACGTCAACGACCGGTGGCGACTTGGACTGGATTCTCGTCTCCGCAGTGAACCAAGAGCAGTTGGCGGCGCCCGCACGCGGGCTTGCCATAGGGATGGCCCTCATCGCGGTCCTCGTGGTTCTCGTCGGACTGGTCCTCGGGGTGCTGCTGAGCCGCCGCATCACCAAGCCGGTCGATGCGATCGCGCGTGCGGCCACCTCACTGGCCGACGGCACCTTCGATCCGACAGCTTTGGACACCGCCGCTCAACGGACGGACGAACTCGGCGACCTCGCTCGCACCTTCCAGACGATGGGCATCGAGATCGTGGAGCGCGAGCGTCGCCTGCACGAGCAGGTCCAACAACTGTCCGTGCAGATCGATCGGGCCAAGGTGGCTGCGGAAGTCCAGGAGATCACCGAGAGTGACTACTTCCAACAGCTCAGGTCTCGGTCCCGTGAACTTCGGGATCGAAATGACTAACGCTCGTGAACGGCTGCAGCGCCCCATCTTCATTATGGGGTCACCGCGTTCGGGCACGACCTTGCTTCAGAATGTGCTATCTCGCGAACCCGGCGTTTTCAAACTCGGGCGCGAAAGCAGGTTCCTCTGGCACCGCCTCGGTGGGCAGGAGGTGACCGGATCGTTCCCCGGTGCTGATGCCGTCGCGGCTGAGTACGTGGCAGAGGCATATCGGGGCGAGCGAGCCTGGCGCGAGGATGAGCAGCGAAGATGGGCAGTTCGCTGCGCCAGCCAGGGTGTCCCGGCCCAGTACCTCGATCTCCCCCATGAACTTGTTGAGGAACTTGGCACCGATACTGCGGGCCCCTTCGCGGGCTCAGAGCAGAGCGAAACCGCGCCATTCACGCTCCCACCCCTTGATCCCGTGTGGGCCGCGGACACAGACGGCCCGGTACGGCTGGTCGACAAAGACACCGGTCACTGCTGGCGGATACCGGAGCTGTCGACTGGGTTCCCTGACGCGCAGTTCATCTTCATCGTGCGTGATCCGGAGAATGCCATTCGCAGCCTCATGGCCGGCTGGCGACATCCCACCTGGTTCTTCACCTATCCCATGGACGTACCGCTGAACATTGCCGGCTACAGCGACCTTGCTCCCTGGGGAAAGCGATGGTGGAACTTCAACCTGTTTCCAGGTTGGGAGCAGTTCGTGAACGCGCCCATTGAAGAAGTGGCCAGTGCGCAGTGGTGTGCGGCCCTCACCCCCATCATCGAGCACGGCGTGCCACTCATCGAGCAAGGCAGAGCCATCGTGACGACCTACGAGCGGCTCGTGAGCGAAACTCGATCAACGCTGGGTGCCATAGCGGAGTTCGCGGACCTTGACGCAAGGGCACTCATGGCCGAGGGCCTTGACCGGGCCTACATGTCTATGAGCGCTTCGGCATTCGATCCGGGCAGCAGTGACCTCCGGCAACTTGCCGATCGGGCGCGCACACTCTCAGGCCCCCTGTCAACACTCCTACCGGCAAGCCATATCTGACCGGGCTCTGGCCCTCCTGCACGCTCCAGTTTCACAGACCGTCGAGTATGCGAGCCATTGAGGCTCGTGATCGAGCCCGCGACTGAAGGGCGCTCGTCACGCGATCGCGGTCCGCGATCACGTAGTCGAGCAACTCCCGGCCGAACTCCGAGGCAACGACAATCGTCTCGGGGTCTTGTTCGCTCAGGTTCACTCCCAGGACAAGCTCGTCACCCGGATCCTGCTGCGGGAAGACAGCGTTGAAGGACAGCGCCAGTTCTCCCAGACCCGAGCCGAAGTAAGCGGTCAGCGGGTTCACGAGCGGCAGGTGGACCGTGATCACTTCGAATCGCTCTGTCTCGAAACGGCGGATGAGGCCTTGGAGGGCTTCCACGAAGTCCTGTCCGTACTTCGCGACTCGAATCTGTGCGTGCTTGGTCGCAGACAGCAACTCGGTGACGAATTGTGATTTCGCAGGCAGGTCGGCCGGTGGTCGACCTGCCTCGGAGTGGACCAGGCGAGGCAAGCCAACGACCTCGTATATGCGCTCAAGGATGTCGCGATAACGAGCAGGCACGTATACCGCTTCTTCAACCGGCGCCATGAGCGGCCGGTACAGAATCATGACGGCGCGGCGGAATCCCTTGGGCCCGTCGAACCCGACGAACTCCACGTCTGGCGGTTGTCGACCGAGCACGAGCCCGGTCTCGTGCAACCCGACCCTGAGCGCCCCGGCTTGACTGGCCGGATGAGCGGTAACTCCCTCGACGTAGATTCCGCGCATCCCCAGGGCGACTATTTGCGGCATGAAGGCCTCATCGAGCCGGCTGACGATCCCGCGCTGCCGGAAGGCCGGGTCGACGGCAGCCGGGCCGCCCGAGGCCGACGGCGAATCCGGAGTGGGACGCAGCAGCCCGGTGTGGCCCACGATGCGCCCGGAGGGCAGGACAGCGACCATTCCCTCGTGAATGTGCGTCTCGATTTTGTGCCGGAAGACTTCCGGCTCATAGAGCCACGACATACCGATCTTGGTGTAGCCGTAAGTACGGAAGTACAGGCGCGCGACTTCAACGGCGTCATCGTTGGTGATCGGCCGGATGACGATACTGTCGATATCCACCGATTCGTCATCGTTGCCCTTAGCCTCGACATCCGCAACGAATTTTGGATCATCCACAAGGCTGCCCGTGTTCACCGAGCGGCTGATCCTTAGTTCACTGCCCCTTACCCCGTCACTGACGAACTCCATCGATTCGGCATAGCCAAGTGCGAGCAGCGTTTCCAATCTCACGGGCAATTCACCGTTGAGATACGTGGAGGGTGCGCCACGCTGCTTGAGAACGATGTTCACTCGACCGGGTTCGTAACTCACGGAAACATCCACGTCGATGACGTCTGACCCGTCGAATGAGTCGGCGATCACTGTCGCGAGTGCCTCACTCAGGAGTGACGCCAGTTGCGTACACCCGATCGCCTCAAGGCCGAAACGTCCGGCAGTATCAGCAACGGCCCGGGCGGCAACGTCGAGAGTAGAAACATGAGATAGGGCCATCTTCATCACCGTGGTACTCATGACTGCACTCCCGCATGGAGACGTTCTGCGATGCCGCGCACCTGCTGTGACCATGGATGTTCAGGGTGAAGAAGTGAGAACAGGCCACCTGACGCGTTGAGGACCACCTCTTCGGAAAGCGGTAGGACGGCAATGGTCTCGGCACCGTAGGCATCGTCCAACTGCTCGCGGAGATCGGTCAGCCCCGAGGGCACCTTGTTGGCGACGAGAAACAGCGACGGCACCTCGAGCCTGCGAGCGACATCGACCGTCACGGCGGTGCCCTGATAGTCCTGGCGGTCCGGTCGCAGGATGAGCAGCAGGACGTCGCTCAGGGTGATCGATAGGAGGGTCTCCTCGTTGAGGCCGGGATGAGTGTCAACGAAAAGAAAGTCCAGATCCAGATCCCGTGCCAGCTGACGCATCCCGTCACTTAGGGACTCCACGTCGTATCCATCCCTCAGGATCCGTGCGATGTCTCCGGGTTTCATGCTCGAGGGGACCAGATGCAATGACCCGCCGGGAGAAACGGCGGTCGACATCGACACTCGATCGGTGATGTCGTGAGCGACGTCCCCGATAGAACGAGTCCCCCACAGATAGTCATTTAGCGTGCGATCCAAAGTCTCATCGAAGCCGAAGAGGACATGGATCCCAGGACTTTGAATGTCGCAGTCGATGACACCCACCCGGTGGCCCAGAGCGACCAGATTCGCCGCAACGTTGGACGTCGTATTGCTCTTACCGGTCCCGCCCCTGAAGGAGTGCACCGAGACCACGGTTGTCATGGCTCGAACCGTACATCGTCAGTGGGCGGCACACCCAAACTCCCCCACAAAAGTCAGGGACTGCTCTGCCATGATCACGGGCCTGGAGTCACACAGTGAGATCATGATGCCAGGGTCTCGACAGATTGTTGCTAGGTTCGACGGTACGTTGATCCGCATGCGAACGCGTCGACTCCTGGTTGTCACTCTCCTGTGTCCATCGGCGCTCATACTGGCCGCATGCACGGGAATATCCGCCGAAAGCGCGACTGCCACGGCACCGTCTTCGTCCCGTACGCCCTCTACCTCAACCTCCTCATCGCCAACATCCAGCAGCGCCGCCGCAACATCGTCCGTTGTTCCCTCGCCCGAAGACAGGGCCGCGCCCACCTGCGTACCCGGGGTCACGCTGATCGAGCAAAACCAGGGGCCCTATTACACGCAAGGCGCACCAGAGCGCACCGACATCACCGATACAGCACCCGGCACTGCATTGCTCCTCACCGGTTACGTCCTCGACAACCAGTGCAACCCCGTCGCGGGAGCCACACTCGACTTCTGGCAGGCCGATGGGAACGGCTCCTACGACAACAACGGATACGTCCTGCGCGGTGTCCAAACGACCGACGAAAACGGCACCTACGCTTTGACGACGGTGATTCCAGGCCAATACCCCGGCCGCACCGAACACGTCCACGTCAAAGTGACCGCGCCAAATGGCCCGACCTACACGACCCAGTTGTACTTCCCTGAATCCAATGCCAACGGTGGTGACCGATTCTACGTCCCGGAACTGGACGTCACCATCACGTCATACGACGGCTCAAAGATGACAGCGCACTTCGACATGGTCTTACCTGCCTAATCCCGGCTGCTGCACAAAGCGCAGATCAAACCGATCCCTGGCTTGACCACCGGAGTGGCTCTCAGCTACCCGGTGACGGCGCATAGTCGCAACTGCGCGTACCGCCCGGCGACACCGCAGTGAGGAAGTAAGACACCGCAGTGAGGAAGTAAGTCGTCACGGTGTCGTTGACGCAGGTCGAAGGCGTCTGCAGGTAGGTCACGTGCTGGGTCCCCTCGTAGGTAATGAAGGTCGACCCGGTCAGGTAGCCGCTGATCTGCTTACCGCCCACCCAGGGCGTCCGGGTGTCACCGATGGAGTTGATGATGACCGGTGGGGTGGGCAGCGCGTAGGGACGGCCGATGTTCGCCGGCTTGCGCACCATCGATTCCGGCAGTCCTTCGCAGAACGTGCCCTTGGTCATTACCGTCGCTCCGGCCTGGACTGAGTTGTTCTCAGAGGCCGACTGCGCCATGGCCGCCACCGAGTCCAGACTCGGGCGTCCATCGAGATCCGAGCAATTGATCATGTAGATGGTGAAAGAGCTGGAGAGGTCCGGCTCATCCTCGAGTGTGTCCAGCGCGCGTTTCATCTTCGACGCGGCCCGTGTCGCCTTCTTCGCGTTGGGATGGAACAGCGCCTGGTAGGCGCCGTTGATGACATCGACGATGGCCGGATATGCAGCCTGGTAGGAGATGTTCACGAAGATCTCCGGCAGGATGTTCCAGCGGGTGAACTCTTCGCCTTCGGCCATGATCGTGCGACGGTTCAACGCGTTCAGCACACGGTTGAATTTCGCGGGCATCTTCTTTCCGAACTGCGAACCGAACTGCTCGGTGGCATAGGCGAACGACCAGGTGTCCATGCCCGCCCAGGTGCGCAGGCCCATGTTCGCCGGCCACGAACCGTCGAGGGTGAAGGCACGCAAGCGATCGGGGAACTCGCGCGCGTACCAATAGCCGATGCGCGTGCCGTAACTCATCCCCCAGTACGTCCACTGCTCTTCGCCGAGCGCCTCGCGCATCGCGTCGAGGTCGTGGATGACCTGCCAGGTGCCGAGGTAGGGAGCAACATCCGGATTGCGCTCATAGCAATCGGTGATGACCGGCGCGGTCGCCTCCACATAGAACTGCGTGAACGCTCGCCAGTCGACCGGCCCGGTCGCGGGCGGTTCGTAGGGGTTCTCTGGCTCGGGAGGCGGAGTCACCCCGCACCCGCGCAGTTGCGGAGTGCTCGCACCGATCCCGCGCGGATCCCACGCCACGAAGTCGAATCGACGCTGCATCTGCCCGGGCAGCTCGCCGTACAGCGCTGACGCTTGCGCTAACCCTGACTCGCCCGGGCCACCCGGATTGAAGGTCATCGCCCCGATGCGCGAGCGATTCGGGCCGGTCGCTGGCCTGACCGCCATCGCGATGCTCGCGGTGCGCGTGTCATCGAGATCGTCCCAATCCAGCGGGACGATCAGGGAATAGCACTCCCAATCGGCCAGGGATTCGGCCTCGCAGTCCCGGTCTTCCAGACTCCAGCGCGCCTCCTGCGTCGCCTCGAGGGATTCCTCCGCTGCCGCCGGTACTGCCACCAGGGCTCCAACCATGAGCCCGAGCCCGGCTAGTCCTACCAGTCCTGTCACCACTCGCATGCCCGGACGTTAGCAGTCCATTTCATCGATCGGTGACGGTAATGGCGACCACTCCGCGGGTAACGCGCATCCGCGTCGACGTCGATGATGCGCACTGGGCGGCGGTCGAACGCCTGATGGCGCCGGCGAACCTCGATGCTGACTGCACGTTCAGCGATGGCCCCGCGGTGCGATTCCAACACGCGAACCGCTACGGCATCGCCGCGATCGAACTGCAGGTGACCGATGTCGCCGCGGCCACGAAGGGCTTTTCCGATAGAGGTTTCACCGCCCGCGATCCTGCAGTGCTGATTCGATCGCCTCGATCAGAATCCCCGGATCGGCAACCTCATCCTTGTCGAGCACCACCCGGCCGCGCACGTGCTCACGGTGGCGCTTATCGCCGAGCACCGCCGCGGGATACCGGGTCAGATACATCAGGGCGATCTCAGGATGGGCTTTCTCGAGGATGTAGCCGATCTGCAGCCCGGTGGCCTCGCCCCCAAGGTGGATGTCGAGGATGGCCACGTCAGGATCGAAGACCCGGGCCTCCTCACGGGCAGCGGCGGCGCTGTCGCAGGAATGGACCTGGAACCCGTGCTCGGCGAGAACGGACATTAATAAGGTGACGGCGAAGGGGTCGTCTTCAACGAGGAGGGCCCGGCGCTCCCAGGGGGACATGCGATGAACCGTACTTCTGGACCTACGGTCAACCCCAGTCCCCTACGGTTTCCCGAAGATTTATGTGTGCATCATGATGCGTCTACCTATGCATCGTGATGCTATCCTGGGTGAATGCGCACCACCGTCAGCCTTGACGACGACGTTGTCGCCGCCGTTGAGCGCCTCCGCCGCGACCAGGGCCTTGGCCTGAGTGAAGCTCTCAACACCCTCGCTCGAGCCGGGGCGACTCCAACTGCACCACGACGCCCGTTCAACCAGACCACCTACGACCTCGGGATGCGCATGGACGTCACCAATATCAGCGAAGTCCTCGGCATCCTGGATCAAGAAGCTGCAGAGCAACCCACTGCAGACAACGACCAAAGATCAGACTGACGAACACGCACCGATATGTATCTCGTAGACGCCAATGTCCTTCTCTATGCCGTTGACGCGTCCTCATTCGCACATCACACCAGCAGGCGTTGGCTGGAAGAAGTGCTGAACGGACATGCGCGGGTTGGTCTGCCTTCACACAGCATCGCTGCCTTCCTACGCATCAGTACTCATCCGCGCGTCATGAGACAGCCCTTGGCCCCGACACAGGCATGGGGGGTCGCCGAAACCTGGCTGAGCGCTCCCGCGGCCTGGGTTCCTGAGGTCACCGACCACACCGTCAGCGTGCTGGGTCGCCTCATCGTTGATCACCACATCACCGGAGACCTCGTGTCCGACGCCCAGTTAGCGGCCCAGGCCATGGAACACGGGTTGACCATCGCCACCATGGACAGCGACTTCGCGCGATTTCCCGTGCGAACACTGGACCCTCGCGAAGCAATGCAGGGCTCCAACTAGAACGACAGTTGTGTGCAGGCAATAGGGAATGTCAGACCCCTCTGGCAGGGTGGGGTTATGGCCGATGGATGGATCGATATCACCCCCGAGACGGACCTGGCGTGGTCTGATCTCGAGGCCGGTCCTGCCCTGGCCGAGGTCATCGCCGCCACCGATCCTGAAGTGTTGCCCGGCTCAGCGCGGGTGAGTTTCCTCGCCGCTTGCGACCGTATGAACTCCTGGATCCAAGCCCACACCGTGCGCGCGATCGACGCAGTCGCCACCGCCACCGTGCACGCCTGGACCAGCGATGCCGACGACAGCACTGACTCATCCAGTGTTGACATCGCCGACCTGATCTCCCGGGCCGACCGGTTGACCCCAGAGGAGCAGACCACCCTCAACGATGCCTGCGCGCTTCCCCCAGCATCGTGGATCTCAGACGAGATCGCCGCCGCCCTCCATATCGCCGCGGGCACCGCCACCCGCCGCATGACCACCGCCACCGCGTTGATCCACCACCACCCCCGCCTGTGGGACGCCCTCGAGGTCGGCGCCATCACCTGGTCGCAGTGCCTGGCCATGCTCGAGGTCATCACCTCACACCACACCGATCCCGCGGGGAACGGAACAGACAACCCCACCCCACCGGATGACGCGTCCTACGCCGGTGATTTCCTCGAGCTCGCCGACGCCGTCCTCGATGCCGTGCTGCCCACCGCGAGCAACTATCCACCCGCCCGGTTACGCGAACGCACGCGCCACACCCTGACCCGACTCGCCCCCGAGGTCGCCGCCGCCCGCCGCGCCCGTGCCACCCGCAACCGCACCGGTATCAGCGTGTGGAATTCCGGCGACGGGTTGGCCACCCTGGCCGTCACCGGCCCTGCCGTCGATATCCACGCCCTCACCTCCCATATCCGGGCTCATGCCAACGCGCTGAAGGAGACCGACGAGGTCAA
>CBFHQG010000001.1:0-82353 GCA_965657825.1 Actinomycetes bacterium | reverse complement strand
CACCGAGCCCAACGCACACGACAGCGCCGAGGGCGGTCGCGGTCAGGACTGCAGATCGGAATGCTGAGGAATATCGGATTGCCGGGGAATACGGTGACGCCATGGTGTCCTCCCGAATCGGTGAAGTGTCGATGAAGCGGATCGACTCGACCGTAGGAATGCGATGCGCCGCCTCGGGAGAGTCACGACGGGTCCTGGGGATGTCAGCGCCGGAGTCCACCTGTGGATGACCGGTCCGCGCGCGACCGGGTGTATGCTGGCACGTGATGTTGGCGAACCTGCTCCTTTGCTGCCGCGACGAGGCCTAACGACCGGCCCACTCGTCGCGGAGTCTCCTCATTCGCCGGTCACCCCACATCCGCAGATGGCACCAGGTGAGACCGAGGAGAACCGATGAGCACGCCCACCACCGAACCCAACGAGTACGACCGCCGCTTCGCGCAGCGCCCATCCCCCATGCCATGGCAGCGCTACCGTCCCTTCGCGCCCGTCGATCTCCCTGATCGCACGTGGCCCCATCGGGTGATCGATTCCGCACCCCGCTGGTGCGCGGTCGACCTCCGCGATGGCAACCAGGCCCTCATCGATCCCATGACCCCGGGGCGTAAGAAGCGCATGTTCGAGCTACTCGTACGCATGGGGTACAAGGAGATCGAGGTGGGTTTCCCCTCGGCATCGCAAACTGACTTCGATTTCGTCCGCATGCTCATCGAGGAGGACCTCATCCCCGATGACGTCGTCATCCAGGTCCTGACCCAATCCCGCGAACACCTCATCGAGCGCACCTTCGATGCGATCCGAGGGGCAAAGCAGGCCATCGTGCACCTGTACAACTCGACCTCCACCCTGCAGCGTCGGGTGGTCTTCGGCCTCGACCGGGACGGGATCAAGGAGATCGCGGTTCACGGGGCGCAATTGTGCGCGAAATACGCAGAGCAGATCGCCGACGAGACCGATGTGTACTTCGAGTACTCCCCCGAGTCCTTCACCGGTACGGAGTTGGAATACGCAGCCGAGGTCTGCAACGCCGTGACGGAGGTCTGGCAACCGACTCCCGACCGCAAGGTCATCCTCAACCTTCCGGCCACCGTCGAGATGGCCACTCCGAACGTCTATGCGGACTCCATCGAGTGGATGAACCGCCATCTGGATCGACGCGACTCGGTCGTGCTGAGCCTGCACCCGCATAACGACCGGGGGACCGCGGTCGCGGCAGCTGAACTGGGGTACCTGGCCGGAGCCGATCGAATCGAGGGCTGCCTGTTCGGCAATGGCGAGCGGACCGGCAACGTCTGCCTGGTCACCCTCGGCATGAACCTGTTCAGCCAGGGCATCGATCCGCAGATCGACTTCTCCGACATCGATGACATCCGACGTACCGTCGAATACTGCAACCAACTCCCGGTCAACGAACGCCACCCCTACGGCGGCGACCTGGTCTACACCGCGTTCTCCGGTTCGCATCAGGATGCGATCAACAAGGGCCTGCGCGCACTCGAGGCTGAAGCTGCGGCACACGGAAGCGACGTCGACGACTATCCGTGGGAGGTGCCCTACCTCCCCATCGACCCCAAGGACGTGGGGCGCACCTACGAGGCGGTCATCCGGGTCAACTCCCAGTCCGGCAAGGGTGGCATCGCGTACATCATGCGTACCGAGCACAAACTCGAACTCCCCCGACGCCTGCAGATCGAGTTCTCGCATGTGATTCAAGAGCGCACGGACTCCGAGGGTGGCGAGATCTCCCCGGAGGACATGTGGTCGGTGTTCTCGGCCGAATACCTGCCGGATCCGGCCGCGCCCTGGGGTCGATTCTCCCTGGTCTCCGTCCGACAGGATTCCGCCGTGGACGGACAGACCTCGGTGGACGTCACCCTGCTCGACCAGGGCAGGGAGATCAGCATCACCGGATCCGGGAACGGACCTGTCGCTGCGTTCTGTTCGGCCCTGGTCGACCTCGACCTCGATGTGCGGGTGCTCGATTACGCGGAGCATGCGATGAGCGCCGGGGGTGACGCGATCGCGGCGTCGTACTGCGAGTGCGCGGTCGACGGTCAGGTGCTGTGGGGCGTCGGCATCGATCCGTCGATCACCACGTCGTCACTGAAAGCCATCGTGAGCGCAGTGAATCGTTCCTTGCGCGGGTGACGAGCTCGATCAGACGACGCTCACGCCTCGACCGGTGTGGGCACCGATCTCCTCGACGATGTTCGCCAGGGTTCCGGTGGGAACCGGGCTGTCCACGGTCAGCACGATCAGCGCATGACCGCCGGCATCATCCCGGCTGACCTGCATACCGCCGATGTTGATGCTCGCTTCGCCCAGCAGGCGTCCGACGACGCCGACCATGCCCGGGCGGTCGTGGTAACGGAACAGCGCCATGTGCTCGCTGATCGGCACATCGACGTCGAATTCGTCTACTTCGACGAGTTTCTCCACATGCCGAGCCCCGGTGACCGTGCCGGCCACAGACAGGGTCACACCATCGGTGAGGGTCAGTCGCACGCGAACCAGGGTGCGGTGATCGGGGCTTTCACGGTCGGTGACCAGCGCCACCTCGACACCGCGCTGCTCGGCGAGAACAGGCGCATTGACGAAGGACACCGCATCGTGGACGAGGCCGGAGAACACGCCCTTCAACGCCGCGAGTTCGATCACTCGGACATCGAGATCGGCTGCCTCACCCCGAACCTCGATATCGACTCGCTCGACCGCGGTCTCGACCAGACCGCTGGCGATCTGGCCGAGGTGCTCGGCCAGCGGGAGCAGGGGTCGGATCGGCTCGGCGACCACGCCACCTTGCACATTGACCGCATCGGGGACGAGCTCGCCCGCGAGCGCCAGGCGTACCGACCGCGCCACCGCGATGCCCGCCTTCTCCTGAGCCTCATCGGTGGACGCCCCCAGGTGCGGGGTCGCCACGACCGACTCCAGACCGAACAGCGGAGAATCGGTGCACGGCTCACTGGCGTAGACGTCGAGCCCTGCACCGGCAACCCGGCCCTGCGTCATCGCCTCGAACAGGGCGGCCTCATCGATGATCCCGCCACGGGCAGCATTGACGATGTGAACGGTGGGCTTGACCAGACGGAGCTTCTCAGCGTTGATGAGGTTCGCCGTCTCCGGCGTCTTGGGCAAGTGGATGGTGATGAAGTCGGATTCGGCGAGGAGGTCCTCGAGGGTCACCATGCGCACCCCGATCTGGGCCGCACGCGCCGGCTGCACGTAGGGGTCGTAGGCGATGAGCCGGACGCCGAACGCCGACAGCCGCTGGGCCACCAGGATCCCGATACGACCCAGGCCCACGATGCCGACGGTCTTCTCGGTGAGTTCCACACCGGTGTACTTCGACCGCTTCCACTCCCCGGCCTTCAACGACAGATTGGCGGGGACGATCTTGCGAGCGCTGGCCAGCAACAGTCCGACAGCGAGTTCCGCGGCACTGACGATGTTGGAGGTGGGCGCGTTGACGACCATGACACCGGCCTGCGTGGCGGCCTTCACATCGACGTTGTCCAATCCGACGCCGGCGCGGGCGATCACCTTCAAGCGTGTCGCCGCCGCGATGGCCTCGGCATCGACCTTGGTCGCCGAACGCACCAGGATCGCGTCCACGTCGGCGATAGCGGGAAGCAACTGGGCCCGATCAGCGCCGTCGCAGTAGCGGATCTCGAAGTCCGGCCCGAGGGCCTCGACGGTCGCCGGGGAGAGTTCTTCGGCGATGAGGACGACGGGCTTGGACACAGGGCACCTCACTGGGGTCATCGCTGGCGGTCTGCGGGGTTCGCCGCAGTCTAGCCAGATCGCCTCATACACCCGCGCGGCGGCGCCAGGCGGTGAAGGACGTCACCGGACCGGCGTGCGGCTCGACCAACCAGCGCCACGGATGCACGGCGACCGTATCCAGGCCTCCCGACCGGGATCGCCACCCCGGGACGGGCGCATAGGTCGTCGCCAGCGCAGTCGCACCCAGCACACCTGCCGGCCTGCCCCGCCACACCTGCACCGGCCGGCGGGTTGCCAGGTCGGCCAGGCACTCGGTGAGGAACACCAGGCGATGCGCCGCTAAACGCAACCGGGTGAGGAGAGCGACATCGAAGACGAAGGCCACGGGGAGATCCGGCCATGCGGCGAGGGCGGGATCGTCATCGCCGAGGGACTCGGCGGTCATCCACACCAGGCCGGGATCACCGGTGACCTCGGCGTGACGAGGGCCCCGGGTGGCGGCAAGATCCGGGTCCTTGCGCAGGAGCGGATCCACCAGGGCTCGCGGATCCAGCGAACGCTCCGCAGGCCACTCCTCGATGGGACAGGCATCGTGGAGCGCACAGGAGTCGCAGAGGCCGGGGGCGCGTTTGTCGACCTGCCAGCGGGAGAATCCGTACTGCTTCCCGGTCAGCGCACCCACACTCCACTGCCAGCCGAGCCGATTGGCCGCCCGGGATCCATCGACCAACCAGCGGAAGAATTCATCCTCGCCATCGCGCCAGCCCCACCCCTCGCGCACCGAGTGCTGGGAAGCCAGCCACATGCGCTGCTGATTCGTCAGCCACCCGGTCCGGTGGAGTTCGTCCCGGGACATGTCGATGCACGCCATTCCCTCGATGGAGGGACGGTCCGCCGCACGGACGGGAGCGTCGTCACGCTCACTGACGACGAATCGAAGGGATCGCCGCGTCGCATGGCCGACGCGGGCATACAGATGACGGGCGTACTCCTGCCACAGCAACTCGCTGCGGAATGACTCCACGTCCGGGGCCGGTCCGTCGTCGACGTGCTGCCATACCCGGGGAAGATCGAGCAGTCCGTGGCGGATGTAGGCCGACAGTCGTGATGCGCCACGTCTGGAGGTCGGCCAGACCTCGTTGCGACGCCGGGAGTAACCGGCCACATCGAAGGTGGCCAGGGCGGCATCGGCAGCCTGCTGGCCCCCGCGGATCGCCGCCGGGCGCACCGGCCCGGTGACCAGATCACCGAGGTGCTCGGTCACCCATTCGACCTCGCCGCCCGGCAGGGGCACCGGTAGGAGCAGGTCGTTCATCGGGCCAGTCGCAATCGGATCGGCCCGCGGGCAGTCGACGGATCGACCACCCGACCACCTTGAACGATCTCGATCCGCTCATTCGCCACGAGGCGCCGGGCAGCTGATCGGGCCGATTCCATGAGGGGGCGCCAGGATTCCTCCTCTGCCCCACCCACTCGCCGTGCAGCCTCACTCGGGCAGATCGTCGCGCCACGGGCCCGCGCGGCGAGCAGGTCTTCGATGGCCTGCTCGAGTGCCCGATCGACATCGGTCACACCCGAACGACGGCAGCCTGTGGAGCAGTAGCGCACCGACTCCCAGTCACGGGCCCACTTCTTGCGCCATTCGATCCTGCGCCCGCAGCGCTCGCAGATCCTGTCGGCCGGGGTCGCTGCCATGGCCTCCGCCTCAGCGCGCGGCGGTTCCCTCGATGTAGTCATCGTCACCGGAGTCGATCCAGCTCATCAGCCCACGCAGGTCACGGCCGACCTTCTCGATCGGATGCTGCTCAGCCTGGGCTCGCATGGCGACGAATTCCGGCCCGCCGGCTTCCTGATCAGCCATGAAACGCTCGGCGAAAGCCCCGCTTTGCACATCGGCCAGGACAGCCTTCATGTTCTCCTTGACGCGATCATCGATGACGCGGGGCCCGGACACGTAGTCGCCGTACTCGGCGGTGTCCGACACACTCCAACGCTGCTTGGCGATGCCGCCCTCGTACATGAGGTCCACGATCAGCTTCAGCTCGTGCAGGCACTCGAAGTAGGCGACCTCAGGCTGGTACCCAGCCTCGACGAGAGTCTCGAAGCCCTTCATGATCAACTGCGAGGCACCCCCGCACAACACTGCCTGCTCGCCGAAAAGATCGGTCTCGGTCTCCTCGGTGAATGTGGTCTTGATGCCCCCGGCGCGCAGACAGCCGATACCGCGCGCGTAGGACAGGGTCAGCGGCCACGCTTCTCCGGTCGCATCCTGCTCGACCGCGACGATCGCTGGTACCCCGCGCCCGGCCACATATTCACGACGAACGAGGTGACCGGGACCCTTGGGGGCGACCATGCACACGTCGACGAAACTCGGCGGGGTGACGTACCCGAATCGGATGTTGAAACCGTGGGCGAAGAACAGCGCGTCGCCCTCCTGCAGATTGGGCGCTACTGCTTCGGCGTAGAGCCGCTTCTGCACCGGATCGGGCACCGCCATCATGATGAGATCAGCCTCGGCCGCGGCCGTCGCCGGATCCACGACCCGCAGGCCCTCCTCCTCGGCCCGTGCACGGCTGCGTGAACCCTCGGCGAGGCCGACGCGGACGTCCACTCCCGAATCCCGCAGGTTCAGCGCGTGCGCGTGGCCCTGGCTGCCATAGCCGAGGACAGCGACGACTCGGTTGGCGATGATCGACAGATCGGCATCGGCTTCGTAGAACAACTCGGCCACGGGGTTCCTCCGGGATCGGTGATGAGCGGGTTGACGTGTCAGGCAGGGTACCGGTCAGGCGGGGCGATCGACCGGGCGGAGGGATCGATCGGTCATCGCACGACCACCCCGTGACAGGGCCACCATCCCCGACTGGACGAGTTCCTTGATGCCGTAAGGCTCGAGGACTCGCAGCAGCGCGGTGAGCTTGTCATGATCGCCGGTCGCCTCGATGGTCACCGCATCGAGTGCCACATCGACGACCTTCGCGCGGAAGAGTCCGACCGTCTCGAGGATCGATGAGCGAGTGGATGCGTCGGCACGGACCTTGACGAGCATGATCTGCCGCTGCACCGAGGAGTCGGATTCCAACTCGACGATCTTCAGCACGTTGATGAGTTTGTTCAACTGCTTGGTGACCTGCTCGAGCGGCAAAGATTCGACCGACACCACGATGGTCATGCGCGAGACCTCGGGCATCTCGGTGGGTCCTACAGCGAGGGATTCGATGTTGAAGCCACGGCGCGAGAACAGGCTCGCCACTCGAGCGAGCACACCGGGCTTGTCCTCGACGAGGACCGACAGGGTATGGCGACTCATGCGTCAGTCCTCCCGATCCCATGATGGCGCCATTTCGCGGGCGACCATGATGTCGTCATTGCTGGTGCCGGCAGCGACCATCGGCCAGACCATCGCATCCTTGTGCACCACGAAGTCCACGACCACGGGGGCATCGTCGAGGCTCATCGCCTTCTCGATGGTCAAGTCGACCTGATCGGGGCTGTCGCACTGCAGGCCGTAGCAGCCGTATGCCTCGGCCAGCTTCACGAAATCCGGGAACCGGTGGGAGTGCAGGTCGGTCTGGGAGTAGCGCTCGTTGTAGAACAGGGTCTGCCACTGCCGGACCATCCCCAGGCTGGAGTTGTTGATCAGGGCCACCTTGATGGGGATGTCGTTGATCGTGCACGTGGCGAGTTCCTGATTGGTCATCTGGAAGCACCCGTCACCATCAACCGCCCACACCGTGGTGTCCGGAAGTCCGACCTTCGCACCCATCGCCGCGGGCACCGCGTAGCCCATGGTGCCCAGACCACCGGAGTTCAACCAGGTGCGCGGGTTCTCGTAGTTGATGAATTGAGCGGCCCACATCTGGTGCTGGCCGACACCGGCGGCGTAGACCGCATCGGGGCCGGCGATCGCACCCAGTCGTTCGATGACGTACTGAGGCGAGAGTGTCCCGTCCGAGGGGAGGTCGTAGCCCAACGGATAGGTCTGTCGCCAGTGGCTGAGGGTGTCCCACCACGCCTCGTAGTCACCCGCGCGACCAGCAGCCTGCTCCTCGGTGAGCACCTCGACCAACTCGGTGAGGAACTCCCCCACGTCGCCGACGATCGGCACGTCGGCGAAGCGGTTCTTGGAGATCTCCGCCGGATCGATGTCGACGTGGATCACGCGAGCATCGGGCGCGAAGGTATCCAAGCGACCGGTGACTCGGTCGTCGAACCGGGCACCGAGCGCCACGATGAGATCGGACTTCTGCAGCGCCCCCACCGCGGAGACTGTGCCGTGCATTCCGGGCATGCCCAGGTGCTGGGGGTGCCCGTCGGGGAAGGCGCCCCGTGCCATCAGCGTGGTGACGACAGGCAGACCGGTGAGTTGCGCCAGCCGCATCAGGGCCGGGCTCGCATTGGCCCGGACGACTCCACCACCGACGTAGAGGACCGGACGTCGCGACTCGATCATCAACCGGGCCGCCTCGCGCACCTGCTTGGAGTGCGGACGTGTCACCGGGTGGTAGCCGGGCAGGTCGAGACGCTCAGGCCACATGAAACCCGTCGTGGCCTGCAGGGCGTCCTTGGAGATGTCGACCAGCACCGGGCCAGGGCGCCCGGTCGAGGCGAGGTGGAAGGCCTCGGCGATCGCCCGGGGGATCTCCGCAGGGTCGGTGACGAGGAAGTTGTGCTTGGTGATCGGCATGGTGATGCCGCGGATATCGGCCTCTTGGAAGGCATCGGTCCCGATGGCCGAGGAGGGCACCTGACCGGTGATCGCCACGAGTGGAACCGAATCCATATGAGCATCGGCGATGGGGGTGACCAGGTTGGTCGCACCCGGCCCCGAGGTGGCCATACAGACGCCGACTCGACCGGTCGCCGCAGCGTAACCCTCTGCCGCATGGCCGGCCGCCTGCTCATGACGGACCAGGATGTGGCGCACCTTCGTGGAGTCCATGAGGGGGTCGTAGGCCGGGAGGATCGCCCCGCCGGGAATGCCGAAGACCACGTCGGCGCCGGCGTACTCCAGCGACCGGATCAGGCTCTGCGCGCCCGTGATCTGTTCGGGGTTCGTGCTCATCAGTCCCTCACTCCACTCTCTTGTGCGGGTTCCATGGTCTCGCATGGGCCCCTTTACGACGAAACCCCCCGGCCCTAGGGGCTCGGAGGGTGCGCGCGGGTCGCTTCGCGACAGGTGCCGGGGTTAACCCGCGCGCCTGCCTACGATGACGATCTGCTGCATGGGGGTAAGCATACGCCCCCTGCCCGGTCAGCGCTAGTCGCAGACCGCGCCCTTCGAGGCTGAGCCCACGAGCTTGGCGTATTTCGCCAGGACTCCCCGGGTGTAGCGCGGGGGCAGGGGGGTGAACTGCGCACGACGTCGGGCTAGTTCGGCCTCATCGACCAGCACATCGAGGGTGCGCTCGGAGATGTCGATGCGGATGCGATCACCGTCCTTCACCAGTCCGATCGGGCCCCCGTCGACCGCCTCGGGTGCCACGTGGCCGACGCACAGACCCGTCGTGCCCCCGGAGAAGCGTCCGTCGGTGATGAGCAACACGTCCTTGCCCAGTCCCGCGCCCTTGATAGCCCCGGTGATCATCAGCATTTCGCGCATGCCCGGACCGCCCTTGGGCCCTTCGTATCGGATGATCACCACGTCGCCGGCCTTGATGGTGCCGTCCTCCAACGCAGCCATCGCCGCCTGCTCGCGCTCGAACACCCGCGCCGCTCCTTCGAAGGAATCCACCGGCACGCCTGCGCTCTTGACGACCGCACCCTCCGGGGCGAGGGATCCCGACAGGATCGTGATGCCGCCGTGGGTGTCCAGCGGGGCTGCGGCGGCGCGCAGGATGTCACCGTCGGGATCGGGAGGCGCGATGTCCGCGAGATTCTCGGCCATCGTGCGTCCGGTCACGGTGAGGCAATCGCCGTGCATGAGGCCCGCGTCGAGCAGGGCCCGCATGACCACCGGCACCCCACCGACCCGATCGACATCGCTCATCACGTATCGACCGAAGGGCTTGACGTCGGCGAGCAGCGGGACCTTGGAGCCGATGCGATGGAAGTCCTCCATGTGCAGGTCGACATCGGCTTCGTGGGCGATCGCGAGCAGGTGGAGCACGGCATTGGTCGACCCACCGAAGGCCATGAGGACCGCGATGGCGTTCTCCAGGGATTGCTTGGTGATGATGTCGCGGGTTGTGATGCCCTGGCGGATCAACTCGACGACGGCCTCACCCGACCGCCGGGCTATGCCGTCGCGACGTCGATCGACGGCCGGTGGCGCCGCAGAACCGGGGAGCGACATCCCCATCGCCTCAGCTGCACTGGCCATCGTGTTCGCCGTGTACATGCCTCCGCATGCACCCTCACCGGGACAGATCGCGCGCTCGATGCGGTCGACATCCTCCCGGCTCATCAAGCCACGAGCGCAGGCCCCCACCGCCTCGAACGCGTCGATGATCGTGACATCACGATTGCTGCCATCGGACAGCGTGACGTTGCCCGGCAGGATCGACCCCGCGTACACGAAGACACTGGCGAGGTCCAATCGCGCGGCGGCCATCAGCATGCCCGGCAGGCTCTTATCGCAGCCGGCGAAGGTGACCATGCCGTCGAGTCGCTCGGCCTGCATGACGGCCTCGACGGAGTCGGCGATGATCTCGCGGCTGACCAGCGAGAAGTGCATACCCTCATGGCCCATCGAGATGCCGTCGGAGACCGAGATGGTGCCGAACTGCATGGGGAACCCCCCACCGGCGTGCACACCCTCCTTGGCCGCCGTCGCGAGGCGGTCCAGCGACATATTGCAGGGGGTGATCTCGTTCCATGACGAGGCGATCCCGATCTGCGGCTTGACGAAGTCGTCATCGGTCATCCCGACGGCTCGGAGCATGCCGCGCGCGGCGGCGCGCTCGAGGCCGTCGGTGACGTCGCGGCTACGGGGCTTGATGTCGGGAGAGTCGGCCATAGAAGCAGCCTAGGGCAGCCAGGGAGGAGTCGGTCCGTCAGTGGTCGATCACGTGGGCCAGAGGGGATCCCGCTCTCCAGCGCGCAACCTGAGCGCCGATGAGTCGGCGCATCCTCGGGGCGAACGCGGTGGTGTTGCCACCGACATGCGGACTGATGAGCACCCCGGGAGCGTGCCACAGCGGATGATCGGCCGGCAGGGGTTCGGGGTCGGTCACATCCATGACCACTTGAAGCCGCCCACCGGCGATCTCCGCGAGCAGAGCCTCGGTGTCCACGACGCTGCCACGCGACACATTCACCAGCAGGGATCCGTCGCGCATCCGGGAGAGGAACCCGGCATCGACCATGCGGCGTGTGGTGTCGTCGAGGGGAACCGCCAGCACCACCACATCCGCCGTGGGCAGAAGCGACTCCAGATCAGTGATCGCGCTCACTCCCGCGCGGGCGGTGCGGGCAACGGGAATGATCTCCACCTCGAAAGGTTCCAGTCGAGCGGCGATCGCCTGCCCCACGCCCCCGAATCCCACGATGAGGACCCGCTTGTCCGCGAGCGCCTCATATCGGCCGTGTATCCACGAGCCCGTCGCCATGGCTCTGGCCATGTCATCGATGCGACGCAGGCGAGCGATGATCAAACCGACCGCGAGCTCCGCGGTGCTCGCATCATGCACTCCCCCGGCATTGCACAGGGTCACACCGTCGGGCACCTGCTCCAGGGCATGCTCATAGCCGGCGGTCGGCAGTTGGCAGACCTCCAGGGCCGGCATCCGGGACATGATCGCGAACCCCTCGGGCCCGCCCATGTAAGGCGGGACGTAGAAGCGGATTCGATCGAGATCCGACTCGACGGGCAGATCGTCGTAGGCGATCAGCCCCTCCGGTGCTGGGTCCGGGCACAGGTCGCGGGGCACGCTGATCACACCGGCCACCTCACCATATTCACCGTCGCTCTGCCCAGCGCACCCCCGACCAGAGGGTGCTCGTCGGAGTCTCGACTCGCGTGAGCCGCTCGGACAACGCACAGTGGAGGTGTGAGCATCCGTGTCGTCCCCCGCCTGGTCGTCCCCCGCCTGGTCGTCCCCCGCCTGGTCGTCCCCCGCCTGGTCGTCCCCCGCCTGGTCGGGGCCCTGGCGGGCATCGGCCTGCTGGCCGGATGCGCCGGCGCGCCCGTATCGGCTCCCACCCCCGTCCCGCCCACCGCGCCCCCCGCGCTCGCCTCGATCGGCGGCACCGTCACCGACGATCTGACCTCCCCGTGGGGCCTGGTGTCGGTGAGCGGTGATCGGCACCTGATCAGCGAGCGAGATTCCGGCACCGTCTGGCTCCTGGAGGCCGACCAATCCCGAACGTCGCTGGGCGTAGTGCCGGAGGTGCGCGCCGAGGGTGAGGGCGGGCTGCTGGGACTGGCCGTGCCGCCCGATACCGGGTCATCCTCCGAGGGGGTGCTGTACGCCTATCTCACAACAGATGTCGACAACCGCGTCGTGCGGCTGCCGTGGAGCTCCCGGGGTCTCGGCGACCCTGAGGTCATCATCGACGGCATCCCCCGTGCTTCGATCCACAACGGAGGTCGCGTGGCGTTCGGGCCGGACGGCATGCTGTACATCGCCACGGGCGATGCCGGGCAACCTGAACTCGCCCAGGATCGGACCAGCCTGGGCGGCAAGGTCCTTCGGGTGACCCCTGACGGCAGCGTGCCGGAGGACAACCCGTTCCCCGGCTCACCGGTGTACACACTCGGCCATCGCAACGTGCAGGGTCTGGCCTTCGCTGACGATGGAAGCGCAAGGGTCTGGGCCAGTGAGTTCGGCACGAGCATCGCCGATGAACTCAACCTGCTCATCCCGGGCGGCAACTACGGCTGGCCGGTCGTCGAAGGTGCCGCCGATCAGCCGCCGTACCTCGACCCGATCGCACAGTGGTCCCCCACCTCGCTGGCCTCCCCCAGCGGAATCGCCTACGTCGGTGGTGAATCCCCTGCGGTCTACGTTGCGTCGCTGCGCGGCCAGGTGCTGTGGCAGGTGCCGATCGTGGGCGATCGTGCCGGGGAACCGCTAGCTCTTGATCTCGGCAGCCTGGGACGTTTGCGCACGGTGACCACGCAACGCGACGGAACGCTGTGGTTGATGACGAGCAACACCGATGGCCGCGGTGAACCGGGACCAGCCGATGACGTCATCGTGGAGGTTCGCCTCGCCGAGTAGTCGGCTAGCTGTCCGCCACACCAAGGTGGTCGAGCAGCAGTTCGCGGACCTTTCCCGCATCAGCCTGGCCACGGGTTGCCTTCATCACCGCACCGACGATCGCACCGGCGGCCGCGACCTTGCCACCGCGGATCTTCTCGGCGACGTCAGGTTGATCGACCAGGGCCTGCTCGATCGCTGCCATCAGCGCCGAATCATCGGACACCACGGCCAGGCCCCGCGCCGCGATGACCGCGTCAGGATCGCCTTCACCGGTGATGATCCCGTCGAACACGCTGCGGGCGAGTTTGTCGTTGATGGTGCCCTCGGTGATGAGCGCCTCGACGCGCGCAATGTGCGCCGGTGTCACCGGGAGTGCATCAGGTTCCACTCCGCGCTCATTGGCGACACGCAGCAGTTCGCCGGCCCACCACTTGCGGGCGGCATCGGGTGCCACCCCGGCATCGACACTGGCTTCAACAAGGGCAAGGACACCGGCATTGACCAGTGATTCCATCTCGAACGCCCCGATACCCCAGTCATCAGCGAGCCGAGCCCGACGAACGGATGGCTGCTCGGGAATGCTCGCCCGCAATCGCTCCACCCACTGCGGATCGGGTGCGATCGGCACGAGATCAGGCTCTGGGAAGTAGCGGTAGTCCTCGGCCTGCTCCTTGGATCGACCCGGCGTGGTGACACCTGTGTCTTCGTGGAAGTGCCGAGTCTCCTGAGTGATGCGTCCACCGGTGTCGAGGACCCCGGCCTGCCGTTCGATCTCGCTGCGCACTGCACGCTCGACCGAGCGCAGCGAGTTGACGTTCTTGGTCTCCGTTCGGGTCCCCCACTCGTCCCCCGGCCGGTTGAGCGAGACGTTCGCATCACAGCGAAGCGACCCCTCCTCCATCTTGACGTCGGAAACGCCGAGTTCACGCATGATGTCGCGTAGTTCGGCCACATACGCCTTGGCTACTGCGGGTGCGAGCGCACCGGTGTCGGTGATCGGCTTGGTGACGATCTCGACGAGGGGGATCCCGGCTCGGTTGTAGTCGACCAGCGAGTAGTCCGCGCCGTGGATTCGCCCCGTTGCTCCACCCGTGTGGGTCAACTTGCCGGTGTCCTCTTCGAGATGCACCCGCTCGATCTCCACCCGTACCGTCTGAGTTCCACCACCATCGGGAAGCGGGACGGTGACGTCGAGGTATCCGTCGACGCAGATGGGCTCGTCGTACTGACTGATCTGGAAGTTCTTCGGCATATCCGGGTAGAAGTAGTTCTTGCGTGCCATCCGGCACCATTCGACGATGGTGCAGTTCAACGCCAACCCCATGCGGATGATGGACTCCACGGCGCGCTCATTGATCACCGGGAGGGTGCCCGGCATCGCCAGGCACACCGGGCACACCTGCGTGTTGGGTTCGGCTCCGAACGCCGTCGGACAGGAGCAGAACATCTTCGATTCGGTTCCGAGTTCGACATGGACCTCCAGACCCAGCACCGGCTCATAGCGGGTCAGCGCCTCGTCGAAGGGCACGGTCTGAGGTGCGGTGGATGCGGTCATAGCGCCGGCGCCTCCTCGATGAGCAGGTGACCCCATCGATCGAACAGCGCCCCCTCCAGGGCGGCCCCTGCCAGGTACATCCGATCATCGGCCATCGCCGGCGCCATGATCTGCAGGCCGACGGGGAGTCCATCGTCGGGTGAGAGCCCGATCGGCAGCGACATGGCCGCATTGCCCGCCAGGTTCACCGGGATCGTCGCGATGTCGTTGAGATACATCGCCAATGGGTCATCGACCTTCTCGCCGATCCGGAAAGCCGTGGTCGGCGCGGTGGGCGAGATGAGGACATCGGCCTGCGCGAACGCCGCTTCGAAGTCCCTACGGATCAGGGTTCGAACCTTCTGGGCCTGCCCGTAGTAGGCATCGTAGTAACCACTGGACAGGGCATAGGTCCCGAGCATGATGCGTCGCTTGACCTCCGCACCGAAGCCGGCCTCACGCGTCGTCGACATCACCGACTCGACCGAGGCGTCGCCGTCATCGCCCACGCGCAACCCGTAGCGCATCCCATCGAAGCGGGCGAGGTTGCTTGACGCCTCACTCGGCAGAATCAGGTAGTACGCACCCAATGCGTACTCGAAGTTCGGACAGTCGACCTCGACGACATGTGCACCGAGGTGGGTGAGGATCTCCACGGCCTCGGTGAAGCGCTGACGTACACCGGGCGCATAGCCCTCACCGTCCAACTGGCGCACCAACCCGATCCGCATCCCACGCACGTCGGCTCGTTCGGCTGCGGCGACCACGTCGGGAACCGCCGCGTCGATGGAGGTCGAATCGCGCGGGTCATGTCCGGCGATCACGGCATGCAATCGGGCGGCATCCAGGACCGTCCGGGCGCAGGGACCGGCCTGATCGAGACTGGAGGCGAGCGCCACCAGCCCGTAGCGGGATACCCCGCCATAGGTGGGCTTGACCCCGACCGTGCCCGTGACCGCGGCCGGCTGGCGGATCGATCCCCCCGTGTCGGTCCCGATCGCCAACGGTGCCTCGAGTGCGGCGACCGCGGCTGCCGACCCGCCTCCTGAACCCCCCGGGATGCGGTCCAGATCCCACGGGTTGCGCGTGGGGCCGTATGCGGAGTGTTCGGTCGAGGACCCCATCGCGAACTCGTCCATATTGGTCTTGCCCAGGATGATCACATCGGCTTCGCGCAGCCGCTGCACCACGGTCGCGTCATAGGGCGGCCGCCACCCCTCGAGGATCCGCGATCCGCAGGTCGTGGGCACCCCGCGCATCGCCAGCACATCCTTCAACGCCAGCGGGACACCAGCCAGCGGACCGAGTGGCTCACCGGCCGAGCGCTTGGCATCCACGGCATCGGCGTGGGCGAGTGCTTCCTCACCGGTGACGCATAGGAAGGCGTGCACCTTCTCGTCGACCTCACCGATGCGATCGAGGTGAGCCGAGACGACCTCACGGGCACTGACCTCGCCAGCGGCGATAGCGCCGGCTAGGACGCTGGCCGTTTGCCGGATGAGATCGGCGTCCATGGGAGACAGGGATGAAGACGATGAAGACGACATGGAACGACTCAACCTCGCTTCAGTCCTGATCCAGGATGCGCGGCACCCGGAATCGTTCATCCTCGACCGCGGGTGCCCCGGACAACGCCTCGCCGGCGGACAGTCCCGGGCGGGCGATGTCCGGCCTGGTCACATTGACCAGGGGGACCGGATGAGAGGTGGGGGGCACGTCATCGGCCGCGACTTCACTCACCCGAGCCACCGAGGTCAAGATCACATCGAGTTGGTCCGCGTAGTGGTCGAGTTCGTCGTCGGTGAGGTCGAGTCGGGCGAGGTGCGCGAGATGGGCGACCTCGTCTCGGGTGATCGCAGACATGCGCGCCATCCTAGGCGCAGCGGTCAGGTGGACCCGATGGTGGCAACAGCCCGTGCGGGGTCCGGCCCCTCGTCGAGGAGCACCGAGAATCCCGCTGCATCCAAGATGGGCACACCGAGCGCGAGCGCCCTGTCGTACTTGCTGCCCGGATTGTCCCCCACCACGACGAAGTCGGTCTTCTTCGACACCGAGCCGGTCACCTTGCCCCCGCGATCCTGCACCGCTGCCGTCGCCCCATCACGGGAGTAACCCTCGACCGTCCCGGTGATGACGACGGTGATCCCCGTCAGGGTCCCCGGTCCGGCGTCGACGGTGTCCGCGGCCAGCCGTACACCGGCCGCTCGCCACCGATCGACCACGTCTCGCCGCCATGGCTCAGCGAACCACTCCTCGATCGCCTCCGCGATGACCGGCCCCACACCTTCGACGGCTGCGAGAGTGTCTCCGTCGGCCGCTGCGATCTCCTCGAGGGACCCGAATCGGCGAGCCAGCGCTCGAGCCGCGGTGGGCCCCACGTGGCGGATCGACAGCGCTACCAGGACACGCCAGAGGTCACGATCCTTCGCTACCTCGATCTGTTCCAGCAGGTGTCGGGCATTCTCGGTCAGCGGACGCGGCTGACCGGCGGTCTCGGGCTCGCGGGTGAAGTACTCGCATCGCGCGAGGTCATCGGTGGTCAAGGAGAACAGATCGCCCTCATCACCGACGAGCCCGCAGTCGAGGAGGGCGCGCGCGGACTTCTCGCCGAGTCCCTCGATGTCGAGGGCCCCTCGAGATCCGACGTGGAATAGCCGTTCTCGCAGTTGCGCCGGGCAGGAGCGAGTGTTCGGGCAGCGGATGTCGACGTCGCCTGCCTTCTCCGGGCGAAGCGGGGTTGCGCAATCCGGGCATGTTGTCGGCATCACGAACTCCCGTTCGCTGCCGTCACGAACCTCCACGACCGGGCCGAGCACCTCCGGGATGACGTCGCCAGCCTTGCGAAGGAACACCAGGTCACCGATGAGGACCCCCTTGCGGCGCACCTCATCCGCGTTGTGGAGGGTCGCCATCGAGACGGTGGAGCCTGCGACACGGGCTGGTTCCATGATCGCGAAGGGGGTGACGCGACCGGTGCGACCGACATTGACCGCGATGTCGATCAGTCGAGTCCGTACGACCTCGGGCGGGTACTTGTAGGCGATGGCCCAACGGGGTGCCCGCGAGGTCGCCCCGAGTCGCCCCTGGATCGCGAGGTCGTCGACCTTGATCACGACACCGTCGATCTCGTGCTCGACATCATGGCGATGCTCCCCGTAGTGCGCGATGAACTCCTGCGCCCCTGCGAGGTCATCGACCACGCGTGCCCGATCGCTCACCGGCAGCCCGAGTTCGGCCATGATCCGGTATCCCTCGCTTTGGGTGCGCAGGTGCGAATCGGTGTGAAGACCGATGCCGTGGACGACGAGGCGGAGGGCTCCCAGTCGAGCGATGGCCCGGTCGAGTTCGGCCTGCAGCCGCTCGATTCGCTGCGCATCACGGGCGGTCCCCTTCGCCCGCGCCTGGACCTCGGCGAGGTCATCCCGGCGCCGATCGATGCGCTGGCGGAGAGTCCCGGCCGCAGCATTGCGGGGATTGGCGAACGGTGAGTCGCCCGCATCGAGCTGATCGACGTTGATGCGGTCGAATTGCGCGGTCGGAAAGAAGATCTCGCCGCGGACCTCGATCAGGTCAGGGATGCTGCTCCCCGACAGCTGCTGAGGGATCGCCGGGATCATCGTGGCGTTGTAGGTGACGTCCTCACCCACCCGACCGTCGCCCCGGGTCGCGACGCTGACCAAGCGACCTCGCCGATAGACCAGGTCGATGGCCAGGCCGTCCACCTTCAATTCACACAGCAGCCCGGGCACCTCGCCGAGCTCACGCACCAGGCGATCAGCCCAGGCTCGTACCTCATCGACGCTGAATGCATTGTCCAGGCTGAGCATGCGCTCGAGATGCTCGACAGGCTCGAACATCTCGGAGCGCTCGCCACCCACCGACTGCGTCGGGGATTCACCCGAGGCCAGTTCTGGATGCGCGGCTTCCACGTCGACGAGCTCGCGGAATAACGCGTCGTACTCCTCATCGGAGATCGTCGGACGATCCGCCTGGTAATAGCGGGTTCGTGCGTCACCGATGGCATCGACGAGTTCAACCCAGCGTGTTCTGGCCTCGTCGGGGACGGTCATAGCGGCACTTTACGCAGAATCGCGTCCCTCATCACGCAGGAGACGCCCGGCCTCACGCAATGCCCGGTAGATCCCCCGGACCCGCTGCGGACTACTGCCGGCAAGACCGCAGGTCGGTGTGAGCACGATGCGGTCAGCCACAGCGTCCGGCGCGAATCCCCACCGATTGAGTTGACCGAGCACATCGGCGGCAGCCTGGGATGCGTCGATCTGCCCGCCGGCTACCCCACGCGGTACCCCAGACGCCTCCATCACTCCCAGTCCGAGGGTGGCACCCTGATCGAGAATCTGCCCCAGCGCCTCCTCCGCGTGGTCGATGTACAGCGGAACCGCAACGCCGGCGAACCCTGCCCGGCGCACCAGTTCCAGCGGGAACCCCGACGCACAGGAGTGGATCCAGCTGATCGCTTCGACCCGGTGGATCGCTTCGGTAATCGTGGCGAGGTGCCCCTGGACTACCTGGGGATCGATAGCACGGTACGTCGCAATGCCGCTCGCGGTGGATACCCCTCCGGCGAGGACCATCGGCAGTCCTGGTTCGTCGACCTGCAGGACGACCTGCGCCGTCGGGATCCGCCGGTGGATCTCGCGGACATACGCATCCACCGCATCCGCGAGTGCCACCGCGATGTCCCGGCAGGCACCGTGGTCACGGACCGCGCGCTCGCCGTTGCGCATCTCAACACCTGCGGCCAGAGTCCACGGTCCGCATACCTGCGCCTTGACGATCGGGCTGCCGGCGTAGTGCTGTGCAGCAGCATCAAGATCCTCAGCCAGCCACGACCGCGCGCGCCGCATCACCCGTCCTGGAGCATCGGCGAATCGCCAGCCGACCGGGGTGGTCTCCACCGATAGATCCGGGGCCAGATCGGCGAGCATCGACATCGTGCGCCCGATCATGTCCGAGCCCGGCCCCCGCGCGGGGAGCTCCACGACGTGCGGTAGCCCGGAGAGTTCACCGCCGACGATGCGGGTCGCCTCGTCGGCGTCCACCCCCGGAAGGGAACCCAGACCGGTTGCGGTGAACCCGTTCACGGTGCGGTATCGGCGATGGTGGCCGAGCCCACCACCCTGCTGCCGGAATAGACGACCGCGGCCTGCCCGGCTGCGACACCGCGCAGTGTCTCGCGCAGGTGGATACGCACGATCGGGGTTGCCCCCTCGTCCTCGGCGAGCACCGTCGCTGGAAGAGGCTCACCGTGTGCGCGAACCTGGACATCCGCGTCGAACTCACCGATCGGTACGGAACCAGCCCATCGCGGACGGACCCCGGTGATCGATCGGATCCCCAGCAGTGACTCCGGCCCGACGAGCACCGTGTTGCGCTGGACGTCGACGTCGACGACGTAGCGACGCTGGCCTTCATCGGCGGGCGTCGTCAGGCCGAGTCCCCGACGCTGACCGATCGTGAAGGCATAGGCACCCTGATGCGCACCGATCCGGTCACCGGACACGGCATCGACGATGTCGCCGGGGCGCTCGCCGAGTTCGCGATGGAGCCAACCTGCGGTGTCGCCATCGGGGATGAAGCAGATGTCATGACTGTCCGGCTTGTCGGCGACCATCAGGCCCCGCTCGTGCGCCTCCGTGCGGACCTCGCTCTTGTAGGACTCACCAAGGGGGAACATCGCGTGCGCGAGTTGCTCCTGCTGCAAGACAGCGAGCACATAGGACTGATCCTTGGTCGAGTCCACAGCCCGATGCAGTTCACGCCCGTTCGGGGTGTCCAGTAGGCGTGCGTAATGACCGGTGCACACGGCGTCGAAGCCCAGGGCCAACGCCCGATCGAGGACGGCGGAGAATTTGATGCTCTCGTTGCAGCGCAGACACGGGTTCGGTGTGTGTCCCGCCTGATATTCGGCGATGAAGTCGTCGATCACCGACTCCTGGAACTCCTCGTGCATGTCCCACACGTAGTAGGGCATATCGAGCACATCGGCGACCCGACGGGCATCTCGAGCATCCTCTGCCGAGCAGCAGCCACGTGAGCCAGCGACATGCTCGACCCTCGACAGGGCTAGGTGGACCCCGACAACCTCGTGGCCATCGTCGAGGGCCCGGGCTGCTGCTACGGCGCTGTCGACTCCACCGGAGAGGGCGGCGAGGATTCTCATGAGTATTCGACTCTCACGAGTGTCCGACTCTCATGACAGCCGGGCCAGCCGTGGCCGACCCGCTCGACGCGCTCGCTCCACGACTCCGGGGAGCACCTCGAGCAGGGCATCGATATCGGCCGTGGACGAACCACGCCCAAGAGAGAAGCGAAGGGTTCCCCTTGCCGTGGCACCATCGACTCCCATCGCAAGCAGGACATGCGACGGCTCAGGAACTCCCGAGGTGCACGCCGACCCGGTGGAACAGGCGATGCCCGCAGCATCGAGGAGCATCAAGAGCGCATCTCCCTCGCAGTCATCGAAGGTGATCGCGGCGTTCCCCGGAAGTCGCTGGTCGAATCCGACTCCCGGATCACCCTGGAGGGTCGTCCCGGGGATGACGTGGAGCACACGGTCGACGAGGTCGGTGCGCAAGGCGACGAGTCGGTCGGCCAGCGCGGGTTGTTCGGCCACCGAGAGTTCGACGGCGATGGCGAATGCGGCGATGCTCGCGGCGTCGACCGTCCCGGAACGAATCTCGCGCTCCTGGCCTCCTCCGTGTAACAGCGGGGCCAAAGTCGCGTCACGATCGACGACGAGGGCTCCGACTCCGACCGGTGCACCGATCTTGTGGCCGCTGATGGTGAGCGCGGTGAGTCCGGGTAGCGATGCGATCAGCGGGATCATCCCGAGTGCCTGGACAGCATCGGAGTGGAAGGGGATCCCCCGCTCAGCACAGGCCTGTGCAATGGACGCGATCGGCTGAACCGTACCGATCTCATTATTCGCCCACATCACGGTGCACACCGCCACGTCGTCATCGAGCGCGGCAACGAGGGAGTCAACATCCACGCGCCCGGAGCGCTCGACTATCGGCCACCGGACATCGAAGCCCTGGTGCTCGGCCAACCACTCGACGGGATCGAGCACCGCATGGTGCTCGATCGGCGAGCACACGATCGCGCGTCGAGTCGGATCAGCCCAGGCGAATCCCTTCACCGCGAGGTTGTCAGCCTCTGTTCCACCAGCGGTGAACACCACCTCGCTGGGCCGAACACCCAGTGAGGCAGCGACCTGCTCGCGGGCCTCCTCGACGATCCTGCGAGCTGCCCGACCGGGTGCGTGCAGGGATGACGGATTGCCCAGTGACTCACTGACCCTCAGCCATGCGTCACGGGATTGCTCGCGTAGCGGCGTGGTCGCCGCATGGTCGAGGTAGGCGTGCGGCACGGTGTCGATGCTAGCGTGCGGCGTGACTTCTACCGCCGGTCATCCCTTGCGCTTGTTGATCTCGTCGGTCAACTGCGGAACGACGGAGAACAGGTCACCGACGACCCCGAAGTCAGCGAGTTCGAAGATCGGCGCCTCGGGGTCCTTGTTGACCACCACGATGGTCTTCGAAGTCTGCATACCTGCGCGATGCTGGATGGCTCCGCTGATGCCATTGGCGATGTAGAGCTGAGGGGACACGGTCTTACCGGTCTGGCCGACCTGGAACTGGTGGGGATACCAACCGGCGTCGGTCGCCGCACGGGAGGCGCCGACCGCGGCACCGAGACTGTCGGCGAGATCCTCGATCACCGAGAACCCCTCGGTCCCGTTGACCCCGCGCCCACCGCTGACCACGATCGCCGCCTCGGCGAGCTCGGGCCGGCCACCCTTGGCAGCCACGGTGCGGTCGGTGACCTTCGCGGTCTTCGCGGCATCCGAGACAGACACGGCGACGTCGACGCGGGTACCGGCTGCGGGTGCGACCTGCGGGGGCACGGAATTGACTCGAACGGTGATGATCGGGGTCCCGGTCGTGACCTTCGAGTGGACGATGGTCGAGCCGCCGAAGACACTCTGGGTCGCGGTGAGGTCGGCAGCGACGTCGACGGCGTCGGTGATGATGCCCGACTCGGTCTTGACCGCGAGCCGGGCCGCGATCTCCTTGCCCTCCGCGGTCGAGGCGATGAGCACCGCCGCCGGGGAGGCAGTCGACATCACCTGTGCGAGGGCTTCAGCCTTGGGAGCCACCACGTAGTCGATCAGGTCCGCTGAGTCGGCCACGTAGATCGTGTCGGCGCCATGCTCGGCGAGAGTCGCACCAGCCTGGTCGGAATAGCCCGGCCCCAACCACACCGCAGCGGGAGTGCCGAGTGTGCCGGCGAGCGCGAGGAGTTCGAGGGTGACCTTCTTCACCGCACCGTCGGCGGATTCGACGAGGACGAGGATCTGAGCCATCGGTAGTTGCCTTTCGATTCGGTGTGGCGCGGTCAGACGAACTTCTGCTCGGACAGGAATTCCACGATCTTCACACCGCCGTCACCCTCATCGGTGACGACCGTGCCGGCAGCCTTGGGGGGTCGGGCAGCGAACTGGTCCACGGAGGTCCAGGCGGCTGACAATCCGAGTCGTCCCGCATCCAGACCAGCATCGGCGATCGCGAGCGTCTCGACCGGCTTCTTCTTCGCCGCCATGATGCCCTTGAAGGAGGGGTAGCGCGGTTCGTTGATCTTTTCCACGACGCTGACCACGGCCGGCAGCGCAGCCTCGACGGTGTCGTAGCCGTATTCGGTGACACGCTCGGTGCGCACGGTGGCACCGTCGACGTCGACCTTCTGCGCGAAGGTGACCTGCGGGACGCCCAGGCGCTCCGCGACCATCGCCGGGACGACGCTCATGCGTGCATCGGTGGACTCCGATCCGAACAGGATCAGGTCGAACTCGCGACCGGTGAGGACCTCGGCGAGAGCGTACGAGGTCGCGAGTGCATCCGAGCCATGAAGTGCATCATCGACAAGGTGGATGCCGGCATCGGCTCCCATGCTCAGCGCCTTGCGGACAGTCTCAGCCGCGCGCTCGGGCCCCATCGTGACCACGACGACCTCTCCACCATTCGCCTCGGTGAGTCGCAGGGCCTCCTCGACGGCGTACTCGTCGAGTTCGTTCATAACGCCGTCGGCAGCCTCGCGGTCCAGGGTCGAATCGTCATCACGCAGTTTCTTCTCGGCCCAGGTATCCGGGACCTGCTTGACGCACACCGCGATCTTCATCGGCTACTCCTCGTCGAGGGTGGGGTTACCTCCGTATGGTAGGACGATCTCGCCCACTCGGCTCATCGGGGTGATGGGAGACTCGAGCCCGATGGAACCCACCGGCGAACGCACCGTGCCCGGCATCGACCGAGAGCAGTATTTCTTCGCTCGTCACCGTGCCGTCTATCGCTGGATCGCCGATGCCTGGCTTCCGCACCCTGGGGCGAGGGTGGTGGACGCTGGGTCCGGCGAGGGATACGGGGCGGCACTTCTCGCCGAGGCCGGCGCCGAACTCGTACTCGGCCTCGAGTACGACGATCAGGCCGCCGGCCATGCCGCTCGGACCTACCCGGCCGTGTCGACAGTTCAGGCCAATCTCGCTGAGTTGCCCCTGCGCATGGAAGCGATCGATCTCGTGGTGTGCCTGCAGGTGATCGAGCACCTGTGGGACCTCCCGGGGTTCCTCCGTGCAGTCCGCGAGGTTCTGCGCCCCGACGGTCTCGTGATCGCCTCCACCCCCAACCGCGAAACCTTCTCCCCCGGTCTCGGTCGAGGCGAGAAGCCGCTGAACCCCTTCCACGTCGAGGAGTTCGATGCCGAGCAGTTGATCGACCTGTTCCGAGCCGCCGGCTGGACCTCCGTTGAGGTCCGAGGCCTGCATCACGCGGAACGGATCATCGCCTGGGAAGCAGCGCACGGATCATTGATGCAGGCGCAGATCACCGCGATGCTCGCCGACGACTGGCCGGAGGATCTGGCTGGTTTCGTTCCCACCCTGACCGATGACGACTTCCGCATCGACCGGAGCACTCAGCATGCGCAGGATCTGCTCGTCATCGGCCGGTGCCTGTGACCCCCGCGTCGACTCCCCCGCTCGGCTCACTGTGCATCGTGTTGCACACGCACCTTCCATGGGTCGCCCATCACGGAGCGTGGCCGGTCGGCGAGGAATGGCTGCACCAGGCCTGGTCGCACTCCTATCTCCCCATCGTCGACCTGCTGAACCGACTCGGAGAGTCCGGATACCGCGATTGCCTGAGCATCGGTCTGACGCCGGTTCTCGCCGCGCAGCTCGATGATCCCTACTGCCTGAGCGCCCAGCATGCCTGGCTGGGCGCCTGGCAGGTACGTGCGGAGGGTCTTGCAGCAAGCCGGGAAGCTCACCGACGCGATGCGGGTCGGCGCGAGTTCCACTCGGCTACCCGGGCGCTGGCGTCCTTCGAGGCGTCCTGGCGGAACGGAGCCAGTCCAGTCCTGCGCCGGCTGGTCGACGCGGGAGTGGTCGAACTTCTCGGCGGTCCGTTGGCCCACGCCTTCACCCCGAGTTTGGATGACCACTGGGCCACCGCCACCCTGCGGAGCGGACTCGACGACGCGCACCTGCGTCTCGGCTCCCGACCGAATGGCATCTGGACCCCCGAATGCGCCTACCGGCCGGGCCTTGACCACGTATTCGCCGAGGCTGGCGTCGACCACCTCATGCTGGAGGGGCCGACGCTGCTGTCCGCGGGAGCGGACACGCACTCCCCCTGGCTGCTGGGGGATACCGACGTGCGGGTCGTCGGGCGCGACCTACCTCTGGCCTATCGGGTGTGGTCGCCCAAGCGCGGGTATCCCGGCGGCCGCTGGTACCGCGACTTCCATACCTTCGACCATGAGTGGGGCCTGAAGATCCATCGCGTGACCGGACGCAGCATCGCGCCCGAGCACAAGGCGCCCTACGAACCTGAGCGCGCCGCACTCGCCGTGCACCGTGATGCGGTCGACTTCGTCTCCGCGGTGCGCGAGCGACTTGTCGAGCAACGCGCCCTCGATCGCGCTCCGCTCGCCGTTGTGGCCTACGACACTGAACTGTTCGGCCACTGGTGGGCAGAGGGTCCGCAATGGTTGGACGAGGTCATGCGCCTGTTGCCGCAGGCGGGGATCATCCCCCGCAGCATCACCGGTGCCCTCGACGCGCACGGGGTGTCCGGTCGGGTGCATCCAGGGGAAGGATCCTGGGGATCGGGCAAGGACTTCCGCGTGTGGACGAGTCCGCAGACATTGGATCTCCGGCAGGCTCAACAGTCAGCCTCCGCTCGCGTTCGAGAGTTGCTCCACCATGACATCTCACGAGACCCCGACATCTCACGAGACCCCGCACGCGATCAGCTGGTGACCTCACTGCTCCTCGCACTGGCCAGCGACTGGGTATTCATGGTGAGCAAGGACTCTGCCGCGGACTACGCGCGCGGTCGACTACTCGAGCATCTCGCGGATGTCGATCGGATGGCCGATGAACTGACCGGGAACGCAGCACCGGATCCCGTCGACGCAGCGTGGCGGGGGGTCGCCCGTCACGATCGGCCCTGGGGGCACCTGGACGCACGCGCATTCGCACCTCGATCCTGAATGAACCGCGCACGCACGCGCGTATGCTCGCTGCCCGTGCGGGTATGCCATCTGTCCTGGGAGTACCCACCGGTCGTCTACGGAGGACTCGGACGACATGTTCACGCGCTGGCTGAAGCTCAGGCTGCCCTCGGCCACGAGGTCACCGTCGTCACCGACCATGCTGAGGGTGCCCCACGATCCCAGATGATCAACGGTGTTCGGGTACTCCGTGCAGATCCGGCCCCGCCAGACCTGCCATTCGATACCGAGCACCTCCTCGCCTGGGTACTCAACCTCGACCATCGGCTCACCCGACTCGGTCTCCAGGCCTGGCGTGACATCCGACCGGATGTCCTGCACGCACACGACTGGCTCGTCGCACACACCGCGATGGACCTGCAGGCCCTCGACACCACCCCGGTCATCGCCACGATGCACGCAACCGAGGCTGGTCGGCATCAAGGGTGGCTGCCCACGGAACTGTCCCGATCCATTCACCGCATCGAATCCTGGCTCGTCGGGTCCGCGAGCGGCGTGATCACCTGCTCCACTCACATGGAGACAGAGGTCTCCCGTCTGTTCGATATCCCGACGGACGCCGTCACGGTGATCCCCAACGGCATCGACACCCGTCGTTGGTCACGCCCCGGTGGTGCTGCGCCCCATCGCACGGGGACCAACAGACCGCTCCTCGTCTTCTGCGGTCGCCTGGAGTGGGAGAAGGGGGTGCACACGCTCATCGACGCCGTTCCTCGGCTGCGCCGAAAGGCCCCGGGGGTACACGTCGTCGTGGCCGGGGATGGGAGCAGGCTCGACTCGCTTCGTCAACAGGCCCGTGATCGCCGCGTCGCCTCACGCGTGGAGTTCACCGGCTGGCTGCCCGAACCAGATTTGCACCATCTGATGTCCTCCGCGGATGCTGTCGTGGTTCCGAGCATCTACGAGCCGTTCGGACTCGTCGCACTGGAGGCCGCAGCACTGGGTGCTCCCCTCGCAGTAGCGCGAACCGGTGGCCTCGCGGAGTTCGCCGGGCAGGACCGTAACGCGGTCACGTTCGCACCGGGTGATGTCGCGCAACTCGCTGAGGCAGTCCACTCGATCCTGGCCGACCCGGCGAGCGCATCGGCTCGCATTCGCCGCGCTCGTCGGAGACTCAGGGAGCAGCATGCGTGGCCCGGGCTGGCCGCAGCGACCATCGAGTTCTACCGGCAGGCGTCGTCCCGACGCACCCCTCGCCACTCCGTCGTCACCGACGACCTGGCAGGGAATCTGCTGGAGAACCCGTCGGCGTGATGCCGTCACTGCTCCTCGGGGTCACTGCTCCTCGGGCGTGATCGCCTCCCATACCGCCCGCTCCGTCTTGCGTGCGATGTCGGCGACATCGACTCTGCGCTGTGCGAGGTCGTCGTGCACCTCGCGACGATCCTTGATGCGTATCGCCGGCACCCCCGCCATGATCGAGTAGTCCTCGACCGCGCCCCTCACCACCGCATGCGCCGCAAGAACACTGCCCCGACCGATGGTCGTGCCGCGCAGCACCGTCACCTTCGCGCCGATCCACACATCCGGGCCGATGTGCACCGGCGACTTCACGATCCCCTGGTCCTTGATCGGCACGGTGATGTCATCGGTGACGTGATCGAAGTCGCAGATGTAGACCCAGTCCGCAACGATGGTGCCCTCGCCGAACTCGATATCGAGGTATCCGTTGATGGTGTTGTCACGCCCGAAGACGCACTTATCTCCGATTCGCATAGTGCCCTCGTGGCAACGCAGCCGATTCTCGTCCCCGATATGTACCCATCGACCGAGGATGAGGCGCCCGTATCCGCGCCGCGCATGAACCTCGACACGCTTCCCCAGGAAGACGAAACCCTCGGTGACGATGTGCGGCGAGCGCACTCGCATCCAAAGGAACCGCCAGTAGCGCACCAGGTACCACCACGACCACGCCCGATTACGCCACACCCAGCGCACCGAGGCCCAGGTGAGGAACCGAGCCTGCCGAGGGTCACGTGCGCGAATCAGGGCCGCACCCCGGTGATGCATACGTTGTAGAAGTACTCATCGGGCACGATCCGCGACCACACGCGCTCATCCATCGCGGCCAGGGTCTGCCAGGTGCGGTAGGCGAACATGGCCCATCCCCAGCCGAGTGCCCCGGGCTTCACCGAAGC
The DNA here is from genome assembly GCA_965657825.1 of Actinomycetes bacterium. Lineage (GTDB taxonomy): Bacteria > Actinomycetota > Actinomycetes > S36-B12 > S36-B12 > M55B157. Next base: position 54,211 of record CBFHQG010000001.1, on the reverse strand, counting down.
TTCGAAGGTGCGCACGGGCCAGCCGAACCAGGACGCGGTGAGTTCCTCCGTGACGGTGCGCACATCGATGGCGCCCGCACGCATCGCGGTCGCCGCGAGAGCATCGGGATCGAAGGTGTGCAGGTCGACGACCGCCTCCAAAGCCGCTGCCCGAGAGGACTCAGCCAGTTCCGCCGGCGGGCGAGCCCAGCGCTCTCGCAGCGGCCCCCACTGGGTCACCCGACTCGACGTCCACCAGGTGGCACGCGACAGTGCGCGGGCGACCACATCCCCCCGCTCGGTCGGCTCGCCGCAGAAGACGAAGCGGCCACCCGGGCGCAGCACGCGGACGATCTCACGGAATGCCAACTCGACGTCGGGTATGTGATGCAGCACTGCATGACCGAGCACGAGATCGAACTCGCCATCCTCCGCGGGAAGCGATTCCGCATCGGCAACACGACCCTCGACCGCCACACCGAGTTCACGTCCGTTGCGGGTTGCCACCTCGACCATGCCGGGTGAGATATCGGTCAGCACACAGGATTCGATGATCCCTGCCTGCATGAGGTTGAGCGCGAAGAAGCCGGTGCCGCAGCCGATCTCCATGGCCTTTGCGTACGGTGCAGTCGACTGCTCCACAACATGGGTGAACCGATCGCGGGCGTACTCGATGCATCGGTCGTCATAGGAGATGCTCCACTTCTCGTCGTACGTGGATGCTTCCCAGTCGTGATAGAGCACGTTGGCGAGCTTCGGATCACGCCAGGCACGCTCGAGCTCCTCGGCCTGCTCGCTCATGAACCGGTGAACTCCGCCTGCCCCGGACCGTTCTCGAGGAAGGACTTCATACCGATCGACTGATCCTCGGTACCGAAGAGAGCGGCGAACTGAACCCGCTCGAGCTCAAGTCCGCTGTCGAGGTCGACCATTCCTCCGCGATCGATCGACTCCTTCGCCGCCCGCAGGGCGTAGGGAGCTCCCGCAGCCAGTTGTCCTGCCAAAGCCACCGCCTCGTCGTAGACATCGTCCGGCGCCACGACGCGATCCACCAGACCCATGGTCAGGGCTTCATCAGCGGGGACGAACCGACCGGTGAAGATGAGGTCCTTGGCTCGGGACGGCCCGATGAGCCGCGGCAGGCGCTGGGTGCCACCCGCGCCCGGGATGATGCCGAGCAGGATCTCCGGCTGGCCGAGTTTGGCATTGTCACCGGCGATCCTGAGGTCACAGCACAATGCGAGCTCGCAGCCACCACCGAGGGCATAACCGGTCACTGCCGCAATGGTCGGCTTGCCGATCCGCTCCACCGCGGTGAAGGCCGACTGGAGCCTGGCCGAGCGATCGATGGCGTCGGTCAGCGACCAATCGGCCATCTCCTTCACGTCGGCACCAGCCGCGAACACCTTCGGCCCGCCGTACACGATCACCGCACGGACATCGCGGCGCTGCGCGAGTTCATCGGCGGCCTCCCGGATCTCCTCCTGAACCTGCACGGACAGGGCGTTCATCGGAGGACGATCGATCCGGATCGTCCCGACTCCACCATCGACATCCACGCTCACAAAGGTCGCACTCACGATCGGCAGCCTAGCCACGCGCTAGCGTGAGGCCTGTGACGGACCTCGCCATCGTGGGCCCGGGCCACTGGGATCCCCTCGGGGTGACGCTGACATCGAACACCGCGAACGTCGCCCTGTGGGCCCCCGGCGCCAGCAGCGTGGAGCTGTGCGTGTTCGACGACGATGGCACCCAGGCATCCCTGACCTTGAGCGAGGTCACCCTCGGGGTGCACCACGCTCGCATCCGTGGCCTGGAGCCAGGCATGCGCTACGGCTTCCGGGTGCACGGGCAATGGGATCCTGAAGTGGGCCGGAGATGGAATTCCGCGAAACTGCTCACCGACCCGTATGCGCGCGCACTCGCGGGCTCGGTTCAGTTGGATGATGCGATCTTCGGGTCCGATCCCCACGACGACCTGATCCTGCAACCGGATGATTCAGCCCCCTTCGTCCCGCGGAGCATCGCTGTCGCCTCCGACTTCGATTGGGGCGATGATCGCCCACCGGCAACCGCGTGGACCGACACGGTCATCTACGAAACACACGTGCGCGGACTCACGATGACCCACCCGGGGGTCCCGGCTGCACTACGAGGAACCTACGCGGGAATCGCCCACCCGGCCGTGCTCGAGCACCTCACGTCCCTGGGCGTCACCGCTGTCGAACTGATGCCCGTGCATCACTTCACCAGCGAGGTCCATCTGATGGAACGTGGGCTGACGAACTACTGGGGCTACAACACCCTCGGGTATTTCGCCCCGCACGCGGCCTACAGCAGCAGTGGTGCGCGAGGTGAGCAGGTCAAAGAGTTCAAGTCGATGGTCAAGGCTCTCCATGCTGCCGGGCTCGAGGTGATCCTCGACGTGGTGTACAACCACACCGCCGAGGAGGGAGTGAACGGTCCGACCCTCACCTTCCGCGGGATCGACAATCCCGCCTACTACCGACTGCGTGAGGGTCGGTACTACGAGGATTACACCGGTTGCGGCAACACCTTGGACCTATCGCATCCCCACGTCCTGCAACTGGTGATGGATTCCCTGCGCTATTGGGTCCTGGAGATGCACGCCGACGGATTCCGGTTCGACCTGGCCTCGGCGCTGGCTCGCTCAGCGCACGATGTCGACATGCTCGGCACCTTCATCACCACGATCCGACAGGATCCGATCCTGCGCCGGGTAAAGCTCATCGCAGAGCCGTGGGATGTGGGTCCGGGTGGCTACCAGGTCGGAGAGTTCCCCGCGATGTGGCGCGAATGGAACGGGAAGTACCGAGACTGTCTCCGGGACTACTGGAGAGGGGCCAGTGGGGTCACCGAACTCGGCTGGCGATTGTCCGGATCCGCCGATCTCTACGCCTCTGAGGGTCGGTCCCCTTTCGCGTCGATCAACTTCATCACCGCACATGATGGATTCACGATGCGTGACCTGGTCAGTTACGACCACAAGCACAATGAGGCGAATCTGGAGGACAACCGCGACGGGACCGATGACAACCGGTCGGCCAACTACGGCCACGAGGGTGACACCACGGATCCCGGGATCCTCAAGGTGCGCCATCGCCAGATGCGCAACATGATCGCCTCGCTTGCGCTGTCCACCGGGGTCCCGATGCTGCTCGGGGGCGATGAGTTCGGCCGCACCCAATCGGGCAATAACAACGGCTACTGCCAGGACAACGCCATCAGTTGGTACGACTGGGAATGGAACCCGTGGCAGGCCGACATGGTCTCCTTCACGCGATACGTCCTCGCGCTTCGGCGCGAGCACCGGGTGTTCCGGCAACGCTTCTTCTTCCAGGGCACCCCGACCTCCGAGGGCGGTGCACCCGACCTCGGCTGGCTCTCACCGTCAGGCACCCCCTTCACCGACGACGAATGGAACTCGCCGGCAACCCGCACCATCGGGATGTACCTGTCGGGTCGACTGCACCCACTCCCCGGTGATCCACACAGCGGCCGCGACGCTTCATTCCTCCTGCTGTTCCACTCAGGAGACGAGCACCATCCGTTCCTGCTCCCCGGGGAGCCTTACGGAACCCGTTATCGACGAGTGCTGGACACCCACGACGATCAGCCCGGTGTCGCACCGTGGACCGACCCGGCAGGTGCCACCGTGATGCTCGCTCCCCGCAACCTCATCGTGCTGAAGGTCGAGGACGGCGGCTAGCGCATCACCGGTTCGGAATCAGGGCCCTTCGTTGCCGCCGGGACCGACATGAGCCCCAGATCAGCCAGGGAAGCCAGTCCTTCGTGCCGGGGCAGGATGCGAACGGTGTATCCGAACGGCCCGGTGCGATCCAGCGGCATCTCACCGTCGAAGCGCCAACGGCCGTTGTCATAGGCCTCCCGCATCTGCAGATCGCCGACCGACGGGGCGGTGATGTCATCCTCGCTGTCGACGCGCCCGTAGACGACCTGCACGCGCACATCTTCAGGGGACAGTCCACCCAGATGCACGAACGCCCGCAGGGAAACCTCGGCACCCAGGGAGGGCTGTGCGTGCGGGATCGACACGTCGACGTGTTCGACCGCCACCGATGCCCACTGATCCCGCACCCGGCGCTTCCACTCCGCGAGCTCGCGCCCCAGTGCCATGTCGTCGGTCAGCACCGCACGCGATGCCTGCGCCGCGGGGACATACAACCGCTCGACGTAGTCACGCACCATGCGACTGGCGAGCACCTTGGGACCGAGGGTGGCCAGGGTGTGCCTCATCATCTCGACCCAACGGTGGGGCACCTGGTCGTCGCTCCGGGAGTAGAACACGGGCGCGACGCTGGATTCGATCAGGTCGTACAGAGCGGCGGATTCCAGATCGTCACGTCGATCAGGATCCTCTACGCCGTTTGCGGTGGGAATGGCCCAGCCGTTCTCACCGTCGAACCATTCATCCCACCACCCATCGAGGATCGAGAGGTTGAGAGCGCCATTGAGTGCGGCTTTCATCCCTGACGTTCCACTCGCCTCGAGAGGCCTGATGGGGTTGTTCAACCAGACATCGCAGCCCGGATACAGCACGGTCGCCATCGCGATCTCGTAGTTGGGCAGGAAGACGATGCGATGGCGGACCTCGGGGTCGTCGGCGAAGCGCACGAGCTCCTGGATCAACCGCTTGCCCCCCTCGTCAGCAGGATGCGCCTTGCCCGCCACGATGAGCTGAATCGGACGCTCGGGGTCGAGCAGGAGCGAACGCAGACGCTCAGGGTCTCGCAGCATGAGCGTCAGTCGCTTATAGGACGGCACCCGGCGGGCGAATCCGATCGTCAGGACGTCGGGGTCCAGCACGCCGTCGATCCAGCCGAGCTCGGCCTCCGTCGCTCCACGGCGCAACCAGGACCGGCGGAGTCGATGTCGCGCCATGTGCACGAGGCGTTCCCGCAGCACCCGCTTGGTCCACCACAGGGTGTCATCGGGAAGATCACCGAGCAGTTCCCAGCCGTACGGCTGCTCAGCGAGATCCTGCGCCCCGCGCTCGACAGCAAGATTCCAGATCTCCGGCGCCACCCAGGTGGGAGCGTGCACACCGTTGGTGATCGACGTGATCGGAACATCACCGGAGTCGAAATCCGGCCACAGTCCGTTGAACATGGAGCGGCTGACCGCACCGTGCAGGAGGCTGACTCCATTCGCACGCTGCGATAACCGAAGCCCCATCACCGCCATGTTGAAAACCCCGGGATCCCCGCCCTCGTAATCCTCTGCACCGAGGGCCAGGATGCGGTCGACGGGTACCTGACCGCCACCACTATCACCACCGAAGTACTGCGTGATCAGATCACGGGAGAACCGGTCGATACCCGCGGGTACCGGTGTGTGCGTCGTGAACACCGTGCCAGCACGCACCACTTCGAGTGCCTCATCGAAGCCCAGACCATCGGGACCTCCCATCAGCTCGCGGATGCGCTCCAGACCCAGGAAGCCCGCATGTCCCTCATTGGAGTGGTACACCTCCGGTGCGGGATGTCCGGTGAGTTCGCAGTAGCGGCGGACAGCGCGCACCCCACCGATACCGAGCAGCATCTCCTGGCGCAGCCGGTGTTCCTGACCGCCTCCGTAGAGCCGATCGGTGACGTCGCGCTCCAGGCGGGAGTTGGTCGCCACATCCGAGTCGAGCATGAGCAGAGGTACTCGACCAACCTGCGCAACCCACACCTGGAAGTCCAACGTCTGACCGTCCGGCATCCCGACGTGAAGGTAGACGGCACTGCCCGACTCGTCACGCAGCAACCGCACCGGGAGGCTGTCAGGATCGAGAACCGGATAGTTCTCCGTCTGCCACCCATCGCGTGAGAGGGCCTGACGGAAATAACCGGAGCGGTAGAACAGGCCGACACCGATGATGGGCACGCCGATATCCGATGCGGCCTTGAGATGATCGCCGGCCAGGATGCCCAGCCCACCTGAATACTGAGGCAGCGCGGCCGCAACCCCGAATTCCGGGGAGAAGTAGGCAATCGCTCGCGGCGAGTCACTCTCGCGGTGCTGGTACCAGTGCTCCCGCGTCAGATAGTCCTGCAGGTCCGAGCGTGCGTGGCGCACCCACTCCACGAAACCGTGATCGGCCGCGAGTTCGACCAGCCGCTCGGCGGAGACCTCGGCGAGCATCCGCATGGGATCCTCAGCCACGCTCTGCCACAGCGGCGGATCGATTGCAGCGAACAGATCGCGGGTCGGTTGATGCCAGGACCAGCGCAGATTGTGCGCCAGGGCGTCGAGGTCGACGAGTTCGTCGGGCAGGACCGTTCGGACATTGAGTCGGCGGATAGCTCTCACGGCGGTGACGCTACCGGGTTCATGTCATCGCTCGACACCGAGCGCGTGAACATCTCGTGTCGCCTTCACTTTGCTGAAAGTCTTGCTGAAAACCCAGTCGTTGCTGAAAGGTCTTCAGCCGGACCCGACACGGCTAGGCTTCATGTCGTGAGCGTGCCCCGTGTCCTGATCGGGCGCTTTCCCATCGTCGACGTCTCCCCGGCTGTCGAGTCGGGGAGACGCCCAGCCAAGGCCGTGGTCGACGAGATCATCCCCGTCACCGCCACGGTGTTCCGCGAGGGTCACGACAGCCTCGGCGTGGACGCCGTCCTCCACGATCCACGCGGTCGCGAGACCCAACGCCATCGCATGTCGCCGACCGGCGAAGGAGTCGATCGCTGGTCGACGTGGGTCAGCGCAGACGCAGTGGGCGATTGGAGTTTCTCCATCGAGGCCTGGGACGACCCCTGGGCAACCTGGCGGCACCGAGCCGCGATCAAGATCCCCGCTGAGCAGGACGTCGACCTGGAATTGCATGCTGGCGCCCTGCTGCTGGAAGAGGCGGCCAAGGGATTACCGCGAGGTCGCACCGAGCAGCGGGCACGTCTGCGAACCTGCGCGCGCACACTCCGGGACACGGGATTACCCGCCGACGTGCGGTGGTCGGCTGCTCAGGATGCCGACATCCTCACCCTCCTCGAGACTCATCCGCTGCGCCGGATGGTCACCACGAGTGGCCCGTGGCCCCTTCGGGTCGAGGGCAGACGCGCGCTGGTCGGAGCCTGGTATGAGTTCTTCCCACGAAGTGAGGGCGCGCACCTCGATCCGCCACTGTCGGGGACCTTGCGCACAGCCGAAACCCGGCTTGCCGACATCGCCGCTGCGGGGTTCGACATCGTCTACCTCCCGCCGATCCATCCGATCGGCCGGTCCTTTCGCAAGGGGCCCAACAACACCCTCACCGCAGGTCCGCAGGATCCGGGATCTCCGTGGGCGATCGGATCCGATGACGGCGGGCACGATGCGATCCATCCGGATCTGGGCAGCGAGGAGGATTTCGCCCACTTCGTGGCGGAGGCCAGCAGGCACGATCTGCAGATCGCCCTCGACCTGGCCCTTCAGGCATCACCTGATCATCCGTGGGTGACCGAGCACCCCGAGTGGTTCACCCAACGGGCCGACGGCAGCATCGCTTACGCGGAGAACCCGCCGAAGAAATACCAGGACATCTACCCACTGAACTTCGATCACGATCCAGAGGGGCTGTACGCCGAGGTCGAGCGGATCGTCCGGCTGTGGATGTCGCGCGGCGTCCGCATCTTCCGCGTCGATAATCCGCACACCAAGCCCCTGTGGGTGTGGGACAGGCTGCTCGGGTCGATCTACGACAGTGATCCGGACGTGATCTTCCTGGCCGAGGCGTTCACGCGTCCGCCCATGATGCGAGCCCTTGCCGAGATCGGCTTCCAGCAGAGCTATACCTACTTCACCTGGCGCAACGGCCGAACGGAGATCGAGGAGTACCTCAGCGAACTCGCCGGCCCAGCCAGCGCCTACATGCGTCCGAATTTCTTCGTCAACACCCCCGACATCCTTCCTGAGTATCTGCAGTACGGAGGACCGGCAGCATTCGCGATCCGCGCGACACTCGCTGCGACCCTTTCACCGACATGGGGTGTCTACAGCGGGTTCGAGCATTTCGAGCACCTGGCCGTTCGACCCGGGAGTGAGGAGTACCTGGACTCCGAGAAGTACCAGTACCGGCCGCGCGATTGGTCCGGTCAGCATCCGACGCTGACCCCGTACCTGAGCCTGCTCAACAGCATCCGACGCCAGCAGCCGGCGTTGCAGGATCTGCGCAGTCTGCGTTTCCACCACCCCGACAACGACTCGGTCATCGCGTATTCCAAGCAGCACGGAGATGACCTGATCTTGGTGGTGGTCTCTCTCGATCCGCACCAACCGCAGGAGGCGACCGTCTGGTGGGATATGCCGACTCTGGGCATGGAGTGGTCGGACCGGTTCATCGCCCATGACCTGATCTCCGACCAGAGCTGGACGTGGGGTCAGGCCGACTACGTCCGCCTCACCCCCGATGGCCCCCTCGATCGTTTCGGTGGCGCCCATATCGTGCAGGTCAGGCGATCATGAACACGCCATCCGCGCGCACCTCGACACCGGATGCGAGTGAACTCGACCGCCTGGTCGAAGGCTGGCACCACGACCCCCACTCCATCCTCGGGCCCCACCCGACCGACGACGGTGTGGTCGTGCGAGCCCTGCGACCCCTGGCAGATGCGGTCGATGTGGTGCTCGATGGTGACCGCATCCCGCTCACGCACATCCATCGCGGCGTCTGGCAGGCGGTCCTCGACACCGATGACGTGCCGGACTACCGCCTCTCGGTGACCTATGGCGCCGACACCTACCCGGCCGATGATCCCTACCGCTTCTGGCCCACGGTCGGCGAAGTCGATCTGCACTTGATCGGCGAGGGTCGCCACGAGCAGTTGTGGCAGGTACTCGGTGCGCACGAGCACGTGTACTCCAGCCCGTTGGGCGATGTACACGGAGTCTCCTTCGCCGTGTGGGCTCCAAGTGCGCAGGGCGTGCGCGTCATCGGCGACTTCAACCATTGGGATGCCACCGCCCACCCGATGCGCAGCCTGGGTTCATCGGGGGTGTGGGAGTTGTTCATCCCCGACATCGGTGACGGCACGGTGTACAAGTTCGCGATCTTCGGTCGCGACGGAATCTGGCGGGAGAAGGCCGATCCACTCGCGTTCGCCACCGAGATCCCACCAGCGACCGGGTCGGTGGTCTTCACCTCGCGATTCACCTGGGAAGACGAGGAATGGCTGCGGGCCCGGGCGGAGCAGGACATCACCCGTTCTCCGATGTCGACCTACGAGGTGCACCTGGGTTCCTGGCGACCGGGGTTGGACTACCGCGCTCTGGCCGCCGAGTTGACCGACTACCTCCTCGAGCAGGGTTTCACGCACGTGGAGTTCCTCCCCGTCGCCGAACACCCCTTCGGAGGGTCATGGGGGTACCAGGTCACGTCGTACTTCGCTCCCACTTCACGCTTCGGTTCCCCCGACGACCTTCGATTCCTCATCGACTCACTACATCGAGCCGGTATCGGGGTCATCGTCGACTGGGTCCCCGCTCACTTCCCCAAGGACGACTGGGCACTCGCCAGATTCGATGGCACACCGTTGTACGAGCACGCCGATCCCCACCGTGGCGAGCACCCCGACTGGGGTACGTACGTCTTCGACTTCGGCCGCCCCGAGGTGCGCAACTTCCTCGTCGCCAACGCGCTGTTCTGGCTCGAGGAATTCCACGTCGATGGGCTACGCGTGGATGCTGTCGCCTCCATGCTCTACCTGGACTACTCCCGCGAGGACGGGCAGTGGACACCCAATGCCTACGGCGGCCGCGAGAATCTCGATGCGGTGGCCTTCATCCAGGAGATGAACGCCACGGCCTACAGGCGAGTGCCCGGGATCGTCACCATCGCCGAGGAATCCACCGCGTGGCCCGGCGTCACGCGACCGACGCATCTGGGCGGTCTCGGTTTCGGACTGAAATGGAACATGGGCTGGATGCACGACTCGCTGGACTACGTCAAGCACGAGGCGATCCATCGCCAGTACCACCACCATGAACTGACGTTCTCGATGATGTACGCGTACAGCGAGCACTTCGTCCTTCCGCTCTCACACGACGAGGTCGTGCACGGCAAGTCATCACTGATCGGACGGATGCCCGGCGATCGCTGGCAGCAACTGGCCACACTGCGGGCCTACCTGGCCTTCATGTGGGCACATCCGGGCAAGAAACTGCTGTTCATGGGCGCGGAGTTCGCCCAATCGGCGGAGTGGAACGCCGATGCCGGTCTGGACTGGTGGTTGCTGGACTACGAGGAACATCGAGGGATCGCGCGTTCGGTGCGGGACATCAACATGGCCTACCAGGCCACACCGGCCCTGTGGGAACTCGATGATGAGCCCTACGGTTTCGAATGGATCGACGCCAACGACGCGATGAACAACGTGTTCACCTGGATCCGCAGGGACTCCTCGGGCGGGCAGGTGGCCTGCGCGGTCAACTTCTCCCCCCTCCCCCGCATGGACTACCGACTCGGACTACCCCGCACAGGGATGTGGCGGGAGATCCTCAACACCGATGCGCATGACTACGGCGGCTCCGGCGTCGGGAACTTCGGGGGCGTTCACGCCCGCGGACCGGCGTGGCACGGCAGGGAGACGTCGGTGGATCTGGTCATTCCTCCACTCGCAGCCGTATGGCTGTCCTGGACGGGCGAGGACTGACCCAGCCCGGTGGCCCGAACGTGAGGCTCAAAACAGCGCGCTGGCGAGGTTCACCCGGGCCGTGGCGACCTCGGGCACATCTCCGGCCACGACGAACAACTCCAGGAGCCTCTCGCGCGCAGCGTCGCGATCATCACCCGAGGTCGCCCGCACCTGATCGATGAGCGCGGAGAATGCCGCAGCCCAGTCACCCCGCACTGCTGCCTCATCGGCCTCGCGCAAGGCTCCGGTCTCCCCCGCCTGCTCCAGCCTCAACTGGATCCCGCACAGGGCGAACCCAGCCTGCGCGTCGGTATTGGCCGGCTCAGCATCGAGGATCGTCCGGTAGGCAGCCGACGCGGCAGCCCAGTCACCCGCGTCGATGGCGTCGTAGGCCGCGGTGAATCGCGGATCCTCCGGCTCGGGCTCGGGCTCGGACTCAGACTCCGCCCCAGCGGATTCCTCACCCGTCGCGGCGAGGGTGCCGGTGACCCCGGCTTGAGCGGCCACCTTCAGCAACTCCTCGATGTACTGACGTACCTGCGGCTCGGGGAGGGCGCCTTGGAACAGCGGGACGGGCTGGCCACCGACCACCGCGAAGACGCTCGGGATGCTCTGGACCTGGAAAGCCGCGGCGATGCGCTGCTCAGCGTCGACGTCGACCTTCGCGAGGACGAACCGACCGGCGTATTCAGCGGCGAGAGCCTCCAGGATCGGTGACAGGGCCTTGCACGGCCCGCACCAGGTCGCCCACAGGTCGAGGACGACCGGAACAGTCTGGCTGCGCTCGAGGACCTCCGCCTGGAAGTTCGCTTCGGTGACATCGATCACCACCCCCGTGGGGGCTGATCCCATGGCCGCATCACGGCGCTGCTGCTGTTCACGCTGCTGGGCGAGGGCGGACAGATCGACCGCACCGCGCACGGGGATCTGGGGTCCAGGCGGAGTCGTCACGGCTCTATCTTGGCACCACCGCTGTCCCCGAGGTCTCTGGCCCGAAGACCCAGGCTCTCCAGCACCTCGGTAGCGGCAGCGAAGGGATCGGCGATCCGCTCGGCGATCTCGGCGACGAGGCTCGCATCCGAACCTGCCAGGCGCTGTCGAACCCGGGCGAGTGCGACGGCGCTGATCTCGGCCACCCTCCGCTCATGCCTGCGTCGGATCCCGACCCCGGATTCAGCCAACCAGTCGCGGTGGGCATCCATTGCGGCACGCACGTCGTCGATCTCTCCGCGGGACGCCACCGCGGTCACGACGGGAGGGATCCACTCCCCCTCTGCGCGTTCGGACAACGCGAGCATGTTCCGCAACTCGCGCGCACTGGCATCGGCACCGTCACGGTCGGCCTTGTTCACGCACACGACATCGCCGATCTCCATCACACCCGCCTTGGCTGCCTGGATCCCGTCGCCCATACCCGGTGCCAGCAGCACCAGGGTCGTATCCGCAGCCGCCGCCACCTCGATCTCGGACTGCCCGACACCGACGGTCTCCACGATCACCACCGCACAGTCGGCGGCCTCGAGGATGCGCACCACCTGGGGGGTGGTCGCGGCCAGTCCACCGAGATGACCTCGCGAGGCCATCGAGCGAATGAACACCCCCGGATCAGTGGCGTGCTCGCCCATGCGGATGCGGTCACCGAGCAGGGCGCCACCGGAGAACGGAGAGGAGGGATCGACCGCGATCACCCCGACGCGTTCGCCTCGGGCGCGCGCTGCAGCGACGAGCGCGGAGGTCATCGTGGACTTGCCCACTCCGGGTGGACCGGTGATGCCGATGACGTGTGCCTGCCGAGGTTCCTGCACCAGCAGCGCCATCGCCTCGGGAAGCCGGGGCGAGTCATCCTCGACCCAGGAGATCACCCGCGCGATGGCTCGGGGATCGCCGGTTCGGACCGCGGCGATCAGCTCCGCCACGTCCGTCGAGGAACCTCCGCCCATCACCGTCGCCTAGGGAACTCGCAGGATCAGGGCATCGCCCTGACCACCGCCACCGCACAGGGCCGCCGCCCCGAGGCCACCACCGCGACGAGCGAGTTCCAGAGCCAGGTGCAACACGATGCGCGCCCCCGACATCCCCACCGGGTGGCCGAGCGCGATGGCCCCGCCGTTGACGTTGACGATCTCCTCGTCGACCCCGAGGGCCTGCATGGACGCCAGTCCCACGGCAGCGAAAGCCTCGTTGATCTCGATCAGGTCCAGATCGGAGACCTCGACGCCCTGCTTCCGGCACGCCTTGCGGATCGCCTGTGACGGCTGCTCGTGCAGTGAGGCGTCCGGACCGGCCACAACCCCGTGAGCTCCGATCTCGGCCAACCACGACAGGCCGAGCTCGCTCGCCTTGGACTTGCTCATGACCACGACCGCTGCGGCACCGTCGGAGATCTGCGAGGCATTACCCGCCGTGATCGTGCCGTCCTTGGCGAAGGCTGGGCGCAAACCAGCCAGGCTCTGGGCGGTGGTGTCGGCACGAATCCCCTCATCGGTGGTGAACTCGATCGGGTCACCCTTGCGCTGGGGGATCATCACCGGGGTGATCTCGGCGTCGAACACGCCGTTCTTCGTCGCCTCTGCAGCACGCTGGTGCGAGCGAGCAGCGAAGGCGTCTTGATCCTCGCGGGTGAAGGTGTAGCGGGAATTGAATTTCTCGGTCGCCTCACCCATCGCACACAGGTCGAAACTGCATCGCAGGGCATCGTGGGCCATCGCATCGACCATCGTCCAGTCCCCGAACTTCACGCCCTCTCGTGAGCCCAAGAGCAGATGCGGGGCCTGGGTCATCGACTCCATGCCACCGGCAACGACGATGTCGAATTCGCCGGCTCGGATGAGTTGGTCGGCCAGCGCGATCGCATCGAGGCCCGACAGGCACACCTTGTTGATGGTCATCGATGGGACATCCATGCCGATACCGGCCTGCGTCGCCGCCACCCGGGTCGCATTCTGACCTGCACCGGCTTGAATGACCTGACCCATGATCACGTAGTCCACCTGATCAGGACGCACACCCGAGCGCTGGAGGGCCGCCGCGATCGCGACGCCACCGAGGTCGGCCGCGCTCATCCCCTTCAGCGAGCCGAGCAGTCGACCCATGGGGGTGCGCGCTCCGGACACGATCACGCTCGTCGAGTCCGTGGACTGCGAGGTTTCCGAGGTTTCCGACATGTCATGACCTCCCGATGGGCCTGGCCGTGGAGCCTGGCGATCAGCCTGAGATGGCGCTTTGCCACGATGGGCGCCACCCTAGCGAGGGTGCACCCCCGCCACCCGAAGGAGGCCGTCGATGGCATCAGGTCTGTTCACCCACATCGATCACGTCGGGATCGCGGTACCCGACCTCGATGAAGCCAAGGACTACTACGCGCGCACCTTCGGTATGCAGGTGGTGCACGAGGAGGTCAACGAGGAGCAGGGAGTGCGCGAGGCCATGCTCGCCGTCGGCTATTCCGGCTCCTGCATCCAGCTGCTCGCTCCGCTGTCCCCCGACACCACGATCGGTAAGTTCCTCGACCGGTCCGGACCGGGCATCCAGCAGGTGGCCTACCGCGTGACCGACATCGACGAGGCGACACAGCACCTGCGCGACAAGGGAGTGCGGCTGCTGTATGACACCCCGAAGTCGGGCACGGCGGGGTCACGCGTCAACTTCATCCACCCCAAGGACGCCGGCGGGGTGCTCGTCGAACTCGTCGAACCCGGCCCCACCTCGCACTAGGGTGATGCGGGTGGACTCGATCACCTCTCCGTTGGACACCCCCATCCTGCTGATTGCCGGGATCGCCCTCCTGGCCCTGCTGGTGTTCGGCATCATCCGCAAGATCACCCGACTCATCGTGATCACGATCCTGCTCGGGCTCGTCGTGACCGGTTTGTACGTCGCGCGGGCAGAGGGCTATCTCACCTGGTGAGGCACGGGTCACTGCGGCTAGACTTGTGCAGGTGTGAACGATCGTTCACGCTGATCGCGAGCTGACGCGAAGGGACCTGCCATGACCACGTCCGCTGACCTGTACGCCGCGCTCGAGGGGGCCGAGGCCGCGGATATCGCCGCCCTCCCCCTGCCGGAGGCCTACCGGGCTGCCACCGTGCACGCCGATGAGGTGGATATGTTCGAGGGGTTGTCCACCTGGGACAAGGACCCCCGGCGCTCCCTGCACATCGACGAGGTTCCGGTTCCCGAACTCGGTCCCGGCGAGGCGCTGATCGCGGTCATGGCCTCGAGCATCAACTACAACACCGTCTGGACCTCGATCTTCGAACCCGTCTCGACCTTCGGGTTCTTGAACCGCTACGGCCGCACCCACGACCTCGCCAAACGACACGACCTGCCCTACCACATCGTGGGGTCCGACGCGGCCGGCATCGTGCTGCGCACCGGCCCGGGCGTCAACGCCTGGAAGCCCGGTGACGAGGTCGTCGCGCACTGCTTGAGCGTCGAATTGGAAAGCCCCCTCGGGCATGACGACACCATGATGGACCCCGAGCAGCGCATCTGGGGATTCGAGACGAACTTCGGCGGCCTGGCCGACATCGCCCTGGTGAAGTCCAACCAGTTGCTGCGCAAGCCGGCCCACCTGACCTGGGAGGAGGCGGCAGCGCCGGGACTGGTGAACTCCACGGCCTACCGGCAACTGGTGTCCGGCCATGGCGGCAATATGAAACAGGGCGATGTCGTCCTCATCTGGGGAGCATCCGGTGGCCTTGGGTCCTACGCCACCCAGTACGCGGTCAACGGCGGAGCGATTCCAGTCTGCGTCGTGTCCAGCCCCGAGAAGGCCGATCTGTGCCGGGCGATGGGTGCAGAGCTCATCATCGACCGCAAGGCTGAGGACTACCGATTCTGGAAGGACGAGGCCACCCAGGACCCCGCCGAGTGGAAGCGCTTCGGCAACCGCATCCGCGAACTCACCGGAGGGGACGACGTCGACATCGTCTTCGAGCATCCTGGGCGCGAGACCTTCGGAGCCAGCGTCTACGTCACCCGCAAGGGGGGTTCCATCGTCACCTGCGCCTCGACCTCCGGTTTCATGCACGAATACGACAACCGCTACCTGTGGATGAACCTCAAGCGCATCGTGGGCTCCCATTTCGCCAACTACCGCGAGGCCTACGAGGCCAACCGGTTGATCGATCGCGGCCTGATCCACCCCACGCTGTCCCAGACGTTCCCGCTCGAGCAGGTCGGCGAGGCCACCTTGGAGGTCCACCACAACCTCCACCAGGGCAAGGTGGGCGTCCTCTGCCTGGCACCGGAACCCGGCCTGGGCGTGCGCGATGAGGCCAAGAGGGCCGCCCTCCTGCCGAAGATCACGCGTTTCGCCGGCGCATAGACCCCAGGTCGGGCCGTACCATGGGGCGGAACCACTCGACGGTGCGCGCCGTCGAATCGTTCTGCACCTTGACCCATCGGTAACCGCCTGGAGGATGCGTGGCGAGCAGTAGCACGGCCGCTGCATCCCGTGACGTCCCCTGGAACCTCGATAAGGGGCGCCGCAAGGGCGAGATGGGCTATCTGCCCGGCCTGGACGGGATCCGCGCCCTCGCCGTCCTGGGCGTGATGCTCTACCACGCCGATCTGCCCTGGATGCCCGGTGGCTTCCTGGGTGTCGACGTGTTCTTCGTGCTGTCCGGCTTCCTCATCACCTCCTTGATCCTGGAGGAGTTCGATCGCCGGGGCCGAATCGACTTCAAGACCTTCTACATCCGTCGCGCTCGGCGCCTGCTGCCGGCACTGCTGCTGATGCTGGCGGTCGTCGGGGTCGCGGCCGCGTTCTTCTACCGCGACGCCGCCCCGGCCTTCCGCACCGATGCCATCGCCTCACTGTTCTACGTGAATAACTGGTGGTACATCGTCGCCGACCAGTCCTACTTCGAGTTCATCGGGCGACCACCCCTGCTCAAGCACCTGTGGTCCCTGTCCATCGAGGAGCAGTTCTACCTGATCTGGCCGGCGATCACCCTCGTGGCCTTGAAGTTGGGCAAGCGACGGGCGGTCCTCATCACCGCCCTCGTCGGCGCGATCGCCTCGACAGTGTGGATGGCGGTCCTGTCGATCACCAACGGATTCCCCGACCTCGCTGATCCCAGCCGCGCCTACTTCGGCACCGACAGCCACATCATGGGCCTGCTCATCGGAGCCGCACTCGCTACGGTCTGGCGCCCAGGGCGACTGCCGACCCGCCTGGTCCCCGGCGCCAAGATCCTGCTCACCGCCATCGGTTTCACCTCCCTCGTCGCCGTCATCTGGGTGTTCTGGCAGGTGGGCGAGTTCGACGGATGGCTGTACCGCGGTGGCTTCCTGCTGTTCGCCCTGCTCGTCGCGGTGCTGGTCGCGATGGCCAGTCACCCGGGCTCTCCCTTCGGGGCGATGCTCGGCACCCAACCCTGGCGCTACATCGGCCAGCGCTCCTACGGTCTGTACCTGTGGCACTGGCCGGTGTTCATGGTCACGCGGCCCGACCTGGACATCGGACTCGACGGGCTGCCCCTGCTGATCCTGCGCTTCGGGCTGACCTTCGGCATCGCGGAGTTGTCCTACCGGTTCGTGGAGATGCCCATCCGCCGTGGGGCGATCAAACGGTTCATCGATGAGTGGCGCGGAGCTCCCGACGAGGAACGCGCGCACCTGACCCAGCGGGTTCTGGTCGGTAGCGGAGTCGGGATCGCCGCGATCGCGCTCACCGGAGCCGGCCTGGCCACCGCCCCCACCACCGAGGCGCAGTTGGCCCCCGACGTCGCCGCGGCCATCGGTATCGATGACGGAGGGCCGACGAGCATCCTCATCGATGCGACTCCGCGGCCGAGTCCGACGAATGATCCGAGCGTCTCCCCCTCGGCGAGTCCATCAGCGGTGCCCACGGTGGAGCCGAGCCCGACCGTCGATGCTGGGCCGCCGCAGAACGCCAACGGCATCCTGACTGCGATCGGTGACTCGGTGATGCTCGGCGTGGCCGGACACCTCCAGGACAAGGTCAAGAAGACCTCCGTCGACGCCGAGGTCAGCCGCCAGGCCTCCGGGGTCCTCGAACGCGTCGAGGCCTTGGCCGCCGCCGATCTGCTCGCCCCGACCGTCGTCCTTCATACCGGCACCAACGGCATCGTGACCGAGGATCAACTGCGCGCGATGCTGGACACCCTCTCCGACCGCGAACGCGTCGTGGTCGTCAACGTCAACGTTCCCCGACGGTGGACCGATCCGAACAACGAGGTCATCGCCACCGTCGTCCCCGACTACCCCAACGCCGTGATCGCCGACTGGGCGGCGGTGTCAGCCGGTCGGGCGGACTTCTTCGTCTCCGACGGGGTGCACCCGACCTGGGAGGGCACGAAGGCGTTCGTCAAGGAGATCCGCCGCGCCGCCAACCTGTAGCGCGGCACCCTAGGGCATCGCCGACAGGCCACCGTCGACGATGAGCGACTGGCCGGTCATGAACGAAGACGCCGACGAAGCGAGGAAGACCGCCGGTTCGGCGATCTCCTCCGAACGACCCCAGCGCGACATCGGTACCCGACTCAACGCCCCGGCCTCCGCCTCGTCGCTCACCCGGAGGAAATCGGTGAGATCAGTGTCGATCCAGCCGGGCAGCAGCGCATTCACTCGAACCCCCGCCCAGGCAGTCTCCAGCGCCAGACTCTGGGTGAAGGACACGACGGCTGCCTTGGCCGCTGCATAGTGCGCCATCGTGGGTCCACCACGCAACGCCACCACCGAGGACACATTGATGATCGAGCCCTGCGACTCCATCACGGCGGGGAGCAGGGACTGGGTGAGCACGACGAGGGAGTCCAGGTTGAGCTTGAGCGTCTTGGACCAACCGGACATCCGCATCTGGGCAACCGGTATCGAGAAGGAGTTGCCTCCGGCGTTGTTCACCAAGATATCGAGACCACCGAGGAACTCCACCGCCTGCGCACCGGCAGCGACGAGGGCATCATCATCGAGGACATCGGCGGGGCAGGCGATCGCCCGACGACCCAGGCCCTCGATCTGCCCGACCACCTCGTCGAGGAGTTCCGCGTTACGCGCCAGTACTGCGACGTCGGCCCCTGCCTGGGCGTAGGCGATCGCGATCGCACGGCCGATGCCACGCGAAGCACCGGTCACCAACGCGCGCCGTCCGGTGAGGTCGAAACTCATACGTCACTCCACTTCTCCATGGCGCCCTGTTCAGACGCCTGCCTATCGGTCCAGAGGGTCGGCAGGGGTGCCGCCCTCGGATTGATCCGTCGAACGATCTCATCGAGCACGACCCGTACGTAGGTCTCCCCGACCCACAGGTGCTTGGCCCCCTCGACGCCGATCACCTCAGCCTGCGGCACCGACGCGAAGCGGGACACCGCCTGCTCCGGTCGAAGGTAGTCATCGAGTTCGGGCACAAGGGCCACCAGGGGGCGGCCCGAGGCAGTCCAGGAGGCCAGGTCCTGCTCATCGGTGAACCGCAAGGGAGGCGAGAGCAGGATGGCACCGCGGACCGGATCGACATCACCATGCTTGAGCACGACGTCGGTTCCGAAGGACCAGCCGAGCAGCCACGGATCGGGCAGCTCGCCCACCGCGTCGATCGCCGCGGCGAGGTCCTGGCCCTCCCCGCGGGCACTGTCGAATGCCCCCTCACTCGTCCCGGCCGCCGACGTCGTGCCGCGGGTGTTGAATCGCAGCACCGCGATACCGGCCAGCGCGGGAAGTCGCCATGCGGCCTTGCGCAGAATGTGGCTGTCCATCATCCCGCCGTGGGTAGGCAGGGGATGAACGCACACGAGGGTGCCCACCGGTTCACCGCCCACGGGCAGAGCCAGTTCACCGACGAGGCGCAGACCATCCGCGGTACGCAGCACCATCGGCTCCCGGCGTGCAGGGAGCACACTTCCGGCTCGGATCTCCAGCCCCGCCTGTGACGTCATCGGCTCGGTCCGCGGCGATCGCGAGCGCGCCAGCAGGGGGTGTGCCAGTGGCGGCGTTCCTCACTCCCGCGATCCACGGGCCAGGCCACCAGGTGCGGGGTGGCGGGCGTGATGATCTGGTCGCAGCCCGGGCACCGATAGGGCTTGGTCGCCGAAGCGCCCGTCAGGGGACGCACCACCCAGTCACCGTCGGCGTGGGACTCGATCGCGTCGGGACGCGGTGGACGGGGAGCCGGCCTCGCCGGTCGGCGCTTGCCCATGGTGCCCCCTCCCTCGCGACCTCGATCAGGCGTAGGTGCGAAAACCCCGCCCGCTCTTGCGACCGAGGTAACCGGCTGTGACCAGATGCTCCAGCCGAGGAGCAGGCGCGAAGCCCGGCTCACGGAACTCCCGATAGAGGACCTGCTGGATGGTCAACGACACGTCCAGACCGACCACATCGAGTAACTCGAAGGGTCCCATCGGCAGGCCGCAGCCCTTCTTCATGGCCAGGTCGATCTCGTCGGTTCCCGAGTAGTTGGCCTCCAGCATGCGCACCGCATCGTTGAGGTAGGGGAAGAGCAGGGCATTGACGATGAAGCCTGCACGGTCCCCGCACACCACAGCCTGCTTGCCGATCCGCTCGACGACGTCGAGCGCGGTGGCCGTGACCTCGTCGGCCGTGGAGACCGTGCGCACGACTTCGACCAACCCCATCAGCGGCGCGGGGTTGAAGAAGTGCAGACCCACGACGTCCCCGGGGCGGGATGTCGCGACCGCCATCTCCACGACCGGGAGACTGGAGGTCGTCGTCGCCAGGATCGCGCCGGGTCGGCAAATCTCATCGAGGTTCTCGAACAGCGCGACCTTGACGTCGAGCTTCTCAGCGATCGCCTCCAGTACCAGATCGACATTGGACAGATCATCGAGGGAGGAACTCGGCGTCAGGCGGGCCAGCGCCGCATCTCGTTCGCCACCCTCGAGTTTGCCGCGCTGGACGGCCTTCTCCAGGGACTTCGCGATCGCAGCCCGGGCAGACTCGGCTTTCTCCGGGGACCTCGCGACGATCGTCGTGGCGAATCCGGCCTTGGCGAACACCTCCGCGATCCCGCAGGCCATCGTGCCCGAGCCGACGACACCGACACTCTCAACATGACGCGCCTTGCCGAAGTCGCGCGCTGCCGCGTGACTCTCCGCATCCTCGATCACCTTCGGGGAGTTCGGTTCGGCGTAGGTGTAGAAGCCCCGACCGGTCTTGCGGCCCCGCAGGCCCGCGGTGACCATCTGCTTGAGCAGGGGGTGCGGCGCATGGAGTCGATCCCGACCCTGCTTGTACATCGTGTCGAGGATTTCGTACGCGGTGTCCAGGCCGATGAGGTCCAGCAGGGCCAGCGGCCCCATGGGATATCCGCAGCCCAGACGCATGGCGGTATCGATGTCCTCGCGGGTGGCATAGCGCGAGTCGTAGAGGGCTACCGCGTGGTTGAGATAGCCGAACAGCAGAGCGTTGGCGATGAACCCGGCACGATCACCGACGACCACCGGCTCCTTCCCGAGGCGTCGGGCGACATCATCGACGGTGGCGACGACCTCGGGTGACGACACGACCGTCCGCACGATCTCGACGAACCCCTGGACGGGCGCCGGATTGAAGAAGTGCATCCCCACGACCCGGTCAGGCCTACCGGTCGCAACAGAGATCTCCGTCACCGACAGTGAGGAGGTGTTGGACGCGAGGATCGTGTGCTCGGGAGTGATCCGGTCGAGTTCGGCGAACAGCTCGCGCTTCAATTCCAACTGCTCCGGGATCGCCTCGATGACCAGATCCGCTGCCGCCAAGGCCTGTCGGTCGGTTCCGAAGGAGATGCGCTCGAGAAGAGACCGACGATCGGCCTCGTCGAGCTTGCCTCGGTCGACCGCCCGCTGTGTGGAGCCCGCGATCGTGTCACGGCCTCGGTCGAGGTCAGCATCATGTCGTTCGACGGCGATGACCTTGAATCCGTGACGGGCGAATACCTCCGCGATGCCGGCCCCCATGGTGCCCAATCCGACGACCCCCACTGTGGTGACGGATCCACCGCTCATGCCCGATTCCTCGCTCTCTACGCCCTGGTTTCGAGGCGTTAGTCTCCCATGCCTGTGCCGACCGCTCCGAACCGGAGTAGCGTCGCCCTATGAGTGCACCGGCTCCCAACGACACCACGTGGCTTCACTCTCGCGCGCCGCTCAGCGGCGAACTCATCGGCAGTTTCGCCATCACCTCCGAGGAGGAGGTGCACGAGACCATCGACCGCGCACGATTAGCCGCCCGCTGGTGGGCTGATCTGGGCTGGGCCGAGCGTCGGCGCAGGCTCCTCGCAGCCAAGCGCTACCTGGCGCACAACGCCGAGGACCTCGTCGATCTGGTGCACCGCGAGATGGGCAAGCCCCGCGACGATGCGCGCCTGGAACTCGCCTTGAGCCTGGAGCACCTGCACTGGGCAGCAACCCGGGCCGAGCGCGTACTCGCATCACACCGGGTGCCCAGCGGGCTTCTCACGATCAATCAACGTGCGAGCCTGTCCTATGAGCCGGTCGGTGTCGTCGGCGTGATCGGACCATGGAACTACCCGGTCTTCACCCCGATTGGATCCATCGCCTATGCATTGGCCGCGGGCAATGCCGTGGTCTTCAAGCCCTCCGAGTACGCCACGGCCGTCGGTGACTGGCTGGCTCGGGCGCTGAACTCCTCGTGCCCGGAGCACCCACTCGTCCAGGTCGTCGTCGGTGCCGGCAACGTGGGTGCCGCTCTCGCCACCGGGGGTGTCGACCTGGTGTCGTTCACCGGGTCCTCGGCCACCGGGCGGCGCATCCTGGCCGCGTGCGCACCCACGCTCACCCCCGTGGTGCTGGAGTGCGGGGGCAAGGATGCCGTTCTCGTCGATGCCGATGCTGATCTCGATGCGGCCGCCGATGCCATCGCCTACGGTGCGTTCTCCAACGCGGGGCAGACCTGCGTCGGGGTCGAGCGGGTCTACGCGCACCGCGACATCCACGCCGATCTCGTCGCGGCGGTGGCGAAACGGGCCGATCGGTTGCGCCCTGGTACTCACGGTGAAGCCGCCTACGGGCCCATGACTCTCCCCCAGGCCAGCGAGACGATCCGTCGCCATGTCACCGACGCGGTCGACCGCGGGGCGACCCTCGCCCTCGGTGGCGTGGAATCCATCGGCGAGCGAACCGTCGAACCGATCATCCTGATCGATGTCGCGGAGGAGTCCCCCGCGATGACCGAGGAGACCTTCGGTCCCACGGTGGCGATCAACGCTGTGCGCGATCTCGAAGAAGGCGTCGACCGCGCCAACGCCTCCGGCTACGGCCTGGCCGCGTCGATCTTCGGACGCACGATCCCGAGGGTGGAATCGGCCGCTCGACGGTTGCGTGTCGGCATGGTCAGCATCAACTCCTGGGTGATGTACGCCGGTGTTCCCGGCCTGCCCTGGGGTGGGGTCGGCGAGTCGGGAATCGGCCGCATCCACGGTGCGGATGGCCTGCGTGCCTTCACCATCCCCCACTCGATCGTCCGCCAGCGTTTCGCGCTCCCGATCTCACTGACCTCATTCGAGCGCCCGACGTGGGCTGGACGACTTGTGCTGTCAGCGCTGCGCGCCCGCCACGGCGGGTGGCGCGGCTAGCACCAGCCGCTCAGAACAGTCGCGAGTCAGGGTCATCCACCCCGCGCATCGCATCGTAATCCAGCACGACGCAATCGATCCCGCGATCGGCAGCGAGCGTGCGAGCCTGCGGCTTGATCTCCTGTGCGGCGAACACACCGCGTACGGGCGCGAGGACCGGGTCACGGTTCAGCAGTTCCAGATACCGGGTGAGCTGCTCCACCCCGTCGATCTCGCCGCGCCGCTTGATCTCCACCGCCACCGCCTGCCCCTGTGCGTCGCGGCACATGATGTCCACCGGTCCGATAGCCGTGGGAAACTCGCGTCGAATCAGCGTCCACCCAGGGCCCAGTGTCTGGATCTGGTCGGCGAGCAGGGCCTGCAGGTGCGCCTCGACCCCATCCTTGACCAGCCCGGGATCGACTCCGAGTTCGTGTTCACTGTCGTGCACGATCTCACGCAGGGTGATCACCAGGGTCTCCCCCGCCTTGTTGACCACCCGCCAGACGAGCCCTGCCTCACCAGGCTCCTCGATCAGCGTGCAGGGAGGACTCATCCAGTTCAAGGGCTTGTACGAACCGCCATCAGCGTGGACGAGCACCGAGCCATCGGCTTTGACCATGATCACGCGGACGGCTTCGGGAAGATGAGCGGTGAGTCGACCGGAGTAATCCACCACGCAACGGGTGACGACGATCCGCACTCGCCAGAGCCTAACGATCCGGGTCGATCAGATCGCCAGGCCCTTCGCCGCGCGTACTTCATCGACGATCCGCCCCATGATCGCGGTGGCGTCGTAATCCTTCGGGGTGAACACCGCCGCCACACCCGACTGGATGAGTTCGGTGGCATCGGCCTCGGGGATGATCCCGCCGACGACGACCACGGTGTCCTCCATGCCCGCCTCCCGCAGTCCACGGACGACCTGCGGAACGAGCTCCCGATGGGAGCCGGACAGGATCGACAGACCCACGACGTCGACGTCCTCTTCGACGGCGGCCGCGGTGATCTGGGCCGGGGTGAGCCGGATGCCCTGGTAGACCACCTCGAAGCCGGCATCGCGGGCTCGCACAGCGATCTGCTCCGCCCCGTTGGAATGCCCGTCGAGGCCAGGCTTGCCGACCAGGAACCGCAGGCGAGCTCCTAGCTCGTCGGCTGTTTCCTGGACTCGCCTGCGCACCTGTGCCAGGGACTCGCCCGGCTCGGTGGTCCCGACCGCATTCGAAACCCCTGTGGGCGCGCGGTACTCACCGAAGACCTCGCGCAGGACCCCGGCCCACTCACCGGTGGTGACCCCGGCTCGAGCGCACTCCATCGTGACCGGCACGAGGTTGTCCTGCGTCACCGCCACTGCTCTCAGCCTGGCCAGCGCATCGGCGACGGCCGCATCATCCCGCGTGGCTCGCCACGCGTCGAGCGAGGCGATCGCCTCGGCCTGCACCGCCGGATCGACCACCTGGATCGCGGTGTCGAGGTCGGTGAGGAGAGGGTTGGACTCGGTGGTGGTGAAGGCATTCACCCCCACGATCACATCATCGCCAGACTCGATGCGGGCACGGCGCTGAGCGTGCGATGCGACAAGTTGGCCCTTCATGTAGCCACTTTCCACTGCCGCTACCGCACCCCCCATGGACAGGACACGATCGATCTCGGCCCTGGCCTCCCCCACGATCTGGTTGACCTTCGCTTCGATGACCTGGGACCCCTCGAAGATGTCCTCGTACTCCAGCAGATCGGTCTCGTAGGCGAGCACCTGCTGGATGCGAAGCGACCACTGCTGATCCCACGGCCTCGGCAGTCCCAGGGCCTCGTTCCACGCCGGCAACTGCACTGCGCGCGCACGGGCATCCTTCGACAGGGTCACCGCGAGCATCTCCAGCACGATGCGTTGGACATTGTTCTCCGGCTGCGCTTCAGCAAGCCCCAGGGAGTTGACCTGCACTCCGTAACGGAACCTTCGCTGCTTGGCATCGTCGACGCCGTACCGCTCACGCGTGATGTCATCCCAGATCTGCACGAACGCCCGCATCTTGCACATTTCCTCGATGAAGCGGACGCCGGCGTTGACGAAGAACGACATGCGGGCGACGACCTCACCGAACCGTTCGGGGGGCACCTGACCGGAATCTCGCACCGCATCGAGGACCGCGATAGCGGTGCACATCGAGTACGCGATCTCCTGAACGGGGGTCGCACCCGCTTCCTGGAGGTGATAACTGCAGATATTGATGGGGTTCCAGGACGGCATGTTCACGACCGTGTAGGCGATCATGTCCGAGATCAAGCGCAGGGACGGTCCGGGTGGGAAGACATAGGTGCCCCGAGACAGGTACTCCTTGACGATGTCGTTCTGGGTCGTCCCCTGTAGCGCCGAGACATCCGCGCCCTGCTCCTCGGCGACCGCGGAGTACAAAGCCAGCAGCCACATCGCAGTCGCATTGATCGTCATCGAGGTATTCATCTCGCCAAGCGGGATGTCGTCGAACAACGTGCGCATGTCTCCAAGGTGGGCGATGGGCACGCCGACTTTGCCGACCTCCCCTGCCGCCATCGGGTCATCCGGGTCGTACCCGGTCTGGGTCGGCAGATCGAAGGCGACCGATAGACCCGTCTGTCCCTTGCTCAGGTTTCGCCGATACAGCTCATTGGACTTGGCCGGGGTCGAATGACCCGCGTACGTGCGCATCAGCCAGGGCCGATCCTTCGCAGGCCGGTCCCCATCGGAACGATCGTTCACGCGCGTCATCACCACAGGGTACCGACGCCGGTGGCGCACTCCCACCGGATGCTCCACCATAGGCCGGTGGGCAACTCCTACTCCTACATCGTGGGGCCGCTGATCGCGTTCGCCGGACTCGGCATCCTGGTCCTGCTCCTACGCTGGGCCTTCTCCCGAGGCGGGTCGGTCGTCGCCGCACCGGCGCGGCCGGGCACCCCGCAGGAATACGGCCTGCTCATCCCCGTGGCCTCGCCCGCGACCTATATCGAAGGCGAGATCCTGCGACGCAACCTCGAGGATGCCCAGATCAAGGCCACCCTCGCCCAGACCGTCGACGGCCCCCGGGTGATGGTGTGGCCGCAGGATGAAAAGGCCGCGCGCGCCCTGATCACCCGTCGAGGGTGACCCGCTCCACCTGCGCACCGAGTTCGATGAGGCGGTCCACGAACCCGGCGTAACCGCGATCGATGTGATGCACCTCGTAGACGGTCGTGACGCCCTGCGCCACGAGACCGGCGAGGACAAGGCCGGCCCCAGCGCGGATATCAGTGGCCTCCACCGGTGCACCGCTGAGCGTGGCACGACCGCGCACGAGAGCGTGATGCCCTTCAGTTTGGACATCGGCACCGAGGCGGGCCAGCTCGTGCACGAAGCGGAATCGCGCCTCGAACAGGTTCTCGGTGACCAGGGAGGCGCCCTCTGCGATGGCATTGAGTGCGATGAACTGCGGCTGCAGATCAGTCGGGAAACCCGGATACGGCAACGTGACGATGTCGACCGCGCGAGGGCGGTCCTGCATGTGCACGCGGAACTCCCCCGCGCGAACCTCGATCTGCGCCCCGGCCGTGTGGAGCTTGTCCAGGGCGATCTCCAGGTGCTCGGGGCGGGCGTTGGCGATGGTCAGATCACCGCGGGTCATGGCCGCGGCGACGGCCCACGTACCGGCAACGATGCGATCAGGGACTGTCTCGTGGTGCACGGGCTGCAGCGACTCGACTCCCTCGATGACCAGGGTCGAGGATCCGATGCCCTCGATACCGGCGCCCATCTCGCACAGCAGGTGGCAGATGTCGATGATCTCCGGCTCTCGTGCAGCATTGTCGATCACCGTTCGCCCCGAGGCAGTGACCGCTGCCATGAGGAGTGTCTCGGTGGCCCCCACGCTGGGGAAGTCCAACCAGATGGTCGCCCCGTGCAGTCGGGTGGCCTGCGCGTGGAGGAAGCCATGCTCCACCCGGACCGACGCCCCCATCCGCTCCAGGCCGGCCACGTGCATGTCCAGCCCCCGGGAGCCGATGTTGTCGCCCCCGGGTAGCGCGATGTCGGCCTCCCCGCACCGGGCAAGGAGCGGGCCGAGGACGCTGATGGAGGCCCGCATCCGTCGCACGAGGTCGTAGTCGGCCCTATGAGCGGGCATCCCGGGCACATCGATCGCCACGATGCCGCGGTCGCGATCGTGCTCGACCTCGCACCCCAGTCGACGCAGCAACTCCGCCATGATCTCCACATCGAGGATGTCGGGGACCTCAGCCAGCATGGTGCGCCCCTCGGCGAGGAGCGCAGCCGCCATGAGTTTCAACACGCTGTTCTTCGCACCCGTCAGGCGGACCTCTCCCTCGAGACGAGCCCCACCGGTGATCCGCAGTGCTTCCACACCCGCCATGGTAGGTGGAACTGCCAGAGCAGCCGCCCTGCCCTACGCTGGCCAGCATGGTCAACCTCACCCGGATCTACACCCGCACGGGCGACGACGGGTCAACGTCGCTGGGCGACATGTCGCGCACCCGCAAGACCGACGCGCGTCTGGCGGCCTACGCCGACGTCGACGAGGCCAACTCCAGCATCGGAGTGGCCCTGGCTGTGGGGGAACTCGACGGTGACCTGCACGCCTTGCTGACCGGGGTGCAAAACGACCTGTTCGACGTGGGCGCCGACCTGTGCACCCCGATCGTGGCGGATCCGGAATACCCTCCCCTGCGCATCACCGAGGACTACATCGATCGTCTGGAGGGAGCGTGCGACTCCTATAACGAGCAGCTCGAGCCACTGCGGTCGTTCATCCTGCCCGGTGGAACTCCGGCAGCCGCCCTCCTTCACGTGGCCCGCACCGTGACCCGGCGTGCGGAGCGCTCGACCTGGGAGGCGATCGAGACTTACGGGGATGCCATCAACCCCCTGACGGCGACCTACCTGAACCGCCTGTCTGACCTGTTGTTCATCCTCGCTCGCACGGCCAACGCCGAACGCGGTGACGTGATGTGGCAGCCCGGCGGCGGCCACTCCCATTAGCCGAGTGCGCACCTACGGGCACGAAAACGGGCCGAAATGCGCACGCAGGTGCGCACTCGGCATCAGGGGCGATGAGCGGAGAGGGCTCGGTTGACCTTCGCGTACAACAGGTGGGGGCGATGAACATCCTCGGATACCACCGTCACCACGAGCCACCCCTGCGCTCCTAGGTCACCGCGTCGCCACGCATCTTTGGCCTGTCGTTCGCGAGACAGGTGATACTCGCCGTCGTATTCGATGGCGATCTTCTCGTCGACATAGGCCAAATCCACACGCGCGATGAATCGTCCCGAGGCATCACGTACCTCGAATTGGGGTACGGGGCAGCGGTAGCCTCCCTCGATCAGGAGGGCCCGGACCATCGACTCCCGGGGAGACTCCGCGCGGGCATCGAGGATCGAGATGGCCTGCCGTGCTCGACGTACGCCGCGCTGGCCCACCGATCGACCGAGGACCTCATCGAGCGCCCTCTGGCTGATCAGACCACGGGAGAGGAAGTCGTCCCCCACGGCAACCAGCCTGGGCAGGCTCAACCTTGCCCCGAGATCTACCAGGGTGCGCGACGGCGTCGTGACGGTGAAGCCGTGGCGGGTCGCGAGGTCCTGCGATGGGAGAAGTCGGCGGCGACATCGGTACCCGGGGCGTCGGACATCGTGAGCACCCTCAGGGATCGTGAACTCACACATCCCGGGGTCCGACTCCACCCCCTCCCACAATTCGACGGACGTGACTCCAGAGAATGCGATGTGGGGGCCTATCGCACGCGAGGCGGCAGCGCAGCGCGCGAGAACATCGTCTCGACCATCAGGGAGACGCACTCCGCGTGTCGGAGCCCAGAAACCCTTCCGGTACTTCATGCGGGTGCGGTCATCGACCAGGTAGGCGAGTTCGTCCATGAACGAACGATGGGATCGCGATCCGACATGCCGCTAGGCCACATGTCCCGACTGTGGATGAGATCGTGCCCTCGCGAGTGCGCACCTACGGGCACGAAAACAGGCCGAAATGCGCACGCAGGTGCGCACTCGGCAGTAGTGAGGATTAGCGGCCGGCGGCCATCGCGACGTTCAACCGCGTCTCAGCACGCTTCGCCGCCCGCGCCTCGGCCTCCTCATCGTGCGCGCGTGAAGTCGCCCGCTCGAGAGCGACCCTGGCTCGCTCGACGTCGATCTCATGAGCCATCTCGGCCGTCTCGGCGATGACGTTGACCCGATCGGAGTCCACGGAGAAGAACCCGCCGTGGACTGCGACGAAGGTCTTGGTTCCGTCGGTCTGCTCGATGCGCAACGGGGCCTCGACCAAGAGGGCGAGGACGGGCTCGTGGCCGGGCAGGATGCCGATCTCACCCTCGGGGGTTTTGGCCACGATGCTCTTGGCCGTCCCCTGCCAGATGGACTTCTCGGCGGACACGACCGCGACGGTCAGTTCGGCCATCCTCAGGACTCCTTGGCCAGTTCGGCTGCCTTGCGCTCGACATCCTCGATCCCGCCGCACATGAAGAAGGCCTGCTCGGGGATGTGGTCGTACTCACCGTTGCACAGCGCGTTGAAGGAGGCGATGGTCTCGTTCACCGGCACGAACGAACCGGGCTGTCCGGTGAAGGCCTCGGCAACGAACATGTTCTGGCTCAAGAACCGCTGGATACGCCGAGCGCGACCGACGATGATCTTGTCCTCCTCGGACAACTCGTCGATACCCAGGATGGCGATGATGTCCTGCAGATCCTTGTAGCGCTGCAGGATCTCCTTCACGCGGGCAGCCACCCGGTAGTGCTCCTCACCGATGTAGCGGGGGTCGAGGATGCGCGAGGTGGAGTCCAGCGGGTCCACCGCAGGGTAGATACCCAGCTCGGAGATCGGCCGGGAGAGCACCGTGGTCGCGTCGAGGTGGGCGAAGGTCGTGGCGGGTGCCGGGTCGGTCAGGTCATCGGCGGGAACGTAGATCGCCTGCAGGGAGGTGATCGAGTGACCACGGGTCGAGGTGATCCGCTCCTGCAACTGGCCCATCTCATCGGCCAGGGTCGGCTGATATCCCACAGCAGAGGGCATACGACCGAGCAGGGTGGAGACCTCGGAGCCGGCCTGGGTGAAGCGGAAGATGTTGTCGATGAACAGCAGCACATCCTGCTTCTGCACATCGCGGAAGTACTCCGCCATCGTCAACGCGGTCAGGGCAACACGCAGGCGGGTACCCGGCGGCTCGTCCATCTGACCGAATACCAGGGCGGTTTTGGAGATGACACCGGACTCGGTCATTTCCAGGAACAGGTCATTGCCCTCGCGGGTGCGCTCCCCGACTCCGGCGAATACCGAAACGCCACCGAAGTTCTCCGCAACGCGGTAGATCATCTCCTGGATCAGCACGGTCTTGCCGACACCGGCACCGCCGAACAGTCCGATCTTGCCACCCTTGACGTAGGGGGTGAGCAGATCGATGACCTTGATACCGGTGTCGAAGACCTCGGTCTTCGCCTCGAGCTGATCGAAGGCCGGGGCCTGACGGTGAATGCTCCACCGCTCCTTGATATCGAGGCTGGATTCGGGCACGTCGAGCGGAACACCGAGGGTGTTCCACACGTGACCCTTGGTGACATCGCCCACCGGGACGGAGATCGGCGATCCCGTGTCCTGCACAGGCGCACCCCGGACGAGACCGTCGGTGGGCTGCATGGAGATGGCGCGCACCATGTTGTCGCCGATGTGCTGGGCGACCTCGAGAGTGAGGGTGAAGCTCCCGCCACCCTCTTCGCCTTCGTCGAAGGACACGTCGACGGTGAGGGCGTTGTACAGCTCAGGCATGCCCTCTACGGGGAACTCGACATCGACGACCGGTCCGGTCACTCGAGCGACGCGCCCCACCGCCGGGGCATCAGCCTGGTTCGCGGCCGTGGTGTCGATCGTGGCAGTCATGGGATCGGTTCTCCTTCGATTCGTGATGCGCGCATCATTATGCGGAGGCCAGCGCGTCGGCTCCACCGACGATCTCGCTGATCTCCTGGGTGATCTCGGCCTGGCGGGCCTGGTTGGCCTGGCGGGTCAGGGAGCGGATGAGTTCCTCGGCGTTGTCCGTCGCGGATTTCATCGCCCGGCGGCGTGCGGCGTGCTCGCTGGCTGCCGACATCAGCAGGGCATTGAACACCGCTTGCTCGACATACCTGGGCAACAGCGAGTCCAGCACTGCATCTGCGCCGGGTTCGAACTCATACAGCGGGAAGGGCATCCCAGCCTCGGTGGTGTCGACGACCTCGTCGACCACCTCCAGCGGCAGCACACGACGCACCCGGACCTCCTGGGACGCCATGTTCTTGAAGTAGGTGTAGACCAGGTGGATCTCGTCGACCCCACCCTCCTCGGTCGGTTGCAGGAACCGCTCGAGCAGGTCGACACCGATGCGGCGAGCATCGTCGTACGTCGGTTGATCAGTGAATCCGACGTACTCCCCGCCCATCGGACGATTTCGGAAGCGGTAGAACGACACTCCCTTGCGCCCCACGACATAGGGCACCACCTTCATGCCCTTCTCGGTCAGCGTCCGCGACAGCCCCTCGGCCTCCTTGATGGCATTGGAGGAGTAGGCGCCGGCCAGACCACGATCGGCCGTGATGACCAGGACCGCCGCTCGATCCTGCCGCTCCGCCTTCGCGGTCAGGGGGTGCTTGGAGACGTCGGCAGCATGCGATGCCGCGGCGGAGATCGCGTCGAGCAGGTGGGTGAGGTAGGGCAGGGAAGCCTCGAGGCGCTGCTGGGCCTTGACGATGCGAGACGAGGCGATGAGTTCCATCGCCTTCGTGATCTTCTTCGTCGCCTGAACCGACCGGATACGCCGTCGGTAGACCCTCAGCTGTGCGCCCATTTCGACTATCCCCGCTTCTTCACGGTGATCTGCGTGGGATCGATGTCATCTTCGTCGACAGCCTCGACCGGCTCGTCCTTGATGAGCAGCTCTCCGCTACTGGTCGTGAACTGACCCTTGAAGGTCGCGATCGCCGAGTCGAGGAGCGCCACGGTGTCCTCGGACAGGTCGGAGGTCTGACGAATCGAGTCGAGGATCCCCGCATGCTCGCGCCCGACGTAGTCCAAGAACTCCGCATCGAAGCGACGGATGTCCTCTACGGGTACATCGTCTAGACGACCGGTCGTGCCCGACCACACCGAGACGACCTCACGCTCCATCGCCTGCGGCTGGTACTGGGCCTGCTTGAGGAGTTCGACCAGGCGGGTGCCACGCGCCAACTGGGCCTTGGACGCAGAGTCGAGATCGGAGCCGAACGCGGCGAAGGCCTCGAGTTCACGGAACTGCGCGAGGTTCAAGCGCAGCGGGCCGGCCACCTTCTTCATCGCCTTCGGCTGGGCTGCACCTCCGACTCGGGAGACGGAGATGCCGACGTTGATGGCCGGGCGGACACCGGAGTTGAACAGGTCCGACTCCAAGAAGCACTGACCGTCGGTGATGGAGATGACGTTGGTCGGAATGAACGCGGACACGTCATTGGCCTTGGTCTCGATGATCGGCAGACCGGTCATCGAACCGCCACCCATCTCATCGGAGAGCTTGGCGCAGCGCTCCAGTAGACGGGAGTGCAGGTAGAACACGTCGCCGGGGTACGCCTCGCGGCCCGGCGGCCGGCGCAGCAGCAGCGAGACCGCGCGGTAGGCCTCAGCCTGCTTGCTCAGGTCGTCGAACACGATGAGGACATGCTTGCCGTTGTACATCCAGTGCTGGCCGATGGCCGATCCGGTGTAGGGGGCCAGGTACTTGAAACCGGCCGGGTCGGATGCGGGAGCCGCGACGATGGTGGTGTAATCCATCGCGCCGTACTCCTCGAGTGCACCGCGAACCGCAGCGATGGTCGAGCCCTTCTGGCCGATCGCGACGTAAATGCAGCGCACCTGCTTCTTGGGATCACCGGACTCCCAGTTGGAGCGCTGGTTGATGATCGTGTCGATGCACACGGCTGTCTTGCCGGTCTGCCGGTCGCCGATGATCAGCTGGCGCTGTCCGCGACCGATGGCGGTCATGGCGTCGATGGCCTTGATCCCCGTCTGCAGCGGCTCGCTCACCGGCTGACGCTGGACGACGGTCGGCGCCTGCAGTTCGAGGGCGCGTCGACCCTCGGTCGCGATGGGCCCCTTGCCGTCGATCGGGTTGCCGAGCGGATCGACGACGCGGCCGAGGTAACCATCACCGACCGGAACCGACAGCACCTCCCCGGTGCGGCGGACCGGCTGGCCCTCCTCGATCGCGGAGCCGTCCCCGAGGAGCACGGCGCCGATCTCGCGGACGTCGAGGTTCAAGGCGATACCGAGCAGGCCGCCCTCGAACTCCAGCAACTCATTGGTCATGGCCGAGTGCAGGCCCTCGACACGCGCGATGCCGTCGCCGGTCTCGATGACTCGACCCACTTCCTCACGGGCGGTCGTCGGCGAGTACTCCTCGACGTTCCGCTCGATCGCGTTCCGGATCTCCTCCGGGCGGATCGTCAGCTCCGTCATGGTGCCTGCTCTCTTTCGTCGGGCCGATGGGTATCGGCGGATGAACTCAATCGCGCGCGCCGAGCATCGCTCGACGCGCCTGGGTCAGTCGGGTGGCGACCGTGCCATCGATGATCTCGTCGCCCATCGTCACATGGACGCCACCGAGGACGCTGGGATCGATCGCGACATTCAGCCGCACCTGGCCACCGGTGAGCGCGGAGAGCGCTTCGGTCAGCCGGCGGTGCTGTTCGGGGTCCAGTGGTGCTGCCACTCGCACCTCGGCCACGATGCGCTGGCGCTGGCGCGCCGCCGCCTCGGTGAGGTCGTCGATGGCCGCGTCGAGGCGGGCGCCGTGCAGGTGGCCCACGGCGTAGGCGAGCACCTGTCGGGTCGCCGCAGTGCAGCGCCCCTCCAGAAGGGTGTCGACGATCCCGGCCTTGGTCGCCGACGACAAAGCGGGATCCGTCAGGGCCATCTGCAGCTCGGAGGAGGCATCCACCGCGCGCCCGAACCGGAAGATCTCCTCCTCGGTGGCGTCGAGGGTTCCATCGCTTTGCGCGCGAGCGAAGACCGCCTGCGCCGCCAGCGCCTCGAGGGCGATGACGAGGTCGGCATCGGAGGACCACCGCTTGCGGGCTGCCACGGCGACCAGGTCGACCGCATCGGCTGACACCCGCCCGTCGAGCACGGAGTGCACCAGGCCCGCCCGAGCCGACTCGTCGGTTCCGGAATCGGCCAGCGCGTTGCGCAGTGGCTTCTCCCGGCCGAGGAGATCGGCGACGGAGTAGACCTGCTCGGCGAGATCGGCCGGAATCTCCTCGCGCGCGGCGAGGGCGCCGATCAGCGCCGTCATGCTCTCCCTGCTCGCTCCCAGCATCAGGCTTTCGCCTCCCGGGCCTGGGCTTCCAGGGTGTCGAGGAATTCGTCGACGGTCGCCCGAACACGCGCATCCTCAGCGAGGCTCTGGCCCACGATCTTCGTGGCCAGGGTGATCGCGACCTCACCGACCTGGCGGGTCAGTTGGGCGCTGGCCTGCGCACGCTCAGCGGCAAGGGCCGCCTCAGCCTGCGCGGTCACGGCTGCGGCCGCCGTGCGCGCCTCCGTGCGCGCCTCCTCCACGATGGACGCACGATCGCTTTGCGCCTGAGCGCGAATCGCCGCCGCCTCCTCGCGAGCCTGAGCCAGCGCGGCTCGGTACTCGTCACGTGCCTGCTCCGCCTCATCCTGCGCCGCCTGAGCACGGGCGATTCCACCCTCGATCGCGTCGGTGCGAGCTTCCAGGGCCGCCTTGATCTTGGGCAGGGCGACCTTGGCGAGCACGCCGAAGACGACGAGGAAGGCGAAGATGCCGACGATCAGCTCGTCGATCGGCACCGCGAGCACCGAGGGCATCGGCTCGTTATCGCCCGCGGCGGTGATGGCTAGCGCAGCGCTACCCATGGGGACTAGTTGGCCGGACCGGCGCCGAAGACGAACGGCGCGACGAAGCCGATGAGCGCGAGGGCCTCAGCGAGGGCGAAGCCGAGCAGCATGTTCTGTCGGATCACGCCGTAGGCCTCCGGCTGGCGGGCGATGGCCTGCACGCCCTGGCCGAAGATGATGCCGATGCCGATGCCCGGGCCGATGGCCGCGAGACCGTAGCCGATCGAGCCGACCGAACCGTAGATCTGAGCGAGGAGCTCCATGGTCAAGACTTCCTTCGTGTTCCAGGCCGGCGGTCTGCTCCGCCGGTCGGGGTCGGGTGGGTGCTGGTGCTATTCAGTTGTCGATCCTGCGCTGTGCGATCAGTGCTGTGCGATCAGTGCTGTGCGATCAGTGCTCTGCGTGCAGCGCACCACCGATGTAGACGGCGGTGAGCAGGGTGAAGATGTAGGCCTGGAGCGCCTGGATGAGCAGCTCGAAGGCCGTGATGGCCACCGCGACCGTCACCGACGCGATCGACCCCAGCGCCCCGATGACGGTGAACGTCAACAGGTAGAAGGATGCGATCGAGAAGGTGGCCAGCAGCAGGTGGCCGGCGAACATGTTGGCGAACAGACGGACGGCGTGAGTGAACGGCCGCACGATGATGTTCGACAGGAACTCGATGGGGGCGAGCAGGGCGTACATGGGCTTGGGAACTCCGGGTGGGAACATCATGTTCTTGAAGAATCCGAAGAACCCCTGCCGGTAGATGCCCAGTGGCACCCAGGTCAGGTAGACGATCAGGGCGAAGGCCACGGGGATCGCGAAGATACTCGTCGCCGGGAAGTGGACGAAGGGCACGATGCCCATGAAGTTCAGCATCCACACGAGGAAGAAGAAACTGAACAGGAAGGGGACGTACTTGTCGCCGTCCTTGCCCATCACCTCACGGGCGATGCCATCCCGGATGAACAGGTAGCCCATCTCGCCGACGTTCTGGGCGCCTCGTGGGACGACCTTCGGCTTGCGGAAGGCGTAGAGGAAGAAAGCCAGGATCACGATCACCGCGAGGACCACCTGGATGGTGACCTTGTTGACCCCGAAGGTCATCCCGAACAGCTCGATCGAGGCTAGATCGTCGAAGAAGAAGATCCCGGTATCGGGAGCGGGGAACCCGCACGGGTTGGCAGCGTTCTCGAACTTGCAGTCGAGGCTGCCGGCGGCGACGACACCTTCGAGGGACTCAGCGGCCACGAGGCGCCTCCGAGGGGATCACTGCCGCTCCCTTACCTGCAGTCGGGGGCTCAGGCGGGGTCGCCTCGAGCCGACGATGGATGAGGTAGATCGCCAGAAACATACCGATGAGCGCACCGGCTGCCATCAGCAGGGGTCGGTGCGGGACCCACAGTGAGATGACCCACCCGATTCCGGCGTACAGGATGATGCCCGTCAACAGATGACTGACAATGATCCAGGCCGAATTCACCCCGTCCCAACCCTTTCCTCCGTCGCGACTCACCCGCGCGGAGGGCTTGATCGGCGGAACGAGGGACTCCGGTCGACGCATCATCGACCCGGCCCGCTTCCGGGCTCGACGGTGAGCACCTTGGTGCGCGCGAACACCCAGACCTCAGCGGCTGTCCAGGTCAGCGTGCAGGCCACGATCGTGCCGGCGAACACTCGGGTATCGAAGGCGGTCGTGCCTTGGAAGATCAGCAGGAAGATGAACAGCAGGCCGATCTTGACCAGGTACACCAGGAGAGCCACCGACATCGCCATCTGCGGGTTGGTCCGCAGGACGTAGCCGAGAACACCCTGGCCGAGACTGAAGAAGGCCACGACGATGACCGTTCCGAGGATGCCACCGAGAGCGCCGAGGCCTCCGGACACCGCAGCACCGATACCGGTGCCGATTGCCCCCACGACGAGCGTCGCGGGGATCGCACCGCGCAGGACTGCCGCGTCGATCGAGGCCATCTAGGTGCTCCTTCGAATGGGATCCTTCGAAGGCTATCGTCCCCGGTTATCGGCGGCTACTCCTCGGTTCCCGTTCGGCTGAGGATCCGCGGTGTCTCGCTGCTTCCCCCGAGCCGCGGTTGGATCACTGCGACGACCAGCAGCGTCATCCCTGCGCCCAGGATGATCATGGCGTATCCCACCGGCACGAAGGCCAAGGCCACGGCGGTGCCGGCGATGACGGCCGCGAGACCGTACATCAGCAGCACCGCACGGCCCTGGGAGTGACCCACCTCGAGCAGACGATGGTGCATGTGCTGCTTGTCGGGTGCGAAGGGAGATCGGCCGCGACGGGTGCGCCGCACGACGGCGAGGCCGAGATCCAGAAGCGGCACAGCCATGACGGCGAGCGGGAGAAGGATGGGAAGAAGCGCGGGCAGAAGCGTGCCGCCTTCGATCGCGCTGGGATCCACCTGGCCGGACAGGGTGATGATGCTGGCTGCCAGCAGGAGACCGAGCAGCATCGAGCCCGTGTCGCCCATGAAGATCCGAGCGGGGAAAACGTTGTGCGGCAGGAATCCCAGGCACATTCCCGCGAGTAGCGCCGAGACGAGAGTGGCCATGGTGGCCCGCTCGAAGCCGATCTCGACCGAGAGCAGGTAGGAATAGGCGAAGAACGCGATCGCCGCGATTCCGACGATGCCCGCCGCGAGCCCGTCTAGACCGTCGACCATGTTGATCGCGTTGATCGTGACGAGCACCACCAAGACGGTGAGCAGCACGCTGGTCACCGGATCGAGGACGAGGGTGCCGCCGATGGGGAGCCAGATGATCGCGATGCCCTGCACGGCCATGACGGACGCGGCGAGCACCTGGCCGGCGAACTTCGTCGGTGCTGCCAGTCCCCACCGGTCGTCGATCACCCCGAGCAGCACGATGATCACCGCTCCGCTGATCAACGCGAGCGGGATGCGTGCACCGTCAGCGAACACGGTGCCCATCAGCGGCAGTTTGCTCGCGAGGAGCAGACCGACGAGAAGCCCGGCGAACATCGCCAGCCCACCGAGGCGGGGGGTGGGTTGGTCATGCACGTCACGGTCGCGCACCTCGGCGAGGGCGCCCCATGCCAACGCGAGTCTCCTGCTCAGGGGAACCGTCAGGTAGGTGACGGCCGCTGCTGCCAGCAGGCAGAGCAGGTACTCGCGCATGGGATCAGACCGTGACCGGCTCGCGTGCGTAGGCCGGGTAGGCGGAGACGAGGTCGGTGACCTCCGCGGCGACACTCGCCGAGGCTGCCGGCTCGCGGACGGCGCGCCCGATGAGCTCCGCGATGCGGACCATGGCGTCGGTTCCCATTCCCTGGGTCGTGACCGAAGGTGTACCCACGCGGATTCCCGACGCAACCGCGGGTGGTTGCGGGTCATAGGGAATCGCGTTCTTGTTCAACGTGATGCGTGCCGCATCACACCGCGCCTCTGCCTCGGTACCGGTGACGTCCAAAGCGCGAAGGTCCAGCAGCGACAGATGGGTATCGGTGCCTCCGCTGACCGGTCGCATGCCTTCGACAGCGAGTGCGGCGGTGAGCGCCTGCGCATTCGCGACCACCTGTGATGCATACGCCTGGAAGGCAGGCGTGGAGGCTTCGCGCAGGGCCACGGCCTTCGCGGCCACCGCATGCATGAGCGGGCCACCCTGCATCATCGGAAACACTGCCTTGTCGAGAGCCGCGGCATGCTCGGCTTTGCACAGGATCATTCCCCCGCGCGGGCCGCGGAGCACCTTGTGCGTGGTGAAGGTGATGACATCGGCGTAGGGCACCGGGCTGGGGATCGCCTTGCCGGCGACGAGCCCGATGAAGTGGGCGGCATCGACCATGAGGATCGCACCGACCTCGTCTGCGATGGATCGGAATGCCGCGAAATCGATCAGACGCGGATAGGCGGTGGCTCCCGCGATGATCATCCGCGGACGATGATTCAGCGCGAGACTGCGCACCTCGTCGTAGTCGATGGTCTCGGTGTCCTCGCGCACCCCGTAGGAGACGATGTCGAACCACTTGCCCGAGAAGTTGACCTTCGAGCCGTGCGTGAGATGGCCTCCGTGCGGCAGGCTCATCGCGAGGACCGTCTCACCCGGTTTGACGAAGGCGCCGTAGGCCGCGATGTTGGCACTCGCCCCGCTGTGCGGCTGCAGGTTGGCGTGTTCGGCGCCGAAGAGCTCCTTGGCTCGTTCGATACCGATGATCTCGGCGCGATCGACCTCGGCGCAGCCCCCGTAGTAGCGCTTACCCGGATAGCCCTCGGCGTACTTATTGGACAGGGTCGAGCCCAGCGCGGCGAGCACCGCCGGAGAGGTGAAGTTCTCACTGGCAATCAGCTGCAGACCGCCGCGGGCGCGATCGAGTTCGGCGATGATGACGCCGGCGATCTCCGGGTCCTCGTTGATGAGGGCGCCGAAGTCCGGTCCCCAGAAGGGCGGGCGGTCAGGATCCAGGTCGGTCACGGCAGGCCTCCTACGAGCGGGTCGGACGAGCGAACATCGACAGACCCGGTGAGTCTACGCCTGATCTGCGTTGTGCTCGCTGAGGTCGGGGATGCAGCGACGGAGAGTCTCCAGGTCGATGGCACCGGTCCGCAGGAGAACAGGCGTATCAGCGGTCACATCCACCACGGTGCTGGGCTCCCCGGCCTCGGTAGGTCCGGCATCGAGGTAGACCGTCGCATCCTCCCCGATCTGCGCCGAGGCGGCCTCGATCGTGCGCGGTGGGGCCGCCCCGGCCCTATTAGCCGTCGTGACCGCCAGTGGGCCGGTCGTCTCGACCAGCGCGAGCGCCATCGGATGCAGCGGCATGCGCACCTGCAGCGTCGCTCCCTGCAGTCCCCACATGAGGGTGGACTGCTGGCGTGCGACGAGGGTCAGCGGACCGGGCCAGAATGCATCGATCAGCGCCCGAGCAGGGGTATTCAGACCGGTGACGATGCCCTCCGCCATTCGCACCGAAGCGACGAGAACCGGAAGCGGCAGATCCGGCCCGCGCCCCTTGACCTCGCGCAGTCGGGTGATCCCTCGCGCTGAGAATGCATCGGCGCCGAGGCCGTACGCGGCCTCGGTCGGCAGAACGCACAGCTCGCCTCGTCGCAACGCGGCGGCTGCGGCCACGATCCCGCGTTCCCGCTCCGCACTCGGTCGGCGACCGCAGTCGATGACGATGCTCACAGCGTGGCTTTCACAGCTCGATTCCCTCCGCCGTGCGCACCGCGGAGGTGTACCTGGGCCGACGGGTCAGGTCGAGGTGGTCGCGGACGGCACTCCACCACTGCGCCCGCTCAGGGTCGCGCAGGAGTCCCGGCACCCCGGACTCCCCTGCCGCCTCGCCCTGCCGCTCGGCATGCTCGACCACCAGGACTCCCCCCGGTCGGAGCAGGAGCGCCGCGGTCTGCAGCAGTCCCCGCACGACGTCGAGACCATCAGGTCCGCCGAATAGGGCGACGCGCGGCTCGTGATCGCGCACCTCCGGCTCGACGGGGGTGGCGTCCTCGGGGATGTAGGGCGGATTCGTCGTCACCACATCGACTCGACCGACGAGGTCGACGAGGGCACCGCCGGGCTCAGCAACCCTCGTGGCGTCTGCCACCACGAGGTCGAGTTGCGAGCCTCGATCCTCCACGGCCGGTCGATGGACATCCAGATTGCGCTCCGCCCATTGTGCGGCTGCCGGGTCTATCTCCACCGCGCGCACCGTTGCGTTGTCCACCTCGGTCGCGAGGGCGAGTGCTACCGCTCCCGAACCAGTGCACAGATCCACCGCGACACGATGCTGGCTCGCAGCAAGAGCGGCGATTCCCGCCTCGGCGAGCAGTTCGGTCTCCGGCCTGGGTACGAAGACGCCCGGGCCCACCGCAAGTTCGAGGTGGCGGAACGCAGCGACTCCGAGGAGGTGCTGGAGGGGGACGCGCGCCATTCGCCGGGAGAGCAGCCGCTCGAACACGGTGCGCTGCTCGGAGGTGATCTCGTCGTGGAGGAGCATCCGGGTGCGCGGGATCCCGGTGACGTGCGAGGCGAGGATGGCGGCATCGGTGCGGGGGCTGGGCACCCCGGCGGCGGCCAGGCGACGTTCCGCATCGGTGAGGACATCGCGCAGGGACACCCAACCGGCGACGAGCCGTTCGGAGAACCCCGGAGTCCCGCTCACGCGTCGCTTCCCTCCAACGCAGCAGCCATGTCCGCACTCTGGCATGCCTGAACGATCGGGTCGAGTTCACCGGCGAGCACCTGGTCGAGATTGTGGGCCTTGTAGCCGACGCGATGGTCGCTGATCCGATTCTCGGGGAAGTTGTAGGTGCGGATCCGTTCGCTGCGGTCGACGGTGCGCACCTGCGCGCGACGGCTGTCCGAGGCTGCCTGAGCCTGCTCCTCCATCGCGATGGCGAGCAGTCGGGCACGCAGGATGCGCATCGCCTGCTCGCGGTTTTGCAGCTGGCTCTTCTCGTTCTGACAGGACACGACCACACCGGTGGGCAGATGCGTGATGCGGACCGCAGAGTCGGTCGTGTTGACGCTCTGACCGCCCGGGCCAGAGGAGCGGTAGACATCGATGCGCAGATCATTCGGGTCGATGGTGACGTCGACCTCCTCTGCTTCGGGCAGCACGAGCACCCCGGCAGCGGAGGTATGGATCCGCCCCTGTGACTCCGTGACGGGGACGCGTTGCACCCGGTGGACGCCACCTTCGAATTTCAATCGTGCGTAAGGGGAGTCACCAGGCTCGGGGGTTCCCCGAGACTTTACCGCCACGGCAACGTCTCGGTATCCGCCCAGATCGGACTCCTCGGCATCGAGAACCTCTGTGCGCCATCCCCGCGATTCGGCGTAGCGCAGGTACATCCGAAGCAGGTCACCCGCGAACAGAGCGGATTCCTCACCACCCTCGCCGGCCTTGATCTCCAAGATCACGTCGTTGTCATCGAGCGGATCGCGCGGCACCAGGAGGGTCCTCAGCCGCTCGGCCACCTCCGTGCGCCGACGGTCGAGGGATTCGGCTTCCTCAGCGAACGCCGCGTCGGCATCGGCGAGCTCACGGGCGGCGTCGATGTCCTCACCGAGACCCACCCACTCCCGGTAGGCCGAGACGATGGGCTTCAACTCCGCGTGACGACGAGCGACCCTGCGAGCCTCCCCCTGGTCAGCGTGGAGGTCGGGGTCCTGGAGGCGAGTCTCGGCCGCCTCGAATTCGGCAACGAGCTCGACGCAGGCGTCGAACACGTCGAGCTAGGACTTCTTGCCGAAGCGCTTCTCGAACTTGGCCACGCGACCGCCGGAATCGAGGATCTTCTGCCGACCGGTGTAGAAGGGGTGGCAGGCCGAGCACACATCGGCGTGGATCACGCCGTTCTTCGCGGTGCTGCGCGTGGTGAACGTCTCACCGCAGGTGCAGGTGACCTGGGTCTCGACGTACTCGGGGTGGATGCCCGACTTCATGGGTGACTCCTTGGGTGTCGATGTGCTCGGGGGAAGGGTACCCCAGGTGCCGATCAGTCGTCTGAGTCGCTCCCGGCGACCGCGGGGGTGGTCTTTTGCACCTGCAGGAGGAAGTCATAGTTGCTCTTGGTCTCCCGCAGCTTGTTGAGCAGCAGCTCGATGGACTGCTGCTGGTCGAGGGCATGCAGCACGCGACGCAGATTCCACACGACCTTCAACTCATCCGCCCCGAGGAGCAACTCCTCCTTGCGGGTGCCGGAGGCGTCGACGTCGACCGCGGGGAAGACACGCTTGTCCGCGAGCCGTCGATCGAGCTTCAACTCCATGTTTCCGGTGCCCTTGAACTCCTCGAAGATGACCTCGTCCATGCGCGAGCCCGTCTCGACGAGGGCAGTGGCGAGGATGGTCAAGGAACCACCGTTCTCGATGTTGCGGGCCGCGCCGAAGAACTTCTTGGGTGGGTACAGGGCCGTCGAATCGACGCCTCCGGACAGGATGCGACCCGAGGCCGGTGCGGCGAGGTTGTAGGCCCGACCGAGGCGGGTCATGGAGTCCAGCAGAACCACGACGTCGTGACCGAGCTCGACAAGTCGCTTGGCGCGCTCGATGGCCAACTCAGCGATGATCGTGTGGTCTTCTGCCGGGCGATCGAAGGTCGAGGCGATGACCTCACCCTTCACCGAACGCTGCATATCGGTGACCTCTTCTGGTCGCTCGTCGACGAGGACGACCATGAGGTGACACTCGGGATTATTGGCTGTGATCGCATTCGCGATCGCCTGAAGGACCATCGTCTTGCCGGCCTTGGGAGGCGACACGATCAGACCGCGCTGTCCCTTGCCGATCGGTGCGACGAGATCGATGACCCGGGTGACCAGATTGCCCGGCTCAGTCTCCAGTCGCAGGCGCTCCTGGGGGTACAGGGGGGTGAGCTTGTTGAAGTCGGTGCGCTGACGCGCCTCATCAGGCTCCTGGCCGTTGACCGTGTCGATGCGCACCAGGGGGTTGAACTTCTCGCGGCGCTCACCGTCTCGCGGCTGGCGCACTCCGCCGGTGATCGCATCGCCCTTGCGCAGGCCGAAACGCTTGACCATGGACAAGGACACGTAGACGTCGTTCGGGCTGGGCAGGTATCCGCCTGTGCGCACGAAGGCGTAGTTGTCGAGGACGTCGAGGATGCCCGCGACCGGCACGACGACGTCGTCCTCGCGCAATTCGACCTCGGCTTCGGCCGGGCTGCGGCGGTCGCGGCGGTCGCGGAAGCGATCTCGGCCGCGGCGGCGGCGACGGCGCGACCCGGCGTCATCGTCCTCGCTGCCCTGCCGGTCACTGACCTGACGGTCGCTGCTCTGACGGTCACTGCTCTGCCGGTCACTGCTCTGCCGGTCACTGCTCTGACGGTCACTGCCCTGCCGGTCGCTGCCCTGCCGATCACGGCGCTGCTCGGATTTATCGGTTTCGGTCTTGGGGGTTTCAGACTTCGGGGATTCAGTCTTGGGGGTCTCGTTCTTCGCACCGGCGGACTGCTTGGCGGAGATCGCCGCCACGAGGTCGCCCTTGCGCATGGTGCTGGTACCCGGGATACCCATCGAGGAAGCCATCTGCTTCAACTCGGGGAGCAGCATGCCGGAGAGCCCGGAGCCGCGTGTGCGGGATGAGGTGGTTGCTTCGGTCACGATTGTCCTTCGTACGGCCACGCAGGGGAATACAGATGAGAAACCCTGCGGGGGCATGGGTCACGGGCGAAGATGGCCGCGTGATCGGGCTGCCGTGCATCGCTGAGCGCGAGGCGAATCAGCCCTGAACTGTAGAACTGGTTGGCAAGGGTAGCACCCGGATTCACCCTCGAAGCGGTCGGGTCCGTGAGCGGACCCCGTCCGGGTCCACCGCGACCGGGTGGATCTGCCACTCCTCCTCGGTCTCCGTCTGGCTGAGCGAGCCGCTGACCGAGGCGATGATCCGCGCCGCCTCCTGCGGCGCATCGGTGAGCACGAGCACGGTGGGGCCGGCTCCGGAGATCACCGCGGCAAGACCCTGACCGCGCAGCGCCGCCATCAGTGCGTGCGACGCCGGATACACCGCGGCTCGTGCGTCCTGGTGCAAACGATCCTCGGTCGCGGCGAACAGCAGGCTGGGATCGAAACTGAGGGCATGGGTGAGTGCCGCTGCTCGACCGATGTTGAAAACGGCCGCCTCCCGGGTAACCGACTCCCCCAGGAGTCGTCGAGCCTGCGACGTGGCGACCGGGGCCGGTGGAATCGCCACGATGGGCTGGATCGACGCATGCACCGGGCGCAC
Organism: Actinomycetes bacterium; assembly: GCA_965657825.1. Classification (GTDB taxonomy): domain Bacteria; phylum Actinomycetota; class Actinomycetes; order S36-B12; family S36-B12; genus M55B157. The sequence continues at coordinate 9,448 of CBFHQG010000001.1, read as the reverse complement.
CAGAACGCCTGCGTGGTCGGCCGTCTCGATCCAGGCCGTGGTGAATCCACCGAGCAGCGCAGCGGCGACGTTATCGGGATGTCCCTCCATCTGCGAGGCCAGATCGAGCATCGCGGAGTCTGGGAGCGCTGACTCACCGTCTTCGACCAGTCCCCGGGCGATCTCCAAGCCGGCGATGATGGCCGCAGCCGAGGAACCGAGGCCGCGGCCCTGCGGGATCGAGTTCGCGCACTTCACCAGCAGGCCGGGCATCGCCACCCCCATGGCCGCGAACCCCGCGGCAGCCGCGCGCACCACGAGGTGGGTCTCATCGGAGGGCAGCGCTCCGGCACCCTCACCCTCGACATCGACGCGGACCCCGGGGTCCTCCGTGACGATGGCGATGAGGTGATCGTGAAGCCCTAGTGCCAGGCCCAGACAATCGAATCCCGGCCCCAGATTGGCACTGGTCGCCGGGACCTGGACCTCCACCGCCGTGGATCGGCGGATCCGGGTGGTCATGCCCTCGGTCACGGGGCCAGGCCGAGGAGGACGGCGGCAGCATCCGCGTCGATCTCGACACGGACCGGTTCAGGAGCGTCGGCGAGCGCCCACTGGGGGTCCTTCAAGCCGTTGCCGGTCAGCGTGCAGACCACGGTCTGACCGGGATCGAGCAGACCCTGGGAGTGACGCTGAAGCAACCCGGCAACGCTTGCTGCGCTCGCCGGCTCGCAGAACAGACCCTCGCGCGACGCGAGGAGTCGGTAGGCGTCCAAGATCGCCTCGTCGGTCACCGCGTCGATGGCACCACCGGAGTCATCGCGCGCCGCCTCGGCCTGCTCCCACGATGCCGGATTGCCGATGCGGATCGCGGTGGCGATGGTCTCGGGAGCCTTGACCGGTGAACCATGGACGATGGGAGCGGCGCCCGCGGCCTGGAAACCCCACATCCGGGGCAGGTGCGTGGCCAGGCCATCCTCGCGGTATTCCCGGTATCCCTTCCAGTACGCGGTGATGTTGCCCGCGTTACCGACCGGAAGGCAGTGGATATCGGGGGCGTCCCCGATCAGATCGACGATCTCGAAACTCGCGGTCTTCTGACCCTCGATCCGGTCGGGGTTGACGCTGTTGACCAGGGACACGGGGTACCGTTCGGCCAGATCGCGCGCCAGGGTGAGGCAGTCGTCGAAATTCCCCTGCACCTGCAGCAGTTTCGCCCCATGGACAACCGCCTGAGCCAACTTGCCCATGGCGATCTTGCCGTCGGGGACGAGGACTGCGCAGACCATGCCAGCCTTGACCGCATAGGCGGCGGCACTCGCCGAGGTGTTACCGGTCGATGCGCAGATGACCGCGCGGGCCCCCTCCTGCGCGGCCTTGGAGATCGCCATCGTCATTCCGCGGTCCTTGAACGAGCCCGTCGGGTTGGCGCCGTCGTACTTCAGCCACACCTGACAGCCGGTCATCTCCGAGAGCACGCACGCATAGACCAGCGGGGTGCCTCCCTCGCGCAGGGTCACCACCGGGGTGTCGGCGTCGACGGGCAATCGGTCGCGGTACTCCTCGATCAGTCCCCGCCACTGGTGGGCACCGGTCGTGACTCCCACGCTCATGGCCCGGCCTCCCCTTCGACGCGCATGACGCCGACAACCTGTTTGACCGCATCGAGCCCACGCAGTGTCTCGATCGTCTGCGCGAGGGCACCATCGGTGGCCCGGTGGGTCCGCACGACCAATCCTGCGTCATCACCGTGCCCATCCTGGCGCACGACCTGGATGCTCACGCCATTGTCCGAGAACGCCTGGGCGATCGTGGCGAGGACCCCGGGGCGATCGGCGACGTCGAGATTGACGTAGTAGCGAGTGGTCGCCCGCTCCAACGGGAGCACCGGCAGGTCGGCGTAGACCGACTCTCCCGGGCCACGACCACCGCTGACGCGGTTGCGGGCTGCTGCGATCACATCGCCCAGCACAGCACTGGCCGTCGGCTGGCCTCCGGCACCTCGCCCGTAGAACATCAACTCACCGGCCGCCTCAGCGACGACGAAGACCGCGTTGAACGCATCGCGCACACTGGCCAGCGGATGCTCGCGGGGCACCATCGCCGGATGTACACGCACGATCACGCCTTCATCGCCACCGTTGGCGTCGACGGCACGTTCGGCGACCGCGAGGAGTTTGATGACGAAGCCCATCTGCCGGGCCGCCTCGACATCGGCCAGCGTGACCGAGGAGATCCCCTCGCAGGACACCTGGTCGGCGGTGACCCGGGTGTGGAAGGCCAGTTCGGCGAGGATCGCCGCTTTGGCTGCAGCGTCATGCCCCTCGACGTCAGCGGTGGGGTCGGCCTCGGCGTACCCGAGGTCCTGGGCCTCACGGAGCACATCCGCGTAATCGGCTGCTCGCTCATCCATCTGGGACAGGATGAAGTTGGTCGTACCGTTGACGATGCCGAGCACCGCGAGAACCCGATCGCCGGCGAGGGATTCCCGCAGCGGGCGCAGTAGTGGGATCGCCCCGGCTACCGATGCCTCGAAGTACAGGTCGACGCCGTGTTCGGCCGCCGCGGCATACAGGCTCGCACCATCAGCAGCAAGCAGTGCCTTGTTGGCGGTGACGACGCTGGAGCCTGCGGCCATCGCCGCCAGGATGCATTCGCGCGCCGGCTCGATGCCCCCCATGAGTTCCACGACGATGTCGGCGCCCGTGGAGGCGAGGGCGAGCGGATCGGTCGTGATGAGGGACGCATCGATACCCGGCCGTGAACGAGCGGCGTCACGCACGGCGACACCGGTCACGCGAAGTGGCGCACCGACACGAGCTGCGAAATCCTCCGACTGGGATCCGATCTGGCGCACGACCTCCGAACCGACCGTGCCTCCGCCGAGGACGGCGATGGTGATCGGCTCACCGCTGCGGGCGGTGTCGCTCATGAGGGATCCTTTCCGGGGTCGAGACTGAGTAGGTCCTCCATGGTCTCGCGTCGGAGGACGACGCGCGACTCCCCCTCGTGCACGGAGATCACGGCCGGCCGTGGAAGGTAGTTGTACTGGGAGGCCATGGACCGGCAGTAGGCGCCGGTGCCCGCGACCGCGAGAAGGTCACCCACCTCCAGATCGTCGGGCAGCCAGGCGTCACGCACGACGATGTCGCCACTCTCGCAGTGCTTGCCCACCACGCGGGAGAGCGCGGTGTCTCGATCCGACACGCGTGAGGCGATCGCGCAGGTGTACTCGGCCCCGTAGAGGGCGGTGCGCAGGTTGTCGCTCATGCCACCGTCGACGGAGACGTACACCCTCTGCATGCCGTGCCCGAGCTCGACGGGCTTGATGGTGCCCACCTGGTAGACCGTGATGCCTGCCTGTCCGACGATGGCGCGCCCGGGCTCGAAGGCAAGGCGCGGGACTGCCATGCCCGCTCGCGCGCAGGTCTCGCGCACGATGGCTCGAATCGCCTCGGCCATGTCGGATACGCGCAGCGGATCATCATCGGGCGTGTAGGCGATGCCCATTCCTCCACCGAGGTTCAACTCCACGATCTCGATCCCGTGCACCTCACGGATCTGGGTGGCCAGCCCGACGATTCGGGATGCGGCAACCTCGAAGCCCGACGCGTCGAAGATCTGGGAGCCGATGTGGGAGTGCAGTCCGCGCAGCATCAATTGCGGATGCGCGAGGATCGCCTCGACGGCCTGCATCGCCGCGCCATCAGCGAGGGAGAGTCCGAACTTCTGATCCTCATGGGCAGTGGCGATGAACTCGTGAGTATGCGCCTCGACACCGACCGTGACGCGGATGAGGACGTCGACCACCACGCCGTGACGTGCGGCGACCTGCGCGACCCGCTCGATCTCGATCAGGGAGTCGACCACGATGCGGCCCACCCCGTTCGACACTGCGAAGTCGATCTCATCGACCGACTTATTGCTGCCGTGCAGGAGAATCCGGACCGGATCGACGCCAGCGGCGAGAGCCACCATCAATTCCCCCCCGGTACTGGCATCGATCCCCAGACCCTCCTCGCTCACCCAGCGAGCAACCGTCGTGGCCAGCAGCGCCTTGGCCGCGTAGTACACGTCAGCGGGCATCTGCGGATCGTCGTAGGCGGCCAGGAACTGCCGAGCACGCAGCCGCACATCGGCTTCGTCGAGGATGTACAGCGGCGAGCCGTACTGGGCGATGAGATCGGTGATCAGCACTCCCCCGACCTCGAGGATGCCGGCGTCGCTACGTCGGGCCGTCAGCGGCCACAGCGCCGGATCGAGGGACCCGCCATCCGATGCGGGGCGTGGGGGCACGCCGACGGGCGCCACGACGTCGCCGTGACGAGGTCCTGCCGGGTGCGCACGCATCGGTTGAGAGGGTAGACCGGTCACGGGCCGCCGTGCTCACCGCCCGCGTGGCTCGATCGCACCTAGCGTGATCAGCATGTCGACCGCGACACCCTCACCCTCTACGCAGACCGCCACCCATTCCTGGACTCGGGCACTCCCGGAGATCCTCGGTTATGTCGGCGCTGCCCTCGTCGCGAGCGCAGCACTGAACCTGGTCGCGCAGTCCTGGGAGGACTGGTCGGACGTCGTTCGCCTGATCGTGCTGATGACCGCCACGTCGGTGCTGGCCGGGCCGGCCATCGGCATCGCCGTCGTCACGCACGGGCGGACCGGGCTCGCCCAGCACGGCACCCAGCGGCGCCTCGTCGCCTTGATGCTCGCCCTCACAGCAGCGCTGGTGGCCGCGACCGCCCATCAGATCCTCGTGATGGCCGGCATCGACGATGTGTTCGAACGCAGCGATCCCTGGGTGATGCTGCCCGCGGTCGCCGGCCTGCTCGTCGCGGTACTCGGCGCCTGGCTGGCCCCCGGGGTTCTGGCCACACTCGGCGTCGCGGGCCTCTCGGGGTTCGCCGCGGTCTCCGCGATGAGTCTGATCGCCGATCAACCTGCCTGGGTGCTGCCCATCTTGGTCACCGGAGCGGGAGCCATCTGGCTGGCCCTCGCCCCGATCTGGTTGCAGCCCCCGGTGTTAGCGGAATCGCTCGGTGTCGCCTGGACGATCGCGTTCCTCATGCCCCAGGCGCTCATCGAAAGCCGGGTGCTCGATCCGGACCTTCCTCCCGATGAACTCGCCGCGACCTGGTGGGCGCGAGGCCTGCTGATCGCCTTCGCGGTATCCGCCCTGTCGATCTTCGCCCGCGGTGGCTCCTGGGCCTGGGCGGTCGGCGGTGTCGTCGCTGCGGCGATCGGTGCCCTCGCGATAGCCGGCTCGGCACTGGGCTGGATCACCGGGATGCTCGTGGCGGGCATCGTGCTGCTCGCACTCAGCGGAGTGCTTCTCCTGCTGCGTCGGCGCATCGGCGTGGAAGACGCCTCTACATCCGCTCAGGTGCGCTGACCCCGCATAGGTCGAGCCCGTTGGCGATGACCTGTCGTGTCGCCGCGCACAGCCACAGGCGCGCCACGTGCTGCGCGGTCACCTCCTCATCCCCACGCGGGAGAACACGGCAGGTGTCGTAGAAGCGGTGATACGCGGTCGCCACCTGCTCCAGGTATCGCGGGATCCGATGCGGTTCGCGCAGTTCGGCTGCCGTCGCGACTGTCGTGGGGTACTCGCCGAGAACTCGAAGCAGTTCACCTTCACGCTCGTGGTCGAGCAGACCCGGCTCCAGTCCCATTGATCGCCAATCGATTCCCAACTCCGCGGCGTTGCGCAGAACCGAGGAGATTCGGGCATGCGCGTACTGCACGTAGTAGACGGGATTGTCGTTACTGCGTTGCACCAGGAGATCGAGGTCGAGGGTGAGGGGCGAGTCAACGGGATAGCGGATCAGCGAGTAGCGAGCGGCGTCGACACCGACTTCGTCGACCAGATCCTCCAGCGTCACCATCGTGCCGCTGCGCTTGGACAGTTTGACCTCCGCACCACCCTGGGTGATCTTCACCAACTGGCCGATGAGGATCTCGATGTTGATCTCGGGGTCGTCACCAGCGCACGCGGCGACCGCCTTGAGGCGGTGGACATAACCATGATGATCGGCACCGAGGAGGTACAGCGCGGTGGTGAACCCCCGTGCGCGCTTGTCGACGTAGTAGGCGGTGTCGGAGGCGAAGTAGGTCATCTCACCATCGGACTTGATCAGCACCCGGTCCTTGTCATCCCCGAAGTCAGTCGTCCGCAGCCACACCGCATCGTCCTCGACGAAGACGTGACCGTGTTGGCGCAGTGTGTCCATGCCACGTTCCACCGCACCGGAGGAGTGCAGCGAGCGCTCGGAGTACCAGACATCGAAGTGCGTACCGAAGATCTCCAGCACCCGCTGCTGCTGGGCTAGCTGTCGGAGGTACGCCTCCTCGCGAAAGGCCTCGGCCTGCTCGCTCTCGGGCAAATCCCGGATTCCGGGCACCTCGGCGACGATGTCGGCTGCCAGATCGAGGATGTAGCCGCCGTGGTAGCCGTCCTCGGGGACGGGCCGTCCGTGGGCAGCTGCCATCACTGAGGCACCGAACCGGTCCATCTGGACACCGCGATCGTTGATGTAGAACTCCCGCGCCACTTCGGCACCTGCCGCTGCAAGCACTCTCGCGAGAGCGTCGCCCACCGCGGCCCAGCGGGTATGACCGAGGTGAAGTGGCCCGGTGGGGTTGGCCGAGATGAACTCCACATTCACGTTCTGACCGGTCAGCGTTGTCGAGGTGCCGAAGCTCCGCCCGGCGGTCACGATGTCGGCCGCCTGAGCCCCCAGGGCATCCGCGGCGACGGTGAGGTTCAAGAATCCTGGCCCGGCGACGTCGACGGCGGTGATACCCGGTGTGCTCGCCAGACGCTCGGCCAGCATCTCGGCCACGGCGCGCGGCGGCATCCCCGCACTCTTGGCGAGGGTGAGGGCCACCGGGGTGGCGTAGTCCCCGTGTTCCTTCACCCGTGGGCGCTCGATGACAATCTCGTCGGGGATCTCTACAGCCAACTGGCCCGAGGCGATCAGATCGGTCAAGGCAGAGCGCACGGCATCCGCCAGATCACCAGGGGTCACGAGCCGAAGCGTAGTCCGCAGGGGAGCGTGCTAGCGTGGTCCCTGGCTGTGCTGCACAAGAACCACCGTTCGAGGAACGCTCGCCGCCCAACACCGGCGAGCGTTTTGCTTCCCAGAAGGGCCCATTGCGGCAACGAGGGCGGCGGACGTCGGCTCGCACCATCAGCCCGCCGGGCTTCCTGTCCGGCGTCCGACGTACTGCATCACCCAATTGATGCACCTGCATTCAAGGAGTACCACCGCATGGCTCAGGGAACCGTCAAGTGGTTCAACGCTGAAAAAGGCTTCGGCTTCATCGCTCAGGCTGACGGGGGTGCCGACGTGTTCGTGCACTTCACCGCCATCCAGGCCGATGGTTACCGTTCGCTCGATGAGAACCAGACCGTCGAGTTCGACATCGTCCAGGGCCCCAAGGGTCCCCAGGCCGATAACGTTCGCATCATCTGATTCCTCAGACTCCATCGAAGGCCCCGGTCACCTCGACCGGGGCCTTCGTGTTTGCGTGATGGGGACTCCCGGGGTGAGGATGGAGGCATGAGCGACGACATCGAGCGCCTCCTGGCTGAGGTGAACAAGACGACGTCCAGCGGTGGCACCAGCCCCGCAAAAAACTCACCCGCGAAGAACTCACCGGCCAAAAAGTCCGCCGGCGAGGTCGACTCGGCCAAGAGCGCAGGCGGTCGGCTGGCCTTCGCCGTTGTCGCCGCCGCACTGTTCGGGGTGGTTGGCTTCGTCGTCGGCCTCTTCGTGCCGTTCTTCCTCGGCGGATTCGACACCGGCATCGGCGCCGCGATCGGAGCCTTCCTCACCGCGCTCATCGCCGGTCCCCCGCGCTGGTTCTCCTCCTGACGCCACGCGGTACCCTCATCGGTGCCCGAGCCCCCGTAGCTCAGGGGATAGAGCAGTGGCCTCCGGAGCCATGCGCGCAGGTTCGAATCCTGCCGGGGGCACCCTGAAGAATCACAGTGATCCCCGCTGGGAATCACCGTGATCGCGTAGCGGATCGATCCCCGCGATGTGCTGGCCGAGCCGCAGGATCTGCTCATCGGTGAGGTCATCGATATCGGAGCGGAACTCCCCGATCACCTTCGCGGCAACGCCGCGCTCGTGCTTCTCGACATAGCCGATGAAGTGGTGGCCGGCATTAGCTTTGCCCTTGCCGTGGCCGAGGACGATGATGCCGGCAGCGCCTCGCAGAGCACCGGCGAGAGCGCGCCAGTACTCATCGCTGTCGTCCTCGTACGTGCCATCGGGATTGCCATGGCGGTGGTAGACGTTGTGGAAGTATCCGCGCGGATCCGACGCCGTGACCGTCTCAGGACGGGAATGATCCGGCGAATCGATCGCGTAGATCTTGCTGGAGTGGAAGTCGATCGCGGCGATCGCAATGCGCCCGGTGACGTCGATCGCGTCGGTGATGTCCTTGCTCATCAGGTCTCCCGCCCCTTTTAGATCTCTTGCCCGGCCGGGCGCGGTTCGAAGCCGGCGTTGCGCAGCATGCGGCGCAGGTCGACGACCATCTGAGTATCGATGTCCTTGTGGCGTGGACGCTCGAAGACCTCGGTCTCCGGACCGAGGGTGACCTTGAACTTGCCGTCGTGGTTTTCCACGACCTCACCGGCCGCTTCGAGCAGGGACAGCACATCGACCCAGCGAATGTTGTGACTCACCGGGTGGGCGAAGATCACCGAGAGCGTGTCGATGTGATGGTTGTTGAGGTGGACGGGGAAATCACCCGTTGCATGTGCCATAGGCACACCTTTGCATACCGACAGTCTAGAAAGGCGGGGGGTCTGAGTCGGTTGCTGTGGGGTGGGGTGGTGTGTGGTTGGGGAGTGGTTGGTGCCTGCGGGTTTGGTAGATCCGTCCGAGTGGGCTGCGCCATCGGCCGTCACCTTCGGCGATCCAGCCGGCGGCGTCGCGGGTGCGGTTGTGGGTGGTGCAGGCGGTGCTCATGGTGGCCGCAGACGTGGTGTGGGTGTCGCGGTAGGCGGGGGTGTGGTCGGCGTCGGTGCGCGCGACGCGCCCGCAGGGGGGCATGTCGCAGCGCGGATCACGGGCTTTGAGGTAGCGGCGTAGTCGGGCTCCGGGGAAGCGGCGGTCGCCGTCGTCGAGCAGGTGCCCGTCGATGGGGTCGGTGACCCAGCGGCGCCACTGCCCATCGCAGGCCAGCTGCTGGGCGAGTGCGGGGTCGATGGGGCCGTAGCCGGGGATGATCGCGGGATTGTCGGCCAGGCCGAGTGCGGTGGGCAGGTCCATGACGACCTGCACGCCGATACCGATGGGTGCGGGGGGTTGGCTGGCTGAACTGTCGGCATCAGCGGTGCTGTCGGCGGGGCTGGAGGGCATCCCGGTGGGGATGAGTGCAAGGGCGGTCATGAGGGCGGCGACCTGCCACTGGCCGCTGGTGCGGTCAGCGTCGGGGTCATCGGCACGCATCG